>JBCCZA010000133.1:0-9624 GCA_039188455.1 Planctomycetota bacterium
CCCAGCGCGTGGGTGAGGTGCCAGGCGATGGCTTCGCCCTCGCGGTCGAGGTCGGTCGCGAACCAGATGTCGTCCGCCTGCTTGGCCGCCTTCTTGAGTTCGGTCACCGTCTTCTTGGAGTCGGGCATGACCTCGTAGGTCGGCTTGAAGTCGTGCTCGAGGTCGACGCCGGGGACGGGGTGGTCTTTGCGCTTGGCGCCCTTGGGGGGCGACTTGGGCAGGTCGCGGACGTGGCCGACCGAGGCCATGACGACGTAGTCGGGGCCGAGGTAGCGGTTGATCGTTTTGGCCTTGGTGGGCGACTCGACGATGACCAGGTGCTTGCCGGTGGCGTCGGGGGCGGCGGCGCGGCGGGACGCGCCGGCCGACTTGCTGCCGGCCCGCTTGGCGGTCTTCTTCTTCTTGGCGGCTTTCTTGGCCATGGTTCAACAGTACGGCGGGGGGTTCGCGGCGGGTTCGCGATTCGCGTTCTGCGGCTGACATCGCCCGTCGAGGCGGGCGGACTTGAGCAACCGCGGTCGGCGATGTCAACCCGCAGGCACGAACCCGGACGCGGCGAGGCCGGGTTGGCCTCTCCCGCCCCGTCATCCGCGATCTTCGGCAAACGCCTTGCCTCCTTGGCGTTACGCGAGTTCTCGGGCCGGCCTTCCCCGGGCCAGGCAACGCCGTTAACATGATTGACAATCAACAATTACGCGCGTCCCGGGCCGTTTTGCCTCAGGTCTTGCCCGCGCCGCGACCGACCTCTCCTCTTTTCTGGGCCTGCCCCCATGACCCGCACCGCTCGTCTCCTCGCCGTCGCCTGCCTGCTGACCCTCGCCCCCGCGGTCCGCGGCCAGGCCGTACCCGTCACCGTCCAGCCCACGGTCACCCGCAGCATCGAGGGCATCAGCGACCTCAGCCGCGACCGCTACTTCGGCATCGCCGACATGGGCCTCACTCTCGGCCAGCTCCCCGCCGACCAGGCCGACTATTACCTCAACGAGCTCGGCATCACCTTCGGCCGGCACGTCAACCTGCTCACCGCCGCGGTCGGCTGGGAGGAGTGCATCTTCGAGGACCCCGACCGCCCCGGCTACGTCGACATCGAGCGCATGATCGAGACCGTCCCGGTCCGCTCCCGCAGCAACGCCGGCCACGTCGCCACCAGCCACCCGGACGGCCTCGACCTCATCGTCACCGAGAACTTCACCAAGGGCACCTGGCCCAAGTTCCTCGAGACCTACACCCACCCGCAGGACGAGACCAAGCATCAGCCGTTCCCCGTCGACGGTGACCACGCCGCCGAGGTGACGATGAACTACATCAAGCACGCCTTCGACGACTGGAACGCCCCACGCTGGTTCGAGGGCATCAACGAGCCGTTCTGGTACTTCAACGCCAACAACGACGAGAACTTCTACGGCTACCACCTCAGCGCGCTGAAGTACGCCGACGAGCTCGACATGGACATCCTCGTCGGCGGGCCCTGCTTCCCGACGATCCAGGAGTTCCGCGACAACTACCAGGTGCTGCATCGCAACCTGGGCAAGTTCATCGACGGCACCGAGGGCAAGCTCGATTTCTACGCCTTCCACCCGTACAACTACATGTGGTGGGACGAGGACGCGGGCGACTTCCTCGGCCGGATCACCGGCGGGCCGCCGATCGACGGCGTGATCGACTCGCTCGCCAGCTTCAGCATCAACAAGTACGACAAGCCGATCAAGCTCGTCATCTCCGAGTTCGGCGGGTATCCCGTGGACCCGGCCCGCGGCGTCGAGAGCATGAACGCGCTGATGGAAGAGCACTTCCCAGACCTGGAGGGCTGGGAGTACGAGATGACACGCCGATCGCTCTACAACTTCCTGATGGTCAACGGCGGGATCATGCACGCCATGACGTTCATGGATCATCCGCACGTCATCGACAAGGCCGTGGTCTACCTCATCACGCAGACGCTCAGCTGGTCGCCCGAGCACAAGGACGCGCTGCTGGTGTCCAAGGACTTCAAGAACCCTGTCGAGGAGTGGGTCGAGTCGCGTGTCGTGGACTACTGGAAGTTCTTCAAGGACGTCAAGGGCCGGCGCGTCGCGATCGACTGTCCGAGCATCGATGTCTCGCACCAGGCGTTCGTCGACGACAACCGGCTGATCCTGCTGTTCAACAACGTCTCGTTCGAGCCGCAGCCGCTCGCGATCGACCTGGGCATGGAACGCCTGCCTCGGTCCATCACGCTCCGCAAGCACGGGCGTAAGGACACGTTCGATCCCTACTTCTCCGAGGAGCAGATCGATTCGCTGGACGGGCTGGTGCTCGAGCCGCACGAGTCGATCGCGTTGTTCGTGGAGTACGACCGGCCGATCCGCGAGGCGCGGGCGATCAACGAGGTGGCGTACTACGCCGACGTCGTCGGTGTCGCGGTCGAGCCTGGGCAGACGCTCAAGACGACGGTCGACGTGCCGAACCCGCGCGACGCCGAGTACGCGGAGCTGCGCATCCCCGTCGGTCGGCCGTACGGCACGGACCACGACATCGCGGTGAAGTTCAACGGCCGGGTGATCGACATCCCGGTCGAGGACGCCGCCGAGCGGCTGGACTGGCGTAAGGGCGACACGGGCGGCGAGTACGGCTCGATCAAGAAGGCCCGGATCCCCGCGGGCATGCTGCTGCCGACCAACCGGATCGAGATCGGTTTCCCCGACGGCGAGCCCGGCGGCGTGGGCGCGGTGGTGCTGCGGGTCGCGCGTCCGGTAAATTGACCGCCGGCGGTGACCGTGCCCCGCCGCGAGGGATCCCCCGTCGGTCTGCCTCGCGGGCGTAGTTGAGCGGTTTGGTCGTGCGATGTTCGGCGTCTTGAGAACCAACCGGGAGTGGTCGTGGGTTCTTGGCAGACGAAATCTCGAGATTTTCTGGCCCGGCGTGGAAGTCCGCGGCGCGGGCGACGTCCGTCTGATGTGGCGTCCTCAGCACCGAGCCCTTCCGTATCGACCGACCTGCTGGGGAGCTACGCCCGGACGCGCGACCCCGAGGCCTTCTCGGCCTTGGTCGATGCGTATCACCAGATGGTCTACGCGACCTGCCTGCGCCGGCTGGGCGACCCCGACCAGGCGTGCGACGCCACGCAAGAGGTGTTCGTCAAGCTGGCGGCCTCGGCGGGGCGCGTGCATGGCAGCGTCGGTGGCTGGCTGCACCGGTGCGCCTGCACGACGTCGATCGACCTGATCCGCCAGGAAGCCCGCCGTCGGACGCGCGAGGCCAGCGCGGCGAGCCCCGATGTGGTGGTCGAGCTGCCGCCGTGGGAAGACGTACGCGTCGCGCTGGACGAAGCGCTGCTGGAGATCCCCCGCTCGCAGCGCGACCTGATCGTCGAACGTTTCTTCAACGGGGTGTCGCAGCGAACGCTGGCCGAGCGTGCCGGCGTGTCGGGCGCGTCGATGAGCAGGCGCGTCCGCGCGGCGGTCGAGCTGCTGCGCGACCGGCTGAGGTCGCGCGGATACATCGCGACGATCCCGCTGCTCGTGGCCGGGATGGCTGCCGAGGGTGCCGCGGCCACGGCGCCGGCCGGGCTGACGGTCGGTCTTCACCTCGTCGGCGTCGCGGGCTACGGCCCCCCGCCGGGTCCGCCGCCGCTGCCGGTCGAGCCGGTCGGGCTCGGCGCACCGCCTGCGCTGCAGGCCTGCATCCTCGGCGTCGGGCCGCTGGTCGCGGCGGTCGGCGTCGCCATGCTGATCGCCATGTCGTTGGGCGGGTGGGACACGCCGATGCACTCGGCGGCGCACGAGATGTCGACACCGGCGGCGCGTTACGTCGGCCCGTGAGCCGCGCTTGGACAGCTGCCGGCTCGGTGGATCTGAGCGGTCGTCGGCATGCCGTGCCGGGCTGACTTGCAAAATTTCTCGAGCCGGGTTCAGGACCACCGTGGGCGGCGTCCTGTTGGTGTCACCCGGAGCAGCTGAAGCATGAGCGACATCGACACCGACGCCCTGAGCCGATACGCCCGAGACCGCGACGCCGACGCGTTCGCCCAGCTGGTCGACCGTCACGGCCCGATGGTCTACGCCACCTGCCTCCGCCGGCTGGGCGACGAGTGGGGCGCACGCGACGCGGCCCAGGAGACGTTCGTCAAGCTCGCGCGCTCGGCCGAGGCGATCCACGGCAGCGTCGGCGCGTGGCTGCACCGCTGCGCGACGACGACCGCCGTCGACCTGATCCGCAAGGACGCCCGCCGCCGTCGGCGAGAGGCCGAGGCGCCAGCTCGTGACGCCGAGACGTTAGCCCCGTGGGACGACGTGCGCGTCGCGCTCGACGAAGCCTTGCTCGAGCTGCCCGACGCGGCGCGCGGGCTGATCCTGCAGCGGTACTACCAAGGCCGCAAGCTGGCTGACCTGGCCGACGAGGCGGGCGTGTCGGAGTCGCTGATGAGTCGGCGGATCAAGGCGGCCGTCGATCACCTGCGCGACAAGCTGGCGATCAAGGGGTTCGGCGTCACCGCGGCGGCGCTGACGGCGGGCCTGGCGGCCGAGTCGGCGCTCGCGATGCCCGCGGGGCTCGCGGCGGGCCTGACGGGCGTCGGGCTGGCCGGCGTCGGGCAAGCGAGCGGCGGCGTCGCGGCCGGCCTGCTCGCGACAACGCAGGCCAAGCTGGCGGCCGGGCTCGTCCTCGCCGCAGCGATCGTAGGCGGCGGCGTTACTTATCAGGTTTTATGGCCGTCCAACACCGCCGCTGTCTCGGCAGCGAGCACCACCGTTCAGCCGGTCGCCAACCAGCGCATCATCAAGGTGCCCTGGCCGGAGTTGAGCCAGGGCGACATGCAGCACAACCTCGTCATCCGACCTGATGACGTGATCCGGGTGCCGGGCCCTGAGAGGATCGCCGAGTTGGACTTGTTGGCGAATGTCACGGACGTACGCCCTGAAGACCTGTTGCCTAGTCAGGCCGAGTCCCGACTTCAGCCCGGCGATCGGATCAGCGTCGCCATCTTCGAGCTTCTCGACATCGGTCAAGACTTCCGCACCGAGCACACCATTGATGCCAATGGCGAGATCGAGTTGTTCAGCCTCGGTGTTGTTAAGGCAGCGGGCATGACAGCGACGCAGCTCGAACGGCAGATCGCCGGGCGTTTGCAAGAACGAGAGTTGTTGCGCAACGCCCAGGTGACTGTCTCGTTGCTATCTATGCCGACCTATTCGGTCGTGACCAACCAACCTATTCCAGGATTCTTCACCGGTGTCTCGGGCATTAGGCGGCCGGACTACCGACTGCTTGAGGCCGTCGAGCTCGCGGGCGGCCTGCCGGAAGACACGCCGATCATCCTGGTCATCCGGCAAGAGCAGCAGGCCGGCTGGCGGACCGTCACGCTCTACGACGTCGAACACCAACCTTACGGCGTGCCCGTCTTCATCGATTACGACACCGGCAACCTCTTCCCCATCACGGAAGGCTTTCGCGAGGGCGGAGATGAGGGCGCCCGGCGGTTCATCGAGGAGAACGGCATCGACGGCGGTATCGACATCGCCGCGAACCGACCCGCCGTTCTCGTCAACATGCACACCTACCCGCCGGATGACAGCAGCTTCGTCACGGCCAGCCGATTCCCGGTCCACACAACGGCGTTTACCGCCGCGGGCAACGCCTACGACGTCGTGCTGCTGAGCGAGAATCGAGAGGCCGGCACGCTGACGCTGCGCTATCGCCCAGCCGAGCGCAACGCGCCGCCGGCGGGCGCAGCCGGTCCTCCGCCCGGCGTGGTGGCTCTGCCGGAAGAGGTGCAGGGTGTCTGGGCCGGTGTCGAGATTGGCGACCCCGGAGTCAGGCGCGTGACGGAGATCGCCGGTCACCGCATCTCGTATCGACGGGACGACGGCCTTGAGCTGTACGAGGCGGACATCGTCGAGATCGACCTCGACGCAGACCCGAAGCGTTTCGTGGCTGTGATCCGCGAGGCGATCGTCGATGACTTGGTGGGTCGGCGTGTGCCGGCGGTGTGGTTGGTCGACGGTGACGGCGAGGATCGAGCCCTGATGTACGCCAGCTTCGGGCCCGGCGCGGAGGGTTTTCCTGACGACGTCGCGCCGGGGGGCGGTGCACGCGCCTTTCGGTTTTCGCTTCAGCCCGCAGAGCCTTGAGCTCCGTGGATCGACTCGATCGCTTGCAAAGCGAGGTGGGTTGGCTTATCGCACGGCATCTCGATCCACCGCACGCCGACGTAGCGTTTCATCCAGGTGCGTTGCTGCTTGCCGAAGCGGCGGGTGAGAACCTTGGTGCGCTCGAAGGCGTCGTCGAGGGTCTTGATGGTTGGATCGGCTAGCGCGGGTTGGTCGCGGTGGAGGTAGGCGAGGACCTGCTTGTAGCCGAGGGCTTCGCGGGCCTGGGCGCCAAGCAGGCCGGCGGCGTCGAGGCGGGCGACCTCGTCGGGCAGCGACTCGCCGGCGGGGACCACGTCGGCCGCGAGGTCGGGTTCCTTGTCGGGGAAGAACATGGCGCGCACGCGCTTGTTGATGCGGTGGTTGATGGCGTCGGTGTCCCAGGCGAGGCCGAGGAGGATGGGGTCGTGGCGGTAGGTCGAGGGTTGAGCGGCGAGGGGGGAAGGAGGAGGGGTGACGGCCGTGGGCTCTTGCCACTGGGTTTGCTGGGCGCTGATGGGTTCGCCGGTGAGGGCGATGACCTCGAGGGCGCGGACGAGGCGCTTGCGATCGGCGACGTGGATGCGAGCCGCGGCGGCTGGGTCGGCGGCGGCGAGCCTGGCGTGGAGGTCGGCGTTGTCGAGGTGGTTGAGTTCGGCGCGGAGCACGGGGTCGGGCTCGGGGCCGGGCATGAGACCGCGGAGCAGGGCGTTGAGGTAGAGGTTGGTCCCGCCGACGACGATGGGGCGTTTGCCGCGCCGCCGGATATCGGCGATGGCCTGCTCGGCCAGGGCGAGCCAGTCGGCGACGGTGAACGGCTCACGCGGGTCGGCGACGTCGATCAGATGGTGCGGGGCGCGTCGACGCTGGTCGGGCGTGGGCTTGGCGGTGCCGGCGTCCATGTGGCGGTAGACCTGCATCGAGTCGGCAGAGATGACCTCACCGTCGAGCCGTTCGGCCAGCGCGACGGCCAGCTCGGATTTGCCGCCGGCGGTGTTGCCGAGGATGACGATGGGGCGGGGGGCGGGCACGCCGACACGTTACGTTGCGGGCATGGCCGATCCCAACTTACGGCTTGAGCGTTGGACACCCGGGCAGGTCGAGATCGATCGACTGAACGCCGTGTGGGCGCTGAGGGATCGGGCGTACGCCAAGATGATGAAACCGTTGCCGCCGGAAGAGGTCGAGGCCACCCGAGCCCGGCGAAACGCGATGTGGACGTCGGGCGATGGTGGAGCGCCGCACGCGATGCTGCACGTGCTTATCGATCAAGATCGGCCCGTCGCGACGGCGACCACCTTTGTCCGCTCGATCGTTGGCGAGGCGGGCCCGCTCGACGTACTGGCCCTTTCGGGTGTTGCCGTCGCCCCCGATCGCCAGAACAGCGGGTTCGGGCAGCGTGTCGTGCGCGACGCGTTCTTGCGTCTTGGCGAGCTGAGCCTGACGGTCAGCCTCTATCAGACCGGCTTGGCCCGCGGGTTTTACGAGAAGCTCGGTGCGCGTTGCGTCGACAACTGGTTTTTCGACGGCACGTCCGCCGCGCCCAAGGCCAACCCGTGGTCGGATCGCTACGTGATGATCTACCCGGCCGGCGCCGCGTGGCCCGCGGGGCCGATCGATCTCAACGGGCCGAAGTACTGAGCCGATCGGTGGGGTGTCCGCTCAAGCCGCCATGCGCATCGGCGCGGGCTCGGCCTGGTCGGCCGCCCGCCGCTTCGCCACGATCCACTGCTGCGGGATCACGCGGTGCTCGGCGGTGAGGTCTTCCCAGCGGTTCCGCAGCGACGGCGGGTCGGCCGGCACGTCCTCGCGCTTCCGCGGCAGCTCGTCGACGAACGACAGCTCATGCGTGCGGTACAGCCGCTCGACCATCGCGTCGGTCACGCCGTCGCGGAAGCCGTCGTGCGTCTCGATCATCAGCTCGCATCGGCCGAGGTCCGTGACGATCGCCGGGTCGAGCACTTCCAGCTCGGCGCCCTCGATGTCGACGATGATCACCGCGTCGTCGTGGCCGGCGATCGCGTCTTGCAGGGCCTGCGCGTCGCAGGCGCCGCGGATGTCGAGGCGGTCGGCGACGCCGTTGATCCGGGCCGACTTGGTCAGGTGGCGGCGGGATTTGTCGAGCATCTCGAACGCGATCGACCGTGCGTCGGGCAGACGACGCAGCAAGCCGATGGTGTAGTAACCGTCGGCGGCCCCGACGTTGACGATCAGGCTCGGCTTGCGCGCGATCACCGCCTCGACCCAGCCGTGCAGCTCCTGCTCGTACGTCCCCAGCAGACGCGGCGCGAGCCCGGAGTTGTCCGCCGCCTTGACCATCCGGCTGCCGGCGAACGGCCCGGACATCACCCGGCAAGGCACCCGCCGCAGCAGCCACCGCGCCGCCTCGCCCTGACGGCTCGGCTTGATCCACCGACGCACCAGCCGGCCCGCCGGTCGACGCACGACCCCAGGCGTCACGCGCCCGCCGGCCTCCACAATCGGGTCGATCCACTCAAACATGTCGGGCTCCACAAGGGTTCGGCGATCCCCGCGGATATCGACCCGCGGTGCGTCTTCATCCCGCCCGGCAGCGTTATCGGCAGGCAGCCCACCTCGTGCGCCAACCCGCTCGCTCCCCGACAAGCGCCTCGCGAGCTCAACCGCCACAGTGGCCCGGCGGCCACCCGCAGGCCTATGGTGAGACGGGAACTCAATTGCGGCACATCGCGATTGAGGCCCCCAGCCAGCCAAATCCGTCGAAACAGTCTGCTACGATCGCCGCCGGATTTGGGTGAATAATCGCCGCTGAGAGCCATTTAACACGCATATGAGCGCCTACACGAGCTATCTCGAAGAGATCGAAGACCGCAAGAAAGCCGGTCTGCACCCCAAGCCCATCGACGGGGCCGAGCTCCTCAGCGAGATCATCGACCACGTCAAAGACCCCGCCAGCCCGCAGCACGACGCGTGCCTCAAGTTCTTCACGTACAACACCCTGCCCGGCACCACCAGCGCCGCCGGCGTCAAGGCCGAGTTCCTCAAGCAGATCATCCTCGGCCAGGCCACCGTCGCAGAAATCACCCCCGCCGACGCCTTCGAGCAGCTGTCCCACATGAAAGGCGGCCCCTCGATCCGGGTCCTCCTCGACCTCACGCTCGGCGACGCCCCCGGTAGCGACGGCGCCATCGCCCAGCAGGCCGCCGAGGTCCTCAAGACCCAGGTCTTCCTCTACGAGGCCGACACCGAGCGCCTCGAAGCCGCGTTCAAGTCCGGCAGCGCCATCGCCAAGGACATCCTCGAGAGTTACGCCAAGGCCGAGTTCTTCACCAAGCTCCCGGACGTGCCCGAGACCATCGATGTCGTCACTTACATCGCCGGCGTCGGCGACATCTCCACCGACCTGCTCTCCCCCGGGGCCGAGGCCCACTCGCGCTCCGATCGCGAGCTGCACGGCAAGTGCATGATCAGCCCCGAAGCGCAGGACGAGATCGTCGCGCTGCAGAAAGAGCACCCCGACAAGCGCGTCATGCTCATCGCC
>JBCCZA010000134.1:0-9503 GCA_039188455.1 Planctomycetota bacterium
GAGCTTGTAGCCGATGTACTCGATGGGGTTGTGGGAGGCGGTGCACTGGACGCCGCCGATGGCGCCGGGGGTGTGGGGGATGGCGAAGTAGAGGAAGGAGGTGTCGGCGAGGCCGAAGTTGACGACGTCGATGCCCTCGGCAAGGACGCCGTCGATGAAGGCCTTCTGCATCGAGGGGGCGGAGGGTCGGTGGTCGTGGGTGGTGAGGAAGGTCTTGCCGGCGGTGTCGCCTTGCTGCTTGAACCACTGGGCGGTGGCGCGGCCGATCTTGTAGCCGAGGTCTTCGTTGAGGGGCTGGGGATAGGTCTGGCGGACGTCGTAGGCCTTGAAGACTTTGGCGAGGGTCATGGGTCGGCTCGGGTAGTGAGGAGTTGGGAGTGCGGAGTGATGAGTGTGGGCGGGCATCATAAAGGGGGCGTGTTAGGCGTCGGTGGGCTGGGGCGGCGGGGAACATCGCGGGGGTGTGGTGCGTTAGAATGGCTCGATGTTGAACGAGGGTCATCGTGCCGAGGAATCGTGGATCGAGACGCCCGAGGGGGGGGCGGCGGTGGTGCGTGGGAGCCAGGTGGCGGACTCGGCGCGGGTGGCGGTGGTGGTGGCGCGGTTCAACGAGTTCGTGACGCGGCACCTGCTGGCGGGGGCGATGGACGCGTGGCGGAGCGTGGGGGGCGTGGATGAGCGGGTGACCGTGGCGTGGGTGCCGGGGTCGGTGGAGCTGACGGCGACGGCGAAGAAGCTGGCGGACGAGGGGTGGGACGCGGTGGTCTGCCTGGGGTGTGTGATCCGCGGGGAGACCGATCACTACGACGCGGTGGTCGATCAGTGTGCGCAGGGGGTGAAAGAGGTGTCGGTGCAGACCGGGGTGCCTTGCGTGTTCGGCGTGCTGACGTGCGACACGCTGGAGCAGGCGATCCACCGCGCGGGGGCGAAGATGGGGAATGCCGGTCGGTCGGCGATGCTGACGGCCGTAGAGATGGCGAACCTGATGCGCGAGATCGAAAACGTCGCGGGACACGAGGGCAACGGATGACCACGGCGAGCACCCCCCAGGCCGGCACCGGCAAGCGGCGCGACGTACGCCGGCTGGCGATGCAGCTGCTGTATCAGATCGACGTGACCGGCGAGCTGGACCGGCAGGCGATCCTGGACAACGTCGACGCCGAGCACGACGCCAACGAGGCGGTGCGGGTCGAGGCGGTCGACCTGGCGCTCGCGGCGTGGGTGACGCACGGCACCGCGGACGAGCGTGTCACGGCCTTGGCGCCGGACTGGCCGACGCACCGCCAGCCGCCGGTGGACCGGGCGATCCTGCGCTTGGCGCATCACGAGATGGCCAGCGGGCGTGTGCCGATCAAGGTGGCGATCAACGAGGCGGTCGAGCTGAGCAAGCAGTACTGCGCCGAGCAGAGCCCGATGTTCGTCAACGGCGTGCTGGACAAGCTCGCGAAGCAGATGCGCGAGGCGGGCGAGGCGACGGAAGACGGCGCGTCGGACGAAGCGGGCAAGGGTGACGCGGGCGGCGACGCGACGGGCGAGCCGGACGGCTGGCTGGCCGATGCGATGCGGGGGTGAGTCTTTGGATGGGTGCGTGGGTGCCACACCTCGCCGACAGGCGATGTGTGCCGGTGGGTGGAGGATGCCGAGGCGCACATCGTGCTGCGCACCAGGCGTGGCACCCGTTGATTAGTCGTGTTGCGGTGAAGCAGCGGGTGTGTCGGGGACCGGCTCGCCGCATTCGGGGCAGGCGTTGCTTGTGGTGCCGCGCAGGTTGTAGCCGCAGCCAAAGCAGATTCGCGCGGCGGCGATGGTCCGGCGGAACCGGCGTTGCGTGAGCACGCGGAAGGGCCAGCCGATTGCGGCGAGCACCGCGGTGACGAAGACCGCGACGGCGACGAACCGCACGAAGGGGAAGTCCGCGCGGAGCAGCGGTTCGTCCATGACGATCGACAGCACGACCACGATCGCCGGCAACAGCAGGCCGATCGCGCCGGCGATGGCGGCGGGGGTCATCGGCCCGAAGGCCAGCCGGTCGTGCAGCTTCTTGGGCCGGTCTTTCCAGCGCTGATGGCGCAGGTCGCCGGCGATCACGATCGGCGCGACGAACACCGACCACACGATCCCGCCCAACACGCCGAAGCCGAGCAGCGCGACCGTCGCCAACGGCAGGAGGACCTCGGCCAGCGCCCCCGTGGCGTGGCCGTACCCGATCAGCAGCCCGTACCCCGTCGGCACCACGATCGACAGCAGGATGCAGAGCGTGAAACCGATCGACACCCACCGCACCCACGACTTCCACAGGTTGGCCTTGCCGGGCTCGGGCATGGAATGAGGTTAACCCGGCAACGCGGGGATCGGCTCGCCGCATTCGGGGCAGGCGCCGGAGGTGGTGCCGCGCAGGTTGTAGCCGCACTTGAAGCAGATGTGCGCCGCGGCGATGGTTCGGCGGAAGCGGCGTTGCGTGAGCAGGCGGATGGGGTAGCCGACGAGGCAGAGCGCGATCGCGATCGGGGCCGTCCACGTGACCCACACGATCAGCCAGTTGAGCTCCATGCCCGGGCCGCCCGAGGACCAGATCAGCAGCATGGTCAGCGACGGCATCCCCACTGCGACCGCGGCACAGATGATCGCCGGCACCATCGGCGCGATGGCGAGCGACGCGCCGAGCTTGCGCGGCGTGTCTTGCCAACGCAGGTGACGCAGGTCGCCGGCGCGAAGAGGCGGGGCGACGAAGTACGACCAGATCGTGCCGGCCACCCCCGCGGCGAGGAAGAGCGTGATCGCGAAGCCGACGATCTCATCGATCAGCGTCGGCGGGGCGCCCGTGACCTGGATCAGCATCGCCGCCACGGGCATCAGGAAGATCGACAGGACAAAACACGCGGCGAGGCCGATCGTGACCCACCGCACCCAGGACTTCCAGAGGTTGGCCTTGCCGGGCTCGGGCATGGGTTGAGGTTAACTCGGCGACGCCGGGATCGGCTCGCCGCACTCGGGGCAGTCTGGCCCCGGCGCGTCATATAATTGATAACCGCACTCGAAGCATATCTGCGCTTTTTTAAGCGTTGATCTAAATCGGCGAACTACCCATATACGAAGTGGTATAGCGATGCATGTCGCGCCAAAAGCAAGCAAACCCGTAACAACCAACCACTCGAAGTAGGGGGTTGGCGGCATGTCCGGCGTCTTCAGCAAACCCTCCCAAACATATAGGCAATAGAGACTGACGAAAAATAGCCAAACCACTGGCATGAATGCAGAGAAACCTAGTCCACGAGCGAGGATTCTTGGTGTTCTGTCACCCCAGTAGAGATGACGGAGACTTCCTGCCTTGAGCACTGGAGCGATCCAGCACCCCCACAAAATGAAACCGGCGAAGCTGAGAACGAAGATTGCTCCGAAAATGAAAAGGGAGAGAGTCTGGCCAAACGAACCAACATTGGCGGCAGCCAGCAACATGATGACGGGCAGCCATAGTGCCAGCGAGAGAACAAACGTCCAGAAAAGGATGAAGGACGGAACCCGAACCCACGATCGGTACCACTTGACTTGCCCCGGTTCGCTCATCCAATCAAGCTTATCCGTACGGCCCCGCCGTGCGATACGCCAGTTTCACCTTCGTCGGCAGCTTGCCGTGTTCGTCGAAGAGGGTGAGCGTGTTGGGCTGGTCGGTGTGGAGCCAGGGCTCGGGGAGATACAGGAGGTGCTGGGGGGGGACGGCGCGGCCGGTGGCGGTGGCGACGAAGTAGCGGCCGAGGTTGTGGCCGTTGAGGTAGGCCTGGCCCTTGGACAGGCCGCGGAGGTCGGCGTAGAGCGGGGTGTCGACGGTGGGCGGGGTCGCGAGGTCGAACCGCGTGCGGTACCAGGCGGGCAGCGCGGGGGTCGCCTTGGGCATGGGCGAGAAGTGGTCGTGGTCGGGCATTGACCACTTGGCGAACTTCCACTGGCCCTTGCTGGTGACGCTGGTCTCGCAGCGGTAGAGCTTGATGTGGGTGGCGGGCTTGGCCTTGGGGTCGAGGTGCTCGAAGAGCGCGAGGGTGAAGGTGTTGGTGCCGGAGCTGACGGGCTCGTTGCCGGGGGTGAGCAGCAGGCGGAGGTTGCCCATGCCGTCGTCGGTGTTGGCGAGGATGGCGACGGGCTGGTCGTTGATGAGCAGGACGGCGTCCTGCGGGAAGCCCTGGATGTCGAGGACGATGGCCTTGCGGCCGGTGGCCTTGAGGGCGAACGAGACGTGGTCGGCCGGCGGGCGTTCGCCGCGTCGGCGGAGGGCGGCGAAGCCGTCGAGCTCGAACGGGTCGGGTGCGAGGCCGGGCGTGACGTCGACGGTCGGCAGCTTGATGGGGCTGACGTGGTAGAGGTGGGACGCGAGGCCCTTGGTGTCGGCGCCGAGGTATTGCCCGTAGTTGAATCGGCCGAGGTTGTCGGCGAGGACGACGGCGTCGTCTCCGAGGGGCATGGCCTTGGGCTCGTCGTCGGCGCCGGGGCCCTTGCCGAGGGTGGCGACGAACTTGCCGCCGGAGTAGACGTGCAGCCGGTCGCCGGCGTCGGGGGCGAGCAGCGGCTGGGCGGCGTCGTGGCCGGAGAGGGGGACGCGGTACCAGCCGTAGCCGAAGCCGGTGTCGAGGCGTTCGAGCGTCTCGGGGCCGTCGATGGGTTGATACGCCTCGTCGGTGCCGTTGACCAGGCCCTGCTGGGCGGCGTGCTGCCAGGCGTCGAGCCGCGGGGCGGCGGGGGCCTTGGGCGGGGTGCGGCGGGCCTCGGTGACCTCGCCGTCGAGCGTAATCGCGGTGCAGCGGGTGTAGCCCGGCGCCGCGACGGGCTCGCCGGACTCGTCCAGCCGATCGACGCCCAGCCACAGCCCCGGCCCGCCCGGCAGCGCGTGGTCGGCCAGCGCCTCGTTGAGTACCACCAGCACGACCTCGCCGACCGCCTCGACCAGCGGCTTCTTGCCGGTCGGCACTTTCACGCCCAGTGGCGTGCCTTCGATCGACACCAGCCCGTCGGCGCCGGCCGGGCCGAACAGCACCAGCAGCTTGCGTCCGACAAACGCCATCGGGCACAGGTTGGTGTAGTCCAGCCTGGCGACGCCGCCGAGGTTCGCCTCGCGCACGACCCACTGCGCCCGCCGCTTCATCAGCGGCACCGGCAGCGAGCGCCCGTCGGGCAGCAGCAGCTGCACCGTGCCCGCCTGCGGCCGCTCGTCCTGCAGCAGGAAGGTCGCCGAGCCCTGCGCCCCGCGGACCTCGGCGATCGACAGCGGGTGGCGCTGCTCGCTGGGGTCGATGACGGTCGGCTGGAAGGTCGGCTCGGCGTTGGCGAAGATCGAGCCGAAGTGGGCGGCGAAGGTCGTCAGCGGGCGGAGCAGCCGCAGCTTGGGCGTGACCCCGCCGTGCTCGCTGAGCGGCGCGTCGTAGTCGTAGGACTGGGTGATGAACGTGGCGTCGCCGCCGACGGTGCGGCCGCCGAAGAAGGCGAAGTTCGACCCGCCGAGCAACATGTAGAGGTTGGGCATCGCGCCGGTCGCGAGGATCGAGGCGAGGCGGTAGAGCGTGAGCTGCGGGTCGCGGGTCGCGTGCGGGGCGTTCCACGAGTCGAACCAGCCGGGCCAGAACTCGCTGACCATCCGCGGGGCGTCGGGCTGGACGGCGGCGAGCTGGCGGGTGTCGGCGGCGAGGTGGTGGGCGCCGTTCCAGGTGTCGATGGTGCCGTCGATCCGCTGCCAGAGGTTGTTGCAGTTGCTCAGGGGCGTGTCGCAGCCGTTCTCGCGGAGGTAGCGGCGTAGCTCGACGAGATAAGCGTCGTGCTGCTCGGGGTTGTGGCTGAACCACTCGTTCTCGACCTGGGTGAGCAGGATGGGCCCGCCGGCCCCGCCGCCGAAGCCGCCCGCGGGGTCGCCGGGGTGGGACGCGGGGTGAACGACCGGCCTGCCGTCGCCCGAGCCGGGGCGGGTGGCCTGCAGGTCGGCGACCTGCCCCATCACGGCCGCGAGGTAGCGCGAACAGGCCTCCAGGAATCGCGGGTCGCCCTGCCGCAGCTCGATGTCGACGGGGTCGCCCTTGCGCTCGTGGACCGCGGCCCGCAGCCACGGCGGCAGCCCGCCCTGGTCCCACTCGGCGCAGACGTACGGCCCGGGCCGCAGGATGCACCACATGCCCTCCTCGGCGATCAGCTCGACAAAATGGCGAAGATCGAGGTCGCCGGTGAAGTCGAACTTGCCGGGCGACGGCTCGTGAGCGTTCCAGAAGACGTAAGTCTCGACGCAGTTGAGCCCGGCCCGCTTGGCGGCACGCAGGCGGTCCCGCCAGAGCTCGCGGGGGACGCGGGCGTAGTGGATGGCCCCCGAGACCAGCCAGAGCCGACGACCATCGATGAGGAACGAGTGCTTGTCGTACGTGATATTGGGCATAGGCGAGAGCCATGCCCCGCGGGTGAAGGGTCGTGCGGGCTGGCGGGCCGCATTATGCGCATCGGCGGCGTTTTTGCCCGCCGGCGAGGCGTCGCACCGATATGCTGTGGCGTCATGAAGCGGGCGGCAGTGCACATCACGGCGGGGGCGGCGATCGTCTGGGCAGCTGGCTGCACCAGCCCGCTGAACGAGCTGGACCGGGAGGTCGACCGGATGGTCGAGGCCCGCCAGGCGATGTCGCTGAGCGAGTCAGGACGGGTGGGGGTGTCGGCCGGGTCGCCCGCGGAGTTCGCCGACGACGCCCAGGGGGTCTACGACGAGGAGCCGGCCACGCTCAGCCCAGGCGTCGACAGCCTGCCGGCTCAGCGGGCCGACCCCGGGGCCATCGAGGCGGCGACCGAGCGCGGCGAGGAGTTCGTCAAAGACGTCGGCGAGCCCGTGACGCTCGACCTCGAGGGCCTGCTGGCCTACGCCATCGAGCACGCCCCCGAGTACCGCAACCGCAAGGAGGCGTTGTTCCTCACGACGCTCAGCCTCATCGTCGAGCGCCACCTCTGGGGCCCGCGGTTCTTCAGCACGATCACCGGCAGCGTCAGCGGTACACCCGAGGCCGGCGACTTCGATCAGGTGGCCGACATCGTCGGCGACCTGCGCATGACCCAGCGCCTGCCCTACGGCGGCGACGTGTCGGTCGGCGCGTTGGTCGAGTACACGCGCCTCTTGCAGCAAGAGGTCGGGACGGGCGGTCGGCTGGCCGACGACGACTTCGCGTCGCTGTCGTTCACCGGGTCGTTCAACCTGCCGCTGCTGCGTGGGGCGGGGCAAGTTGCGCGGGAGTCGCTGATCCAGGCCGAGCGTGACCTGATCTACGAGGTGCGTGAATTCGAGCGGTTCCGCCGATCATTCTTCGTCAGCCTCGCGTCGGATTACTTCGGGCTGATCCTGCAGCTGCAGCAGATCAAGAACCGCGAGCAGCAGGTGGAGACCCTGGAGCGGCTGCGTGACCGGTTCGAGGCGCTAGCCGAAGCGGGGCGGCAGCCCTATTTCGAGGCCGAGCAGTCGGAGTCGAACGTGCTGCAGACCCGGTCGCAGCTGAACTCCGACCTCGACAGGTATCAGGCCCAACTCGACTCGCTCAAGCTGCGGATTGGCCTGGACACGCAACGGCCGCTGGAGATCGTGCCGGTGGACATCGAGGTGCCGGTGCCGGCGCTCGAGTCGCAGAATGCTATCGACGCCGGGCTGAGTTATCGGCTGGACCTGCAGACGCAGCGGGACCGAGTCGACGACGCGGTGCGTGGCGTGCGGGTGGCCAAGAACGGACTGCTGCCCGACCTGGACGCATTCGGCAACATCCGCCTGCCGGCCGTGGGGGACGTGTTCGAGGAAGGCGTGGAGATCGACGCGGGCCAGGGCGACTACCGCGCGGGCCTGGAGTTCGACGCCCCGCTGGACCGCAAGATCGAGTGGACGGCGTATCGCCGGGCGCTGATCGATCTTGAGCGGTCCCGGCGGTCCACCACGGTCCTGGAAGACCGCGTGGCGTTGGAGGTCCGCGAATCGATCCGCCAGATCGAGCGGGCCGACATCAACTTGCGGCTGCAAGAGCGGAACGTCGAGATCAACGAGCGCCGCCTGATCTCGGTTCGGCTGCGCGAGCGGGTGCTGGGCCCGCGCGACGTGATCGATGCCCAGCAGGACCTGGTCGACGCCCAGAACGATCGAGATGCGGAGATCCGCAACCTGCGGCTGAACGTGCTGAACTTCCTGCTGGACACGGGTCAGATGCGGGTCGACGCCCGGGGGCAGTGGCTGCCGCCGGTGCGGCTGGTGCCCGCCCCCGTGGAGCCCGCGATCGGGCCCGACGGCCAGGCCAAGGCCAAGCTGGAGGCCGGCGAAGGCCCGGCGGCCGGCCCCGCCACCGCGCGTCGGCCGGGCTGATCGACGGCGGGCGCTCAGCGAATTTCGGCCCCAATCCTGGGGATCGGCCGATCGATGGCCGAAGACGCGGATATCATGCGATCGGGGACCGGGACGAGCACGCGAAATCAGAGAATCAAGCCTTCGGGCGGAGCTGGTGAATCATGAACGCAGCGAGCGGCGACAGACGACGAGGAATGGGCCTGGCGGGGGTCATGGCGGTGGTGGCGACGGTGGTGCTGGTCATCGCCGCGGTGGCCGGCTGGACGCTGCTGGGCGGCGAGAGCGAAGACTCCGGCACCGCGGTCGGGATCGAGGGCGCTCAGTGGTACCGCGTCGAGCCGCAGTCGTTCGACCTGACGGTCGTGGCGTCCGGCGAGCTGCAAGCGGCCGACCAGACGGAAGTGAAGAGCGAGGTCGAGGGGCGCGTCGCGATCGTCGAGATCGTCGAAGAGGGCACGTTCGTCGAGAAAGGCGACGTGCTGGTCCGGCTGGAGAGCAGCGACATCGCCGAAAAGGTCGAGCAGGAAGAGCTGAGCGTCGAGACGGCCAGAACCGAGATGACCACGGCCGAGCAGGAGCTGGAGATCGAGCGCAACGAGTCGGCCAGCGAGATCCGCGACGCCGAGGTCAAGCTGCAGCTGGCGGAGCTCGACTTGGCGAAGTGGGAAGAAGGCGAAGTCGTGCAAAAGCGGCTTGAGCTGGAACTCGCCCTAGAGAAAGCCGAGCGACGCCTCAAACGGGCCGAGGACGATCTTGTTAACAGCCAAGAGCTTTACGAAGAGAAGTTCATCAGCTTCGCCGAGCTAGACGGTGACATCGTCGAGAAGATCGAGGCCGAGGCCGGGTTGGAAACGGCGAATCTCGACATCGACGTCTACGAGAAGTACGCCTTCCTCCGCGACAAGAAGCAGAAGGAAACCAGCGTCGCCCAGGCTCGCGACGCCTTGGAGAACACCAAGCGCAACGCCGAGCGGTCGATCTCCGGCGACCAGGCACGGCTGACCAGCCGAGTGCGGCGGTACCGCATCCGCGACGAGCGGCTGACCGAGCTGCGCGAGCAGCTCGAAGCCACGACGATCACGGCCCCCGAGGCGGGGCTGGTGATCTATCGCACCTCGACCGGCCCGCATTGGCAGCGCCAGGACCCGATCCGTCAGGGCAGGCAAGTCCACCAGAA
>JBCCZA010000135.1:0-9429 GCA_039188455.1 Planctomycetota bacterium
CGACCGAGGACGCAGACGGCATGGACCTGGGCATCGACGCCGAGGACGTGCGCGACGACCTGCTGGCGGCGTTGGACGGGTTCAAGTCGGCGTCGTTCGCGTGGGTGGCCGAGCTGTGGGGCGAGCTCGATGGGCAGTCGCGGATGGTGGTGATCGGGGCGGGGGCGATCGCGGGGGGGATTGCGCTCGTGTTCGGGGCGGTGCTGCCGACGGGGACGGTGACAGTGGCGGCGGCGTGGCTGGGGGCGTGCGTGCTGGGGCTGGCTGGGGGAACGCTGCTCACCACGGTCTGGCCGGGGGCCGAGGCGTATCTGCCGCGTCATGCGGCGGCCCAGCTGGCGGTGGTGGGTCTGATAACGCTGGTGGGGCTCGGGGCCCAGTGGACGTTCGGGCGACGCCAGGCCGATGACTGACGGTGCCGGCGCGTTGTCGCCGGTTTGTCTGTCGCGCGGCCCGCGTCGGGTTGCGCTCTCGGAGCGTTGCCATGACCGCGTTGCTCGCCAAGGGCTTTGCCGACTCGCTGCAGATCGATGCGCTGTTCGAGACGGTCACGGGGCTGTTCTCGCGTCTCGACTTCCTGGCCTATCCCGAGAACGTGCTGCCGCTGCTCGAGCAGCTGACGGTGACGTGGTCGGTGATCTTCATCATCGCCGGCGCGATGTGCCTGGCCAACGGGTACCGGCTGTACAAGTGGGTGACCGTCGGGCTGGCGCTGCTCATCGGGCTGTTCAGCGGCTACGCGCTGGGCGGAGCGATCGGCGTGCCGTACATCCTCGGCGGGTGCATCGGGCTCTTGCTGGCGGTGATCTGCATGCCGCTGATGAAGTACGCGGTGGCGCTACTGGGCGGGCTGATCGGGGCCTTCATCGGGGCCAACCTGTGGACCGGCATCGCCGACGCGCTGGCGCGGGCGGAGGTCGTGAACCTGCCGCCGGACCTGTACTGGGCGGGTGCGTTGATCGGGCTGATCGTCGCCGGGATGCTGGCGTTCATCCTGTTCAAGCTGGCGGTGGTGATGATGGCCACGGTGTCGGGCTCGACGCTGGTGGTGCTGGGAACGATCGCCCTTTTGCTGACGTTCGAGCCGATCCGCGAGCCGGTGGTCAACGCGTTGACGGCCAACCAGGTCGTGATCCCGCTGCTGGTGTTCGTGCCGGCCGTGATCGCCGCGGTCTGGCAGGAGACGCAGAAAGACCAGCCGCCCGACCCGGAGCCCAAGCCGGCCAAGGCTTGATCACCCCGGCATCGTCGGCAGCGTCAACGCCTCGCCAAGCAGCTCGGCCCGCCAGCCCGTCGCGAGCGGCATATCGTCTGTCGGCCTGCCGCGGCGCGTCAGCCACCAGTACTTCGTGACCTCGGACTTGTTGGTGATCGCCTGGGTGGCGACGCCCTGCTTGGCGCAGTGCGCATTGATGCCCCGCCACAGCGCCCCGAGCTGATCCTTCTCGGCCTGCGACTTCGGCCGCATCGGCTTGCTCGGCTTGGGCACCGGCCCCGCCAACGCCTCGGCCACGACCTCGACCAACGCCTCGCCGTACACGCGCTGCACCGGCTGAGGCAAGCCCTTCACCGCCTTGAGATCGCCCGGCTCGGCGGGCAACGCCTCGGCCAACGCCAGCACCACCCAGTCCGGTAGCAAGGTCCGCGGCGGCAGGTCCTCCACCTCGGCCGCGCCCTCACGCCAGACCCGCAGGCCCCGCAGCGCCGCCGTCTGCTTGCCGTCCAGCCGGCTCAAGCCTTTGCCGTGGAACCGCCGCGCCAAGGGGTCGATGACAAATGCCTCGGCCGCGAACGCCTCGTCGCACGCCCACCCCGCCCGCTCGATGTTGCCCAGTTCACGCAGTCGATCGACCAGCCGGTCGTGCAGCAGCGGCAGGTACCGCACGTCGTTCGCCGCGTACGCCAGCTGCAGCGGCGTCAGCGGCCGGCGGTTCCAGTTGCTGAACTTCAACCCGTGCCCGAGGTCGGCACCGGCCACCTGGGCAACGAGCTTGTCCAGCGACGCCGGGTAAGGCAGCCCCGCGAACCCGGCCGCCACCTGCGTGTCGAACACCGCGCGCGGCGGGTGGTCGATCAGCCGCGGGCACGGCTCGAGGTCCTGCATCCCGGCGTGCACGATCTTCACCACCGACGCGTCCGCGATCAGCGCCCAGAACCCCGACAGGTCAATCTCCGCCAGCGGGTCGATCAGCCACACGCCCGACGCCGTCGCGACCTGCAGCACGCACACCTCGGGGTGGTACGTGTGCTCGCCGATGAACTCGCTGTCGTACCCGAACGTGCCGGCCGACCGCAGCACCTCGATCAACTCGTCCAACGCCGGCTGCGTCTCGACCAGCGCCGGCTGGCCGTCGTGCACCAGCTCGTGGTCGACGATCGGCGGGGGCAGCACGCCGTCGCCATCGGCGTGCGAGTCCGCGTCCTGCTTCTGCCGCCGGCTGCGCTTGGCATATCGCAGCGACCGGCCGACCGAGCCGGGCCCGCCCGCGCGCCCGTCGGCCCCGCGCCCATCGGCCGCGCCACGCCCCGTCGCCCCGCCATCGGATACCCCCGTTGCGTCGCTGGCCATCCGCGAGATCGTACCCGCTGCCGTCAGGCAGCTCGCCGGCTACGCGGCACCGTCCCGCCGCGTCACAGGCCGTACGCCTTCCACCGCTGCGTCACGCGGTGCTTGATCTCGTCCGTCATCGCCAGGATCGGCGGGAACGGCCGCACCAGGTGCCCGCCGCAGCTCTCGTCCGGCAGCTTGCGCGTCGCGTCGAAGCCGATCTTGTGACCCGCCCCCAGCCGCGGGGCGGCGTGGTCGAGGATGTCCAGCGGGCCGTTGACCAGCTCGATGTCGCGCCCGGGGTCGCAGTTGGCCGCGAGGTGGAACAGCACCGCCTCGTGGTCGTGCACGTCGACGTCCTTGTCCACGACGACGATCGCCTTGGTCCACGCCATCTGCCCGGCCCCCCAGATCGCGTGCATCACCCGGCGGGCCTGCAGCGGGTACTGCTTGTCGATCTTGACGAACGCGCAGTTGTGGAACGCGCCAAACATCGGCAGGTCGTAGTCGACGATGTCGTGGATCAGCGTCTGCAGCAGCGGCAGGAACACCCGCTCGGTCGCCTTGCCGAGGTAGTAGTCCTCCTGCGGCGGCAGGCCGACGATGGTGGCCGGGTAGATCGGCTGCTTGCGGTGCGTGATCGCGGTGACGGTGAACACCGGGTAGCGATCGGGCAGGGAGTAGAACCCGGTGTGGTCGCCGAACGGGCCCTCGTACACCGCATCGCGGAACAGCTCGTCGATCGTGCCCTTGCGCTGCGCCTGGGTCAGGTCGTCGGGGGTGACGCCGATGCCTTCGGCGTCCGTCGAGACGTATCCCTCGATCACGATCTCGGCGTTGGCGGGCACGTCGAGGTCGATCGTCTGGCACTTGACCAATGGGATTGCGCCGCCGTTGAGGAACCCTGCGAACAGCAGCTCGCTGATGCCGGGCGGCAGCGGGGCCGTCGCGGCGTAAGGCAACACCGACTCACCGCCAAGAACGATCGCCATCGGCATCCCCCCACTCCCGGAAGGGTGCGTGCCGTGCGCATCGCGAAACTCAGCGTCGTCGGCGTTGCGCTTCTGCCACGCCCGCCAGTGGGAGGCGCCGTCGTGATGCATGTGCCAGTGCATCGCGGTGTGCGATTTGTCGATGAGCTGGGCGCGGTACATGCCGACGTTGCGCGACGGGCGGGGCTGGCCGTCCGGCTTGCCCGCGTCGTCGGGGTGGATCGTGTACATGCCGGCCAGCGTGATGTACCGCCCCTGCCCCGCGGCCGTGCCGGACTGCTCGGGCGTCAAGACGTGATCCAGCGCCGCCGGGTCGCCGTCGTGCGGCCAGCACTTGACGATGGGCAGCTCGAACAGGTCGATCTCGTCGCCACGCTTGACCACCTCCTGGCAGACGCCCTTGCTCACGCGCTTGGGCGGCAGGGACGCGAGCTTGGCCATCTCCAGGCCCTTCTTGACCTTCTCCATCAGCCCCACCGGCGGCTCGGGCTTGGCGATCTCCGCCACCCGCGACGCCAACGCCCCGAACCCGCCGTCGGCGCACCCCAGCGCCATCTCCATCCGCCGGTAGCTGCCGAACAGGTTCATCCCCAGCGGCATCCCCCCGGAAGCCCCCCCGGAAAGCCCCTCCACGTTCTCAAACAGCACCCCGTGCCCACCAAGCCCGCAGTGCCGCGGGTCGAACGCCCGGGCGTGCTCGCTCACCGACGCGGCGGGCGACTTGCTCACCCGATCGACGATCTCCGTCGCCTCGAGCACCGGCGACACCGCCGGCGTCACCCGCTTCAACTCCCCCGCCTTGTCCAAGGCCTCGACAAAATCACGCAGCGTGCGATAGGGCATGGGGCAAGTCTACGACTCAGCTCGATCGGATGGCTTGCGATCCAAGGCAACGTCACCGATCGGTTGCAGGCAGAGAACGGCGAGCAAGCTCGCCGGCTAAACGGGTTTGGCTCTGTGCCCTCTGCGCCTCTGCGGTTTGATCACGAAACACGGACGGCCACCCCAAGTCGGTGTGACTCGTGCAGCGCATCGGTAAACCGCATGTACTGCAGGCCGGTCGCGAAGTCGGTCAGCGTGATCGGCGTGCCGTCGCGGATGGCGTCGACGAAGTCGGCCTCGACGCGCCAGCCGGCGGACGGGTCCGACGTCAGCGGCTCGGGCGAGCCATGGGCGGGGTGGAAAGTCGCTTGGCCCATCTCGACGTGGAGCGTGCCGGCGTCGCCGGTGAGGAGGATGCGTTGGCGTTGGACGCCGGCGTCGGACGGGTCGGCGGGGACGACGGTCGAGGCGATCAGCGACCACGCCGCGCCGCTGGCGAGTCGGCCGACGGCCTCGACATGGTCGGGCACGTCGATCGCGACGGGCTGGCCGGTCGCGGGGGCGACGCCTTCGGGGATCGCGGTCGTCAGCTCGGCGGTCAGCTCGGCGACGGGGCCGACCCAGCGCATCATCGCCTCGACCCAGATGCCGACGGACATGATGTTGTTACCGCTGTAGCAGCGGCGGAGCCGCCAGGTCGCGGGGCGGGGGCGGTCCGTCACGACGCCGGGGAGGATCTCGATGCGGACCGAGCGCAGCGTGCCGAGGCGGTCGGCCAGGCAACGGCGGATCGCGGCGTCGAGCGTCAGCGTGAAGGGCGAGGGCACGACCTGGGCGACGAGGTCCGGGCGGCGTTGTGATGCGTGGAGCATCGCCTCGGCGGACGGGGCGTCGGTCGCCATGCGGGCCTCGCACATGACGTGCTTGCCGGCCTCGAGCGCGGCGATCGTGAGCGGGGCGTGCTGGTCCGGCCAGGTGCCGATGACGATCGCGTCGATCGTGTCGTCGGCGAAGAGGTCGGCGGCGCGGTCGGTGGCGCGGGGGATGTTGAAGGCGTCGCAGACCTTCTGGGCCGAGGCGACCGAGCGGTTGCACACGGCGGCGAGCTCGACGCCGTCGATGGCGGCCAGGCCGGGGATGTGGCGCTCGCGGGTGTTGGCGCCGGCGCCGATGAAGCCGACGCGGAGGGGATGACTCATTGGCCGAGCTCCTTGGACCTGGCTTCGGCGGCCTTGAGGGCGTCGACGATCGCGCCGTGCGAGGTCTTGCTGTCGAGGTGGTTGATCGCGGCCTCGGTGGTGCCGCCGGGGGAGGTGACGCGTCGGCGGAGCTCGGCGGGGGGGTGCTCGGAGTCGGCGAGGAGCTCGGCGGCGCCGAGGAGGGTCTGGGCGACGAGGGTGTCGGCGTGCTCGGCCAGGCCGAGGTCGTGGGCGGCCTTGGTCATGGCCTCGGCGAGGTAGAAGAGGTAGGCCGGGCCAGAGCCGGAGACGGCGGTGATGGCGTCGAGGTGGGGCTCGTCGACGCGGATGGCCAGCGAGTCGCCGGCGGAGAACAGCCGCATGGCGAGGCCGTCGTCGCCGGGCTTGGCGCCGGGGCCGAGCGCGACGCCGGCCATGCCGCGGCCGACGAGCATGGGCGTGTTGGGCATGACGCGGACGATGGGCGGGGCGCCGGGGCCTTGGGCGGGCTTGCCGAGGGCGTCGGCGAGCTTGGCCGTGGTGATGCCGGCCATGATGGTGATGAGGACCTGGCCGTCGCGGATGGCGTCGCCGAACTGGCGGGCGAACGCGCCGTCCGCGGCGGTCACGGCCTGAGGCTTGGTGGCGATGAGCACCTGCTCGGCCGAGGCGACGGCGACGGCGTTGTCGTCGGTGGTCGCGACGCCCAGCTCGGCGAACACGGCCCGGCGCTCGGCGGACGGGTCGGCGGCGATCAAGCGGTCGACGGGAACGACGCCGTGGTCGATCGCGGCGCGGGCGATGGCCTCGGCCATGTGGCCGGCACCGATGAAGGCGAGAGTGTGGGGGAGGTCGGGCATGGCAATTTCAGGTTAGTGAACCGCAGAGGCGCAGAGGGCACGGAGGACATTTGCCGTCAAACCTTTTCCTCTGCGCCTCTGCGGTTGAATTTGGGTTCACCTGTCACACCAGTTGTCGCGGCGTTGCTGGGCTTGGCTCAGCAGGTCGAGCAGCGTGGCTCGGTCGCCGGCTTGCAGGGCGGCGCGGAGGGCAGAGATCTCGTCGACAAACACGCCCAGCGCGAGGTCGAGTTCGTCGGCGTTGGCGATCATGATGTCGGCGCGCATCGTTGGGTTGCTCGACGCGAGGCGGGTGGTCGAGGCGAAGCCGGTGGAGGCGACCTGCCAGCCGTCGGGGCCGAGGCGGTCGGCGGCGGCGACCAGCGCAACGGCGGCGGCGTGAGGCAGGTGGCTGGTCGAGGCGGCAGCGGCGTCGTGGGCCTCGGGGGGCATGCGCAGCAAGTCACTACCGAGCGCCGACCACAGCGACTCGACGGTGGCGATCGCGTCGGGGTGGTCGCCGTCGGCCGCGCAGATGATGCAGGGCTTGCCGACGAAGAGGTCGCCGTCGGCGGCTTCGGGGCCCGACTCGGCCTTGCCGGCCATCGGGTGCGAGCCGACGCAGCGGTGCGGGTCGGGCAGGTGCTTGCGGGCGGCTGCCCCGACGCTGCGCTTGGTCGAGCCGACGTCGGTGATCACCAGCCCGTCGTGGTCGTGCTCGGCCATCGCGGCGAACACGGCGTCGAACGCCCCCAGCGGCACGGCCACCACGGCCACGTCGCACTCGGCTAGCACGGCGTAATCGCTCGTCCCGCGGTCGATCGCCCCGATCCGCTCGGCCGCCGCCAGCGTCGCCGGCGTCCGCCCGATGCCCACCACCTCGCCCGTCCAGCCGCGGGCCTTGAGCCCCAGCCCGACGCTCGCGCCCAGCAGCCCCGTGCCCACGATCGCAACCCGCGGCAGATCGGTCATAAATCGCTCGCCCAATCACGCATGCGGTTACGATACTCGGTCAAACCGCGGGCGATCCCGACACACGCCGTCGACAACGCCCGCAACCCTCGCACCTCGTCCCTCCGCCCTCGGCCTCGCCTATGACCACCGTCAACGCCTACACCGGCCTGTTCGAGCTCGACTTCGAGAAGCCCATCATCCAGCTCGAGAAGCAGCTCGCCGACCTCGAGGCCCAGGCCGACCCCGACCGCTCCGCCGCCGGCCTCGACCCGGCGATCGACTACACCGACGAGCTCCGCAAGCTCCGCGCGTCGCACACCGCGATGCTCCGCAAGACCTACAAGAGCCTGTCGGCGCACAACACCGTCAAGGTCGCCCGCCACCCCGGCCGACCGCAGTCCGTCGACTACATCGACGCGATGGTCAAGGACTTCTACGAGCTGCACGGCGACCGCCGCTACGGCGACGACCGCGCCATCCTCGCCGGCTTCGGCCGCATCGGCCCGCACAAGTGCCTCGTCCTGGCCCACCACAAGGGCAAGGACACGAAAGACAAGATCGCCGCCAACTTCGGCTGCGCCCACCCCGAGGGATACCGCAAGGCCCTGCGCTGCATGAAGCTCGCCGAGAAGTTCGGCCTGCCGGTCGTCTCGCTCATCGACACGCCCGGCGCCTACCCCGGCGTGCAGGCAGAGGAACGCGGCCAGGCGCAGGCGATCGCTGAGAACCTCATGGAGATGGCCCGGCTGAAGACGCCCATCGTCTGCGTCGTCATCGGCGAGGGCGGCTCGGGCGGGGCGCTGGGCATCGGCGTCGGCGATCGGCTGGCGATGATGCAATACGCTTGGTGGTCGGTCATCTCCCCCGAGGGCTGCGCCGCCATCCTCTGGAAGCAGGCCAACCCCGACAACAACGCCGCCGCCGCCGAGGCGATGAAACTGACCGCCCCCAGCAACCTCAAGCTCGGCACCATCGACGCCATCATCGACGAGCCGCTCGGCGGGGCCCACCGCGACCCCCAGGCCGCCGTCCAGAACGTCGAGCGCTACATCACGCAGACCGTCCGCGAGCTCAAGCGATTCAAGGTCGAAAACCTCGTCGCCAAGCGCCACGACCGGCTATCGGCGATCGGCGAGGTCGCGGAAGCGGGGTGAATCCTCCGTCAACCGCGGCGCGATACGCTCGACGCATGCCGAGCCTCGCACGCACGACTCTCGCTGCGATCGCCGCCTTGGCGATGACCGCCTGCGCCTCCAGCCACACACCCGACCTAGGCCAGGTCTACAACCGCGCCGCCCAGCACAACGCGCCCGACCGCAACCCCGTCGTCGTCATCCCCGGCATCCTGGGCTCACGCCTCGTCGACCCCGATACCGGCCGCGTCGTGTGGGGCGCGTTCGACGGCGGATCGGTCAACCCCAATCGCCCCGCCGACGCCAGGCTGATCGCCCTGCCGATGCGCCAGGGCGCGACGCTCGGCGAGCTGACCGACCGCGTCGCCGTCAATGGGGCGCTCGATCGCGTCCGGCTGCGCGTGCTCTTCCTGCCGCTGCAGCTCGATGCCTATCGGCAGATCCTCGCCACCCTCGGCGCCGGCGGCTACGTCGATCAGCAGCTCGCCGAGTCGGGCGCGATCGACTACGGCGACGAGCACTTCACCTGCTTCCAGTTCGCCTACGACTGGCGACGCGACAACGTCGAGAACGCCCAGCGCCTGCACGCCTACCTGCTCGACCGCAAGGCCTACGTCATGGCCGAGTACGCCCAACGCTACGGCGGGTCGCCCGAGGACTACGCCGACGTCCGCTTCGACCTCGTCGCTCACTCGATGGGCGGGCTCATCGCGCGCTACCTGCTGCGCTACGGCGACGCCGACGTGCTCGCCGCCGACACGCCGCCCGCGCCCACATGGGCCGGGGCCGAGCTGATCGATCGGCTCGTCGTGGTCTGCACGCCCAACGCCGGCTCGGCCCTGGCGTTCACGCAGCTCGCCTGGGGCTATCAGCCAGCACGCTTCCTGCCCGACTACCCGCCGGCCCTGATCGGCACGTTCCCCTCGGTCTATCAATTACTCCCCCGCGCCCGTCACGCCGCGC
>JBCCZA010000136.1:0-9367 GCA_039188455.1 Planctomycetota bacterium
CGCGTTGCTCGCCGGTCACGGCGTCGAGCGGCACGCCGCACACCTCGGCCGCGACCGCCGTGTGGATGTCCTGTCCTTCGCGGAACGCGGCGATGAGAGCCTCGTCCTCCGAGAGGTGCGCCAACATGCGCAGCTCGATCTGCGAGTAGTCCGCGGCGATGAGCACGTGCCCCTTCTCGGCGACGAACGCCTTGCGGATGTCGCGCCCGACATCCGTGCGGATCGGGATGTTCTGCAGGTTCGGGTCGTTGCTCGCCAGTCGGCCCGTCGCGGCCGAGACCTGCGAGAACCGCGTGTGCACCCGGCCGTCCGCGGCGATCGCCTCCTTCAGCGCGACCAGATACGTGCCGACCAGCTTGGTCAGCATCCGGTACTCGAGGATCAGCCCCGGGATCGGTCGATGCGGCTCGGCGACGCCGTCCAGCTCGCCCGCCGCGGCCCGCTCGGTCAGCGTCTCCAGCACCTCCGAGTCGGTCGAGTAGCCGGTCTTGGTCTTCTTGACGGTCGGGAAGCCCAGCGTCGTGAACAGCAACTCGGCCAGCTGCTTGGGCGAGTCGGGGTTGAAGTCGACGCTCGCGGCATCGAGCACGTCGCGCCGCAGCTCGGCGATGCGCGCCTCAAGCTTTTCGCGTTGCTCGTCCAGCACGGCCGGGTCGACGCGGATTCCCGCCATCTCCATCCCGCCGAGCACCCGCACCAGCGGCATCTCGACCTCGCTGGCCAGCTCGGCCATCCCGGCCGCGTCGAGCTCGGGCTTGAGCTTCTCGTACAGCCGCAGCGTCACGTCCGCGTCCTCGGCGGCGTACGGCCCGATCCGCGACAGCGCGACCTCGTTCATCTGCTTCTGCGGCGGGTCGGCCTTGCGCCGCGGCTTTTGCCCGATGAGCTCGGAGATCTTGATCGTCGTCCGCCCCAACTCGGCCAGCGCCAGGTTGTCCATCGACAGTCCCGGGCGGTTGAGCAGGAACGCCGCGACCATCGTGTCGAAGCACGGCGGGCCCACCGTCAGCCCCGCGCGACGCAGCACGCGGTCGTCGTACTTGTAGTTTTGCGCCACCTTGAGCGTGCTCGGCGACGTCAACGCGGGACGCAACGCGTCGATCACCTCGTTCAGCGGCAGGCATCGGTCCGGCTCCGGGCACTCGATCGGCAGGTACACCGCCTCACCGGCTTGCCACGCCAGTGACACGCCGATGCACCGTGTGTCCTCGCCGGAGCCCACCGTCTCGGTGTCGAAGCACAGGACGGGCTGGCCCTCGATCGTCGCCGCCAGCTCGGCCAACCCCTCGGCCGAGTCGATCACGCGGTAGTCGCCGTCGGCGGGCGTGATGGCGTCGCCGTCGTCGTCGGGCATGTCGAACAGCCCGCCCGCGCCGGCGGTCGATTCCTTGGGCTTCTTCTTCGTCGGCGGCGGGCCCACGAGGCGGTTGAGCTCGTCGACATGGCGGTTGAAGCCGAGCGTGCGGAACAGCTCGCGCAGCTCGTCGGCCATCACCTTCGCCGAGCCGTCGGTCTTGGCCGCGGCGAGGTCGAAAGGGAAGTCGACCGCGGGGTCGAGCGTGACAAGCGTGCGCGACAGGTCGAGCGAGCCGTCGGCGATCGCGGCCTCGATGCGTTCCTTCTGCTTGCCCTTGAGTTCGTCGGTGCGCTGCTTGAGGCCGTCGAGGCTGCCGAACTGCTCGAGCAGCTTGCCGGCCGTCTTGGCGCCGATGCCGGGGACGCCGGGGATGTTGTCGACGGCGTCGCCGAGGAGCGACTGGTAGTCGATCACCTGCTCGGGGCGGATGCCGCGCTTGGCCAGCAGCGCGGCGGCGTCCATCTCGGCCGCTTCCTGCACGTCGTAGAGGGTGACGCGGTCGTTGATCGTCTGTTCGAGGTCCTTGTCCTTGGCGACGAGTCGGAGGCGCAGGCCGTCGGGCATGGCGTCGAGCGAGCCGTCGGTGACGCGGCGGGCGACGGTGGCCATGAGGTCGTCGGCCTCGTAGCCGGGCTTCTCGTACAGCGGCAGGCCGAACAGCTCGGCCAGCTCGTACATGCGGGGGATCTGGGCGACGAACTCGTCGGGCGGGGCGTCGCGGTTGGCCTTGTAGTCGGTGAACAGCTCGTCGCGGAAGGTCGGGGCGTCGGCGTCGAAGGCGACCGCGGCGTACTCGGGGCGGCAGTCGTGGAACAGCTTGAGCAGCATGCCGGTGAACGCGAAGAGCGCGTTGGTCGGCTCGCCGGTGACGGGCGAGGTCATGCCGCCGCGGATAGCGAAGAAGGCCCGGAACATCTGGGCGTGGCCGTCGATGAGGTACAGCGTGGGCGGGGCGTCTGCGGACACGGCCGCGAGTGTAGGGCGTCGGCGCGCGAGGCCGGTTCAGCCGCCGTCGGGCGCGAGGTGTTGCGTCGTGGCGACGGCGTGGTGGATGCGCATCGTCTCGGGGTTTTGCAGCCAGACCACCACGCGGGCGGTGTCGGCGTCGATGCCCGGCGGCAGGTCGAGGGTCAGCGTGGTTGTCGGGCGGGCGTCGGTCAGGTTGAGCGAGCGAACGACCGCCGACTCCCGCAGCGTCTTGCCGGCGTTCTCGCCGCGCGGGACCGGCGTGGCGTGCGGCCCGTCGGCCAGGGCGGCAAAGAGGTAGGCGTTACGTGGGATGTGGCTGAGGTCCGCGTCGATGGTGATCGTGTTGCCATCGAGGCTCAGGCGACGCAGGGCGATCGTGGCGCGAGATGAGTTGGGGTCCGGCGCGGCGTCGATGGCTTGGCGAGCAGCGTTGGCGTTGGAGCCGACGAACTCGCGGTCGCCGGCCACAATCATCTGCGGGGTGTACACGGTGCGGCTGCGGAAAGCCTGGGCGTAAGCGCGTTGGCGGTTCGAGTACGCCGGGTCGGAGAACGGGTCCGTCCAGCCGAGCCGGTTCCAGTAATCGACGTGGAACGCGAGGAACGCGAGCGGTTGATCGGTGTTGCGGGCGTCTAGCTCCAGCCGAGCCAGCACCGCGTCGGCCGGCGGGCAGGAGTGGCAGCCCTGCGAGGTGAACAGCTCGACCAGCGTGACCGGCCGCGTCTGCGTGGGCAATTCCGCGGCGGCGGCGATCGGGCTCAGCAACAACGCGGCGGCGGCGAGCAGCGATCTCATGGGCGAGCTCCGTGGACGGTGCGACCCCTACCAACGCACCGCGGCGGCGAAGTGTTCCGAAGGCGGTGCCGGGGTCACCAGTCCAGCGGGCCCAGCCAGCTCTGTCGTAACCCATCGACGGGTTCGTCGAGCACGAAGCCGCCCTTGCCCTCGATCCGCAGCCGCGGCTCGGCCGTTACCACGCCCAGCGGGGTGTGCGGCACTCCGGCCGATCGCAACGCGGCGACGGTCGCGTCCAGGCGGTTGGGCCTGACCTCGAGCAGGTAGCGCGACGGAGCCTCGACGAAGAGCCGAGTCGGCGAGCCGAGGTGCGCGTCGAGGTCAAGCCCGAGACCCGATGCGATGCACATCTCCGCCGCGGCCGGCAGCAGCCCGCCCTCGCTGCAGTCGTGGGCCGACCCCACGTGCCCGGCCTCGGCGAGCGCCGCAACGGCGCGGGCGATCGCCGGGCCCATCGCGAGGTCGACCGTCGGGATGCGCAGGTCGGCGTCGCCCGGCGCGTGGCCGATGCGGGCCAGGTGCGAGCCGCCGAGGCGGCGCTCATCCGTCGGGCCAACGAGGATGAGCCGGTTGCCCGCGCGCTTGAGGTCCATCGTGACTGCGCGGCGGGCGTCGGGCAGCACGGCCAGCGCGGTGACCAGCAGCGTCGGCGGGATCGCGATGACGCGGCCGTCGGCGGTGGTGAACTGGTTGTGCAGCGAGTCCTTGCCGGAGACGAACGGCGTGTGATAGGCCGTCGCCCCGTCGTAGCAGGCCTCGGCCGCGCGGACGAGCGAGCCCATCGCCGCGGGGTCGTCGCACGAGGGCCAGCAGAAGTTGTCGAGGATGGCGATCCCCGGCAAGGGGGCGCCGACATCGTGCGTTGCGACAGGGTCGAACGGCGTGGCGCCGACGCAGACGACGTTACGCACGGCCTCGTCGATCGCGTGCAGCGTGGCCTGGTACACGTCCGCGTCGGTGGCGACGCCGTCCGCGTTCGCCGGGTCGGCCAGCCAGGGGCACACGCCGTTGCCAAGGGCGATCGCCCGACGCGAGCCCGGCTTGGGGCGGATGACCGATGCGTCCGACGGCCCGTGGTGATCGGGCCCGACGAGCGGCTTGACGACGGTGCCGGCCTGCACCTCGTGGTCGTACTGGCGGACGACCCAGTGCTTGCTGGCGAGGTTGGGGTGGGCGAGCAGGGCGTGCAGGGAGTCGGCGATGCCGGGCGTGGCCGCGTCGGTGGGGGTACCCAGCCGGGTGCTGCGCTTCCGGTTGGCTTGGGGGGGAGTGGGGTCGGTTGCGAGGCGGGTGGTGTCGGGCAGGCCGTCGTGCAGGAAGGGCATCGACAGTCGGCCGACCTCGTGGCCGTCGTAGCGCAGGACGAGGTGGGCGCAGGCGGTCGGGGCGGTGCCGTCGTCGGGGGTGACGGCGTAATTGCTGACGCCGAACCGCCCGAGCACGGCGAGCGGCACGCCCTCGTCGTCGCAGATGGCCCGCAGGTCGTCGAGCTTGTCGGGCGGGACGCTGAGCACCATGCGCTCTTGGGCCTCAGAGATCCACACCTCGGTGTACGACAGGCCGGCGTACTTGAGCGGGGCCTTGTCGAGGTCGACCTCGGCGCCGACTTTTTCTGCCATCTCGCCGATCGCCGAGGAGAACCCGCCGGCGCCGCAGTCCGTGATGGCCGAGAAGAGCGGGCCGGTCGGGTGGTCGCGGGCGGCGAGGATCGCGTCGAGCGTGCGTTTCTGGGTGATGGCGTTGCCGATCTGCACGGCGTGGCCAAACTCATCGGCGTGGGCGTCGGTGAGCTCGGCCGAGCTGAAGGTCGCGCCGTGGATGCCGTCGCGGCCGGTGAGCCCGCCCAGGGCGACGATCAGGTCGCCCGGTCTCGCGTCGCCGAAGCACTTGTCCAGCGGGATCAGCCCGACGCAGCCGGCGAAGACCAGCGGGTTGCCGACGTAGCCGGGGTCGAAGTGTGTGCAGCCGTTGACCGTCGGGATGCCCATGCGGTTGCCGTAGTCGCGGACGCCGGCGACGACCTGCTCGAGCAGGCGACGCGGGCGGATGACGCCGTCGGGCAGGTCACTGTCGGGCGTGTCGGGCGGGGCGGTGAAGAACGCCGAGGTGTTGGCGACGGGTCGGGCGAACAGGCCGGTGCCCATGATGTCGCGGATGCAGCCGCCGATACCGGTTGCGGCCCCGCCGTAGGGCTCGATGGCCGAGGGGTGGTTGTGGGTTTCGACCTTGATCGCCACGCCGTCGGCGTCGTCGAGCCGGACGATGCCGGCGTTGTCGTCGAAGACGGACACCAGCCAGTTCGCGATCGCCGGGTGGCTGTCACGGAGGGTGAAGGTCGCGGCGGCGACGGTCGACTTGAGCAGGTTGTGGATGGTGACCGAGCCGTCGGCGTGCGTCTCGTGGCCGGGCTTGCCGCGGAAGATGTCTAGCGGGTCGGGTCGGTCGTCGGTCGCCGGGCCGGGCGTGTAGCGGACGGTCGCCTTAAGTGTCTTGTGCACGCAGTGCTCGGACCAGGTCTGGGCGAGGGTCTCGAGCTCGATGTCGGTGGGCTCGCGCTTGAGCAGCACGAAGTGGTCGCGGATCGTGCGCATCTCGTCGAGCGAGAGGAACAGGTGGGCGTCGCGCGAGAGCCGTTGCAGGGCGTCGTCGTCGAGCGTGGTCAGCGGGATGTGGGCGACGCGGAACTCGTACGGCCCGGGGTGGGCAAACGCGTCGGGGTGGTTTGGGGCCAGGTGGACGTCGTGGATGACGGTGTTCGCCAGGCGCGTGCGGGCGAAGCCGGCCAAGGCGTCGTCGGCCGGCGGGTCGGCGTCGGGGGCGAAGGCAAGGTCGATGCGGTCGGCGGTGCGGACCTCGAGGTCGGCCGGCAGGCCGGGGCGAAGGTCGAACAGGGCGTCGCGGACGGTCATGGCGACGGGGTCCATAACGCCGGGCTGGTGGTGGACCTCGACAGTGCGGGCGTGGTCGCCGACCGGGCCGACGCCGACGTGCAGCCGCTCGGCGACGGGGTCGACGAGCAGGGCGTCGGCGAGGTCGTCGTACGCCGGCTGGTCGGCCGGCCGCTCGAGCAGGAAAACGCGGACGTGGGTCGTACCGACGAGCCCTGGCAGGGCGGTTGCCCAGTCGGCGGGGGGCTCGGCGGCGGGGGTGGCTGGCCAGACCTCGACGCGATCGATCGCGCGGGCGGCCGGGTCGGCGAGGTCGGTCGGCGAGGCGGGGGCTTGGCTCACGATGCGAGTTTAGCCGGCTGACTGATTGGCCTCTGGACGCGGGTGCCACACCTCGTGCGGAGCACGATGTGTGCCCAAGTGCCGGCGGGGACTCAACGGCACACATCGCTTGCGGCGAGGTGTGGCACCCGCGTTACCGCTTATTCGCTCTTCGGCCGGACGACGATCGGCTCGGGCCCGCCGACCTTGCCGGGGAAGATCAGCCATCCGCTGAACGGGTACTCCGCCTCGTGCCCCGGCGGGTCGGGCTTGACCGAGACCTGCAGCGGCGTGTCGAAGACGGGCAGGTAGACGCGGCCGAATTCGTCCGTCTTGTTGTCGGGGTAGATGAGCCGCAGCGAGTCGTCGAGGATGTCATCGGCTTTGCGGGCGAATGTGAGCTCGATATCGCCGATGGGCTGCTGCGACAAAGGTTCGCTATCGAGGCCAACGTACTGCAGGACGAAGACGGCAGGAGCCTCGCGAACTGCATCCGTGATGTGAATCTCGCGATCGATCTCGTCGGGTGACGTCAGCCAGGAAAACTCAATCCATCGCGTGTAAAAACCAGCTTCGCCCAAAACATCTAGCGACGACCATATGGCGGCGTGATCGGCAGGATTCGGGCCTTTATCAAACTCGTTTTGAATACGCTGAAGCTGAGCTGCGGTTTCGTCGGTGATGGAGAACGGTAGTTCTTTCTTGATCTTCGACCCATACGGCCCGCGCATGTAACGCGGCGGCTCGGTCAGCAGGATCGTCGTCGCGGGCATGACAACCCACTCGGCGCGGTTGGCGTAGTCGAGCGTGTCGTCGGCCTCGATGGGATTCGCGCTGAACCACTTGCCGGCGGCCCAGAAGGCGACGCCGATGAGCACAAACACCGCGATCGACGCGATCACGACGAGCTTGCCGGAGACGAGGCCGGGGTTGTCGCGGTTGGGTGTGGCGGCGTCGGTCGAGGCCATGCGGAAAGCGTAGCCGCTCGCGCGGCGGAGCCGCGGCGCTTCACAGCGGCGCGGCGAAGGGGCGCGGCTGGCAAGACAGGTCAGATCGACAGGACGCCGTGGCGTGACAGGTGGTCGCGCATCTGTGGGGCGGTCTCGGCGTCCGGGTCGATCCGCTCGGCGAGCCAGCCGGCGTCGCGGGCGGCGTGGACGTTGTGCTCGGTGTCGTCGAAGAACAAGATCGACGACGCCGGCAGGGCGAGCAGGGCGGCGGCGTGGTGGTAGATGTCGTGCAGCGGCTTGCGTCGGCCGAGCTCGAAGCTGGTGAACCGGTAGTGCAGGCGGTCCAGCGGCAGGTGTGGGTCGATGGGCGGCAGGGCGTCGGCGTCGCCGGCCAGCCGCTGCCAGTGGCGGGCGTTGGTGTTCGACAGGCAGGCGGTCGTGACGCCGGCGGCGTGGAGGTCGTCGATCAGCGGCTCAAGGCCGTCGTAGGGCTCGCCGATCCACTCGTCGAAGGCGCGGGCGATCAATGCGGCCGGCTTGCCGGAGATCTCGGCGACGTGGCGGATGAACGACTCGGGGTCGATCTCGCCGGCGTCGAGGTTCTCGATGGCAGGGATGACCAACTCGATCGCCGCCGTGTCGAAGAACTCGGTCGGCGGGTTGAGTCGGGTCATCACGCCACCGATGTCGAAGACCACGGCCCGGACCGAGGGCTTGCGGCTGGCCGGCTTGCTCATCAGCTCTGCTTGCCTTCGATGGCGGCCAGCAGCACGGCGGCCGCCAGGCCCAGGCGCGGGTCGAAGAGGTTGTTCGTGTCCATCGAGAAATCGACCTCGAGCTTGTAGACGAACGGATTGAAGTTCTGGTGATAGGTGGCGACGGTCTGCCCGCCGATCGTGGCGTGGTACTTCTGCGGCATGAGCACCGCGACGGAGTCGACGGCTCGACGGAGGATCGCCTTGACCTGCGAGTCCTCGATGATCTCGCCGATCTGTCGTCCGTCGGGGTCGTAAATCTCCCACTTGTCGCGGATGAACGACGAGCTCAGGCCGTGGCGCTTGAGCCCGCCGATCGTCTCGCCGGTGACCATGTCCTGGACGGCGTAAGTGCCGGCGATGTCGAAGACGGACTGCGTGGTGATGCGGATCAGCTGCGTGGTCATGGCCTCGTTGTCGAAGAGGCTGATGTCCTCGCGGATGCGGAAGCTCTTCTGCTTGGAGTAGAGCACGAGGTCGCCGCTGGCGTCGCGGATGTGGAACGCCCCGCCGAACAGCTTGAGCACTTTGCGACGCAGGAAGTAGCGGTCCTTGAGGAACCGATGCAGGTGTTCGTCGGCGACGGCTTGGGCGTCGTGAGGGAGGGTCGTCATGCTCGTCCCCGGTGAGTGTGGATCGGTCAGGTCCGCACCTGGCCGGCGCCGCGACAGACCCACTGGTAGGTGCACAGGTCGGCGGCGCCCATCGGGCCGCGGGCGTGGAGCTTGTCGGTGGAGATGCCGATCTCGGCGCCCAGGCCGTATTCGCCCCCGTCGGAGAACCGGGTCGAGCAATTGATCATGGCATTGGCGGTGTCGACGGCGTCGATGAACGCGTCGATCGCCGAGGCGTCCTGCGAGACGATGGCGTCGGTGTGCCGGCTGCCGTAGCGGTTGATGTGGTCGACGGCGGCGTCGAGCGAGTCGACGGCCTTGACCGCGACGATCATGTCGAGGAACTCGGTGGCCCAGTCGCCGTCGGTGGCGGGCGTCGCGTCTGTCAGCAGGGCGGCGAGGGTAGCGTCGGCGCGGACTTCGACGCCGGCCGCGATGAGGGCGCGGCAGACCTCGGCGGCGAGGCCGTCGGCTGCTTGGCACAGGTCGCGGTGGAAGAGGATCGTCTCAGCCGCGTTGCACACGCCGGTCCTCTGCGTCTTGGCGTTGAGGCAGATGTCCATCGCCATCGCGGGGTCGGCCGCGGCGTCGACGTAGACGTGGCAGTTGCCGGTGTAGTGCTTGATGACGGGCAGATGGGCCTGCTCGACGACGGCGCGGATGAGCGACTCGCCGCCGCGCGGGATGCAGACGTCGATGAGCTGGTCGAGCTTGAGCA
>JBCCZA010000137.1:0-9275 GCA_039188455.1 Planctomycetota bacterium
ACGTTGAGCTTGTCGGGGTAGAGGATGCCCGAGGGGATGAGGTGCAGGGCGTAGCGGGTGTCGCCGACCTGGACGGAGTGGCCGGCGTTGGCGCCGCCGTTGTAGCGGACGACGGTGTCGAACTCGGGGGTGAGCAGGTCGACGACCTTGCCCTTGCCCTCGTCGCCCCATTGCAGGCCGACGATCGCGGTGTGCCCGGTCGCGAGGGCCGGGGGCGGGGCAGACGGGGGCGCGATGGCGGAGGGGGCGGTGGACAAGGCGGGGGTCTCGGGGCGGGCCGATATCGGCGGGGCGCGAGCAAGGGGCGTCGGCGTCGGCTCGCCGGCAAAAACTTACGCTCGCGGGGTGCTCAACCGATATTGTCGTTAGCAGTTGAGCTTCAACCCGCGTATCGTATATAGTTCGGGTAAGGGGTGATCGACCGGCTGCTTGTGTTTGTGCCAGTCTCGGGCTGTGCGGCCCGTTGGATCGTTCCGGTTGGGGCCATGGCATCTTCGGCCTGCTGTCTCAAGACAGCGGGGCGGTGCAGACATTCCGTGTGAGAAGGACATGAAATTCAGCTCAGGAGATCACGTTGTCCACCCCAAGCGCGTCGAGTGGGGCGTGGGCACCGTGAGACAGACCAGCCGCGTCGACCACAACGGCGCCGCCGCCCAGCGGGTGACCGTCGATTTTCCCAACGGCGGGCGCAAGGTGATCAACACCGGCGTCGTGCCGCTGGAGCTCAAGGAATCGGCCGCCGACAACGGCAACGCCGCCGCCTCGCGCCGCCGCTCGCCGCGGACGATGCCCGTCTACGACACGATCCCCAGCTCGGGTCGCAAGCCCGCCGCCAAGCCCGACGAACGGGCCGACCAGGCGGCGGTCGCCACCGCCTCGCCAGGCGATTCCTCGATGCTCGGCGCCAACCCCAACGACTCCAAGGGCTGGCTCAACGACCTCGAGACCGGCGACCAGCACGAGCTCTGGGCCCTGCCCGATGCGCTGTCCGACCCGTTCCTGTCGATCCCCGAGCGCATCAAGCTCACGCTCGAGGTCTACAAGTTCTCGACCGAGCCACGCAGCCTGATCGACTGGGCGATCCACCAGACCGGCCTGTCGGACCCGCTGACGCGCTACACCCGCCAGGAGATGGAACACGCGTTCCCCCGCTACGCCCGCGCCCGCGACAAGCACCTCAAGGACCTGGTCCGACAGCTCAAGCGCGAGGGCCGACCCGAGCAGCTCAAGCTCGCCCGACGTAGCGCCCGCTTCCCCGCGGCCCAGTCCGCCTTCGACCGCGCGATGCGGTGACATGTTTTCGGCGAGCTCGGCGATAGACTCCGCCGAGCATGGCCGACCCCGCTCAAGTGATCGCCGCCCTCCGCGCCGACATCCGTCGGCACAATCGGCTGTACTACGTCGACGCCGCCCCGCAGGTCAGCGACCGGCAGTACGACGAACTCGTCAAACAGCTCGAACGGCTCGAGGCCGAGCACCCCGAGCTCGTCATCGCCGACTCCCCGACGCAGCGCGTCAGCAGCGACCTGACGCCCGGGTTTGAGACCGTCGCGCACGCCGTGCCGATGCTGTCGATCGACAACACGTACGCGCTCAGCGAGGCCGACGCCCAGAACGGCGAAGACACGCTGGCCGATTGGCACGACCGCGTCTTGCGCGGGCTCGGCCCCGAGACGGACGGCGTGCCGCTGATCCTGGAGGCGAAGATCGACGGGGTGGCGCTGTCACTGCGGTACGAGAAGGGGCGACTGGCCCGGGCCGTGACGCGCGGCGACGGCAGCAAGGGCGACGACATCACGCCCAACGCCCGGACGATCGAGGCGATCCCGCTGGTGCTGGATGGTGATGCGGGCGCGGTGCCGGACGTCGTCGAGCTGCGTGGCGAGGTCGTCATGCCCAATGACGTGTTCGAGCAGATCAACGCCGGCCGCGACGAGGAGGAGAAGTTCGCCAACCCGCGGAACCTGACGGCCGGGACGCTCAAGCAGAAGGACCCGCGCAAGGTCGCACGCGGGTTGCGGTTCCTGTGCCACGGCGTCGGCGTGATCGAGGGGGCCGAGTACGACAGCGAGTCGGCGTTGCTCGCGGCGGCGCGGCGGTGGGGCGTGCCGGCGGCGGATCACGAGGTGGTGAGGTCCCTCGCCGACGCCGAGCGGTACATCCGCGACCTGCAAGACCGTCGCGACCAGCTGCCGTGGATGATCGACGGCGTGGTGATCAAGTGCGACCGCTTCGCCGACCGCGCGACGCTGGGCACGACCAGCAAGTTCCCTCGCTGGGCGATCGCCTACAAGTACGCCGCCGAGCGGGCGACGACGACGCTGCTCGACGTCGAGTGGCCGGTCGGCAAGAACGGGCGGATCACGCCGCGGGCGATCATGGAGCCGGTCTTCGTCGCCGGCACGACGGTCCGCCACGCCAGCCTGCACAACGTCGGCCAGGTGCGTCGGCTGGACGTGCGGATCGGCGACCGCGTGGTCATCGAGAAGGCCGGTGAGATCATCCCGCAGATCGTCGAGGTCGCCGACGAGGGCAAGGGCCGCGACGGCAGCGAGCGTGAGATCGTGCCGCCGGACAAGTGCCCGGTCTGCGGCACGCCCGTCGAGATCGAGTACGACAGCAAGCGCGTCAACGACATCGACAAGTGGCCCGGCCGGGTCGAGCGAGAGAAGAAGCGGGCCGAGAAGGAGGGCCGCGCCCCCGAGCCGATCCCCGAGCCGCCGTCGTTAGGACCTGACGACGAGTCGGGGCGGTACTGCCCGAACCCCGAGTGCCCCGTGCAGCTGCGCGAGCGGATCAAGTGGTTCACCGGGCGGGATCAGATGGACATCGACGGCCTCGGCGAGAAGTCCGTCGACCAGCTGATGGACGCGGGATTGATCGCCGGGTTCGCCGACATCTACCGGCTGCACGAGAAGCGCGAGCAGATCCTCGCACTCGATCGCATGGCCGAGAAGAAGGTCGACAACCTGCTGGCCGGCGTCGAGGACAGCAAGGGGCGTGGTCTGGCTCGCGTGCTGGCGGGACTGGGGATCCGGCAGGTCGGCGGCAACGGGTCCAAGCTGCTGGCCCGCCACTTCGGCGACGTCGCCAAACTGCGCGACGCGAGCGTCGAGGAGATCGCGGCGATCGATCAGGTCGGCCCGATCACCGCCCAGAGCGTGGCCGCGTTTTTCGAGTCCGACGCCGGGCGTCACGTGATCGACGACCTGGCGGCGGCCGGCGTCGATCTCACCGAGGACGTGCCCGTGGTCGCGGACAGCGACGACAGCCCGTTCGCCGGCAAGACGATCGTCATCACCGGCACGCTCGACGCCTGGGAACGCAAGCCGCTCACCGAGAAGCTCGAGTCGCTTGGCGCCAAGGTCACCGGCTCGGTGTCGAAGAACACCGACCTGCTGATCGCCGGTGAGAAGGCCGGCAGCAAGCTCGCCAAGGCGACGAAGCTGGGCGTCGAGGTGTGGGACGAGGCGCGGTTGAGCGAGGCGCTGGGCGCGTGACGTTTGGTGCCGGGTGCCACACCTCGTGCGCGGCACGATGTGTGCCCCGGACACCGATCAACCCGCAATCACACATCGCCTGCGGCGAGGTGTGGCACCCAACGAGCAGACTTATGCCTCCCGCAACGCCGCGACGATCTTGCGCTGCGGGTTGGGCAGCGGCAGGTCGTCGAGCTCATCCAGCGCACGCCACGTCTGCTCGGCGACCGCTTTGCCCTTGCGTGAAGCCACGTCCACGGCGAACGTGATCCGCCGATGCGTCGTCGCGTGGGTGAATTCGGGCAACGCCTTGAGCGAGCGCGGCCGGGTGATCGCCACACCCAGCGAGGACTTGGCCCACGCCACGTCGGGCGGGCCGTCCTCGCGCGTCGGCAGCTGCCACATGCCCGACCACAGCCCGGTGTCCGGCCGCCGCGTGAACAGGTAGCGCTCGTCGGCGTCGCGGATCGCCAGCACGCGGTGCGTCACCTCGGTCGGCCGACGCTTGGGTGATTTCACCGGCAGTGTCTCGGGGTTGGTCTCCCGGACGCCGCGGCAGCTCTTGCGCAGCGGGCACGTCAGGCAGTGGGGCGTTTTTGGCGTGCACACCGTCGCGCCCAGCTCCATCAGCGCCTGGTTCGCGTCGCCCGGCCGCCTGCCGTTGGCGTAGTCGCCGGCGAGCTCCCACAGCGCCCGCTGCGCGTCGCGCTGGTCGATCGGCTCGGTCAGGTGCGTGAGCCGGGCGAACACGCGCGCGACGTTGCCGTCCACGATCGGCGCCCGCCGGTCGTAGGCGATCGACGCCACCGCCCCGGCCGTGTACCGACCCACACCCGGCAGGTCGAGCAAGTCATCCGCGTCGTCCGGCACCCGCCCGCCGTGCTCGGCCACGATCGTGCGGGCCGCGGCGTGCAGGTTCCGCGCCCGGCGGTAGTACCCCAGGCCCTGCCACGCCGTCAGCACCGCCTGCTCGTCCGCCTCGGCCAGGGCTTCGACCGTCGGGAACCGCTCGACAAACCGCCCGAAGTAGCCGACCACCGTCGCCACTTGCGTCTGCTGCAGCATCGCCTCGCTGACGAGCACGAGGTACGGGTCGACCCGCTCGGCCCCCTCGCCCGGCGCCGGCCGCCACGGCAGCAGCCGATGACCCGCGTCGTACCACGCCAGCAGCGCTGACCGCCATCCCTCGGGGCCGTTCACCGTTCAGCCCCCCACATCTCGTGTATTGCAGTCATCGTCACGGCTCGACCGACTATATGCAGGTCGCCTCACTACGATGGTCGTTCATGGGCGACGATCTCCCACAACTCGACCTCCAAGGCCCCGACCCTATGCCCGAGACGCTCGCCGCCACCCAGCGCCGTTCCCTGCCCAACACCCGCGAGAGCGTCACCCACAAGTTCGCCATCATGGGCCACGAGGGGTACCTCACCATCGGCCTGTTCGAGGACGGCGCCCCCGGCGAGGTGTTCATCAAGATGGCCAAGGAGGGCTCGACCCTGTCCGGCCTGATCCAGGGCTACTGCCGAGCCCTCTCGCTGGCCCTGCAGTACGGCCTGCCCACCGAGGAGGCCGTGCGGCGTTTCAAGGGCATGCGGTTCGAGCCCATGGGCTCCACGAATAACCCCGAGATCCCCGAGGCGATGAGCATCATCGACTACGTCGCCCGCTACCTCGAGTTGCATTTCGTCGATGCAGGCCCCGCCTGAGCCCGCTCAAGCCCGGTTCGATCCAACATTTCGCTCGCCCGGTTCGCGCCTCGCTAACATGTAGCCGAGGGCGTTGAGGTCGCCCGCCGGAACCATCCGACCAACGAGGCCCAACGCCCATGTGTGGCATTGTCGGAGTCGTCGCCAACACCGACGCCTGTCAGGACATCTACACCGCGATGCTCGTCCTGCAGCACCGCGGCCAGGACGCCGCCGGCATCGCCACCGATGACCACGGCAAGCTCAACCTGCGCAAGGGCCGAGGCCTGGTCCGAGACGTCTTCACCAACGACGACATGGCCTCCCTGCAGGGCACCATGGGCGTCGGCCACGTCCGCTACCCCACCGCCGGCTCCTGCGCCGTCGCCGAGGCCCAGCCCTTCTATGTCAACTCGCCGTACGGCATCTGCCTCGGCCACAACGGCAACCTCACCAACACCGACGCCCTCTGCCGCGAGCTCTTCGAGTCCGACATGCGGCACATCAACACCTCGTCCGACACCGAGGTTCTGCTCAACGTCTTCGCCCACGAGCTGCACACCGTGGGCCGCCGCGAGCTGACGCCCGACGCCGTCTTCGCCGCCGCCGCCGGCCTGTTCCGCCGCGCCCGCGGGGCCTTCGCCTGCGTCGGCATGATCCTCGGCCACGGCGTCGTCGGCTTCCGCGACCCCCACGGCATCCGCCCCCTGGTCATCGGCCACCGACGCAATTCCCTCCTAGGCGACGACTACGTCCTCGCCTCCGAGTCCGTCGCCCTCGACGCCCTGGGCTTCACCCGCCTCCGCGACGTCGAGCCCGGCGAGTGCGTCTACATCACCCGCGACGGCCAGTTGCACTCGCGCGTCGTTGCCTCCGGTGCCGAACGCACCCCCTGCATCTTCGAGCACGTCTACCTCGCCCGCCCCGACTCGGTCCTCGACGACATCTCCGTCTACAAGGCCCGCCTGCGCATGGGCGAACACCTCGCCGACAAGCTCCTGGCCGAGTGGGGCTCGGATCACGGCATCGACGTCGTCATCCCCATCCCCGACACCTCCCGCACCGCGGCCCTCTCGCTGGCCAACCGACTGAACCTCAAGTACCGCGAGGGGTACATCAAGAACCGCTACATCGGCCGAACATTCATCATGCCCGGCCAGGCCGAACGCAAGCAGTCCGTCCGCCGCAAGCTCAACGCCATCGGCCTGGAGTTCCGCGACAAGCACGTCCTGCTCGTCGACGACTCCATCGTCCGTGGGACCACCTGCCACGAGATCATCCAGATGGCCCGCGAGGCCGGCGCCAGCCAGGTCAGCTTCGCCTCCGCCGCCCCGCCCGTCCGCTTCCCCAACGTCTACGGCATCGACATGCCCGCCGCCGAGGAGCTCATCGCCCACGGCAAGTCCGTCGACGAGATCCGCCACGCCATCGGCGCCGACCGCCTGCTCTATCAGGACCTGGACGACCTGATCGCCTGCGCCCGCGAAGGCAACCCGACCGTCGAGCGGTTCGAGTGCTCCTGCTTCGACGGCCGGTACGTCACCGAGGACATCGACGACGCCTTCCTCGACCGACTCGCCACCCGCCGCAGCGACGCCGCCAAGCAGCTCGCCGAGGCCACCCCTCAGAACGGCCACGCCCACGTCACCCGCCCGGCCGACGCCCCGGCCTGACCGCCGAGCTGCGGCAATCCGCCGGCTTCACCCGACCACCCTTGCCGCGATGGCACGTGCGCTGCTACGGTAATTGCTCGTGAGCAAGGGCGTCCCCCTAGGTATCGGTGCATGGTCTGGGCTCACCCCCCTCATCTTGGCGGTGGCCTTCGTCGCCGCGCCGTGGGCCCACGAGACGTTCCACGACCACTCAAATGGCTGCCACAAGGCCCACCAAGCCGTCGAAACGGCCTGCAGCGGTCATCACCACCACCCCGCGCCAGCGATCCCGGCCAACGACACGCCCGCGGACGACGAGCAGGCCCCCGAGCGCGACGACTGCCGGCTCTGCCGCGTCCTCTACGCCCCGGCCATGCCGACGGTCCCCCCAGCCATCGTCACGCTTGCTGAGGCGATCCCCCCGACCCACGCCACGCTTCCCATCCGCCGAATCCCCCTCAGCGGCGTCAGCCATTCCTTCGGCACCCGCGGCCCACCGATCGCCTGATTCATCCCCGGTCCGCGTCCTCACATTCCGTACTCTTCTGCTTTAAGGCAACTGCTATGCGCTGCGATACCAGCGCTCGCCGACATGGCGGGCACGCGTTCAGCCTCATCGAGCTGCTCGTGGTGATCTCGATCATCGCGCTGCTAGTAGGCATTCTCGTGCCGACGCTCGCATCGGCGCGTGAGTCCGCCAGAACTGTCTTCTGCCTGAACAACATGAGGCAGCTGGCGCTGGCGACCACAAACTACGCGAACGCCTATGAGGGTCACCTGCCAACTGTTGGCTTCTCGCACGGCTCATCGACCTACAGCACGCAGGCATGGTTCTTCCTGCTGGAGCCCTACAGCGACGGCAAGCTGCACTACCGTTGTCCAAGTGACAAGTCGGTGTACTGGGACACTCCCGCGCCGAGCAGCGGCTTGCTGCGACGGCTTAGCTATGCCACCAATTACCTGGTTTCTGGCCAAGCCGCCGCGTATCCGTCGAGCGAGGGCTGGAATCGTCTCGATCGGTCGCCTCGGCCAACCCGGACTGTCTACGCTGTCGAGCTCACGCCTCGCGACGATACGGGCGGCTTTGCCACCGCCGACCATGTTCATCCTGAGACGTGGTTGGTGGGTGGCATCGACAAGATGGCCGAACAAGTCGAGATCGATCGCCACCAGGGAGGCGTCTCGAATTACGCCTACTTGGACGGGCATGCGGAAACAGAGAAAGCGGAAGACACTTACTTACTCGATCCCGCATCGACATTCCCTAATTTGATTTGGACTAACAACCACTTCTGGCCGGACGTGGCGCGTTAAGCCACTCTGGCTACTGTTTTTTAATAAGGAGAGAAAAAGATGAAGTTTCATGAGTTCAATGCACTGTCTCTCGCGCTGACTGCGTCGGTCAGCGTCGCTTTCGCTTCGGCCGTCTTGGCCGACGACGAAGACAACGCGCCTCACCTCGTACTTGCCGATAGCAATGGTCAGCTCGTCTTCGCCTTCGAGGGATTCGGGGGAACGATCGACGTCTCCCCGCAGGTGACCGGCCTCAATTACAACCTCATATTCTCCGGGTACGTGTCCGACCCGATCACGGAGTTCCCTCCCGTGGTAGATCTCGGCTTCGAGGCCGCAGATCAGGTTGAGATCAACGAACTCATTGGGGAAGGTCTGCTGCCCGTGGGCTCGGTGGCGCTAAGCAATTCAACGCCGATCTCGCTGGTCGGCGTGACGCTGGAGGACGACATCGCAGTCACGGACCAAGTCGGTGGCTTCATCGGCACAGGAGGCCAGTCGTTTTCCATCGGCAACGCCGCCGCGGGCATCGATTTCCATCCGCTTTGGATTTTCGAGCTGCCCGATCTCGGCCCGAACCCGCCGTTCGATACCACGATCGGTACGTTCCGCCTGACCGGCGGCGGCTTGGCCGACTCGGCGACGTTTGACGTCACGCTGGTCGTCCCCGAGCCGGCCACCCTCGGCCTGCTCGCGATCGGTGGCGTCGTCGCGCTGGCGCGTCGTCGCCGGGCGACCGTCTAATCGGCCTAGCCCGTCTGGGGGTCACCCTCGCCTCGCGTGACAGCGCGGGACGGGGTTTGCTCGAAGCCGTCGTATAGTCATGCGATGTCCGCGAATGGCACGCCGATGACGACGCCGACCGGCCTTGCCTCGGCGGAAGGTCGGTGGGACCTGGTCGGGATCGTCGCGTCGGGGGCGTGCGCGGTGCACTGCGTCGCGACTCCGTTCTTGCTGCTGTTATTGCCCGCCTTCGGCACGGCGTGGTCCAATGCTTGGGTCCACTGGGCGCTCGCGGCGGTCGTGCTGCCGCTGGCGTTCGTCGTGATCGGCCGCGGCTACCGGGCGCATCGACGCCGCTCGACGCTGGTGCTCGCGGGGCTGGGCGCGGCGGGGATTGTCGCCGGGCTGTTCCTGCCCGCCGGCGACGGCCTGTCGTTCGA
>JBCCZA010000138.1:0-9274 GCA_039188455.1 Planctomycetota bacterium
CCGCCTTCGTCATCGGCGGCGACCTCAACCGCGACTTCGAGCTGCAGGACGCCGACAAGGACGACTACACGCAGAACTGCCTGGGCATCCCCGGCCTGGACCTCACGGGCCTGGGCAGCTATTGGAGGCCCCACCACGAGGGCGCCCTCAACGTCCTCTTCGCCGACGGCCACGTCGCCCGCTTCAAAGAATACGACGAGAGCAAGATGACCTTCGCCTTCGCCGAGATGGCGCCCTGGCAGCTGCCTTAGCGCTGATCACTTGCTTACGCGGACGCCCGCGTGACGATCTTCTTGTTGTAGGCCGCCGCGGCGAGGGCCGCCCAGAGGATGCAGATCGGCTGGGTGACAAACAGGCCGATCCCGAGCGTCAGCACGCCGACGACCAGGCTGACGACAAGCATCACGATCGCGCCGAAGATCGTCGAATACAGCATGCCCAGCGGGCCGAGCAGGAACGTGAGGATGATGGCAACGCCGACGTTCTTGTTGGAGACCACGACCGTCGTGTGTTCTGACATCGCTCGACTCCCGAAAGCGAAAGAGAAAACCGCCGCGATCGCGTGGCGATGCGGGGAGTATCCGTTGTGCGATTCAGGCGGGCAAACGCCCGGGGCTTACCACGCGAAGTGGGCGAAGGCCTTGTTAGCGTCGGCCATGCGGTGCGTCTGGTCGCGGGTGTTGACGGCCTGGCCCTCGCCGTTGCTCGCCTCGTAGAGCTCGCGAGCGAGCTTGAGGTACATCGGCTTGCCCTTGCCCGCGCGGGCGGCCTTGATGATCCAGCGGAACGCGAGCGACTGCTGACGCTTGCGGTTCACCTGCATCGGCACCTGGTAGTTGGCGCCGCCGACACGCTTGGAGCGGACCTCGACGGACGGGCGGACGTTCTCGATGGCCTTGTGGAAGACCTCGATCGCGGCCGGGTTGCCCTCGGTGCGACGCTCGATCTCGTCGAACGCGCCGTAGACGACACGCTGGGCGACGGCCTTCTTGCCGTCGAGCATGATGCAGTTGATGAACCGCGAGACGATCTTGTCCTGATAGCGCGGGTCGGGCTTGAGCTGGGAATCTGCGGCGGTGATGCGGCCTGCCATCGGTCTGGCTCCCTTTCGCTGGGGTTCAGCGGGAATGACGCCCGGCGTGTCCGACGGGTCACTCGCCCGCCGGCTCGTTCACCCGCGGGGTCGGCCGACCGTCGCGGATTACTCGCCGATACTGGTTGATCTGTCAGGCGGGGTGGCGGGGTTGCCCTCCCGGGATTGAGCCGGGCCCAGCGGGCCTCGGGTTAAACGGTGATCGCGGGGCGATCACTTGCCTTTCTTGACGCCGTACTTGCTGCGGCCCTGCTGGCGGTTGTCGACGCCGAGGGTGTCGAGCGAGCCGCGGACGACGTGGTAGCGGACGCCGGGCAGGTCGCGGACGCGGCCGCCGCGGACGAGCACGATCGAGTGCTCCTGCAGGTTGTGTCCCTCGCCGCCGATGTAGGCGGTGATTTCCTTGCCGTTGGACAGGCGGACACGGGCGACCTTGCGGAGCGCGGAGTTCGGCTTCTTGGGGGTGACGGTCTTGACCTGCAGGCAGACGCCGCGGCGCTGGGGGCAGGCGTCGAGGTCCTTGACCTTGGACTTGGCCTTGGGCGAGACGCGGGGGTTGCGGACGAGCTGATTGATCGTGGGCATGTCGGGCCGTCGGGTGGTTCGTGAAAGGTCGCCCCGGGATCGCTGGAGCGAGCCGAGCATCATGCCGGGTGAGGGGAGGCTCGTCAAGCGCGGGGATGGGGGATTTGGCCGCGTCGGGGCAGCTGGGGGTCAGACGCGGATAACAGCGTCGGCCGCGGCGGGGTGCGTGCGGCGGGCGTCGGCGAACACGGCATCCACCAGCGGGCGACAGTTGTCGAACCGGGCGACGTCGGCGAGCAGCGCGGCGGCCTTGTCGGCGGGAACGCCCTCCCAAAAGGCGTCGGCGACCTTGCGGTTGCGACAGGCGGCCGTGGCGTGCAGGGCGCGGGTGACCGGGATGAGCTGGAACCCGCTGTCGCGGCGTTGCATGCGGGCGATCGCCGCGGCGGCGAGGCGGAGCAGGCTCGCGGATCGGTCGACAGGAACCTCGTCGAGCCAAACCCGCTCGATCGCGCGGGTCGCGGCGTTGTTCAGGGCGTAGCTCATCACCCGCGTCGGGCTGGGCAGGCGATGGTCGGCGTCGGCCTGGCGGCGGGCTCGGTTGAGCTCGGTCTTGCTCGCCGGGTCGCGGGCCACACGGCCGGCCAGGCGAGCCACGCGCAGCATGCGGCGGACGTAGGTCTCGGTGTCGGTCAGGTCGCGGCCGGCGACGGCGACGTTGAGTTGGGCCACGGTGTCGACCAGCGTGCCCGCCCCGGCCAATCGACGCACGGCCGCCGCCCCGGCGAGCACCAGTCGGACGTCCGACTCGGCCGTGCCGTCGTGGCGGACCAGCGTGTCGATCAGCGTCCGCCGCCACGCCCCATCGACGCCGGCGTCGAACGCCGCAAAACGCTCGGCCAGCTCGGCCTCGGGCGCGGCGCCCGGCTCAACACCCTCGGCAAAGTCGTGCGTGATCAGCCGGCTCACCGCCGACCGCACGGCCGCCAGCACGTCCGCCGCCAACGCCCAGCGCTCGGCCGGGGAGTCCGGTCCGGCCGAGGGGGTGTCCAGCGACGTCAGCAGTCCGTCAAACCCGGCCCGCGACGCATTTGCCTTGTCTGCCTGTCGATCCGACACCAGCCGAGCCTGGCGCAGGTGGCGGATCGCCGTCTGCACGCGCTTGGCAGAGAGCCTCACGTTGGTCGTGCGCCAGACCTCGTCAGCCAGCGCGGTGTAGTCCAGCCCATCGAGCCCCGTGCCCGGCCGCACGCAGCGACGCAGCACGCGGTCCAGCCCGCCATCGGCGCGGCCTGCCCGGCGGGGCCCGGTGACCACGCGGTGGTCGGTCACCACGGCCAGCCACGTCAGCACCGCCCGCGCCGCGTCGCGGACGTCGGCCCGCAGCCCGGCAACCGCCTCGTCCACCGCCACGACCGTCGGCCGCGACTTCGCCGGCGTCGATCGCTCATCGACCGACACCACCGCGTCGAGCACGGCGGCGTCGACGGTGACCAGCCTCGGCCGATCGTCGGGCGTGACGCGGCTGAGCGGGTCGCGGGTTGTGCTCTGGGCCAGGGGCATGGCCGCGGGCTCCGGGTGCGGGACGGGCGAGGTAAGCGGGTCAGTCGGCGCGGGTGAACAGGTCGCCGATGTCGGCCTTGGGCGGGGGCTTGCGGTGGCAGCCGGACTCGGCGGACGCGACGCCGGCGGACAGCGTCAGCGTGCCGACCAGCGCGACGGCCGCGGCCAGAGCCAAGGCCGTGCGGCCGAGCTTCAGGCATGCTTGGGTGAGTGACTTCATCAACGGGACTCCTGGCCTCCGGGCCACGGGGGTGGCCGGCCCACACGGCCGGCTCACAAGATCAGACGCGAATCGCCGGCTTTGGGTTTCCCGGAACGCCGACGAACCGCACGCACTCACCATAATTGGCTTTGCCGAAATACCTTGCGCCGTTCACGGAATTTTTCGGGAGAGCGCGACCCCTGCTCGCTGCCGGACCCCGTGATGCGGCGGAGAAAATTTATCTAACGCATTTCCTGCAATCAACTTGCATAGCTCACACGTTGCTGCTCCACCGCTTTCCTTGCGGACCGCCCCCGTCAGGCGAGCGGCCGCGTGGTCGCCACTTCCGCTTCCTCCTGTCGGAGACCAGCCATGTTCAAGCGACTCCCCACCCTCCGAAAAGGCCTGGTCGGGCTCGGCCTCGCCGCCGTCGCCACCCTCGGCCTCGCCGCCGCCCCCGCGCCCGCCGCTCACGCCGACGGCAACCGCGTGTCCTTCGGCTTCGGCGTCCAGTTCAACAGCCACGACCGCTACCGGTCCCACCACCGCCCGTACTACCGGCCATACCGCTACCGCCCGTACTCGTACGAAACCAAAACCGTCTACCGGAACTACGCCCCGCCGGTGTATTACCAGCCGGCTCCGGTGACGGTGATCAAGCGCAGCTATCGCTCGCCGCGCACGTACTGCCCGCCGCCACGCCCGTTCTATCGGCCGTCCAAGGTCGTCCGCGTGGTCGAGCAGCCCCGCCGCGGCAAGGGCAAGGGCCACGGCAAGAACAAGGGCAAAGGCAAGGGCAAGGGCAAGAAGCACTGAGCCCGCTGAGAACTCCGGGGATGCTGGTTGGCGGCCGGTCTGCTGAGCGTGGGCCGGCCGCTTTGCTACATTCCCGCCATGGCCGAGCAGACCCGAGCCCTGCGTGCCCGCCAGAAGGCGGTGGGCAACATCCAACGCATCACCAAAACGATGCAGATGATCGCCACGGCCCGGTTCCAGGCGATGCAGAAGGCCGCCACCGACGCCCAGGCCTATTCCCGCAAGCTGGCCGAGGTCGTCGGCGAGCTCGCCTCGGCCTCCGGGTCGGTCGACCACCCGCTGCTGCACGCCCCCGAGCCGGCCGTCGGCCGCACCGCCCTGCTGGTCATCTCGTCCAACCGCGGCCTCTGCGGGGCCTACAACGCCAACGTCCTCCGCACCGCCCTGCAGACCCACGCCGAGGTCGCCGCCCACGGCGAGGTCGTCGCCGAGCTGGTCGGCAAGAAGGGCCGATCCTTCTTCGGCTTCAACGGGATCGACGTCGACGTCTTCCACGAGGAGTTCGGCGACAGCCCGAATTACCCCGCCGTCGAAGCCCTGGCCAACCGGCTGATGCTCGAGTTCATCGAGGGCAAGTACGACGCCGTCAAGGTCGTGTACATGCACTTCCTGACCATGAGCCGCCAGACGCCCGAGGTGCTGCAGCTGCTGCCGATCCAGCCGCCGAAGGCCGAGGAGTCGGCCGGTCAAGTCGTCGCCCAGACGCTCTACGACTTCAGCCCCGAGCCCGAGAAACTGCTGGCCGACCTGCTGCCGCGGACGGTGCGGACGAGCCTGTTCCAATGCTTCAACGAGGCGCTCGTCTCCGAGCAGCTGGCCCGCATGGTGGCGATGAAGGCCGCGACGGACGCCGCGGGCAAGCTGAAGAAAGAGCTCGGCCGTCGCTACAACCGCGCCCGCCAGACGGCCATCACCACCGAGCTGAGCGAGATCATCGCCGGCGCCGCGTCGGTCGCCTGAGCCGACCGTGGCCTCGTCGACCGCCCCGAGCAAGCCGTTCCCGCTGTTCAAGTCGATCGCCGTGCTGATCGCGGCCGTTGCCGGCCTGGCGATCCTGGGGATCCTCGCGATGCGGTTCGCGAGGCTCGACCTGGCGCTGCAGATCGAGTGCGCCGTCGCCGCCGCCGGCTGCGCGGGGGCGGGGGTGATCGGGCTGATCGCCGTGAAAATGGGCCAGCGGATGCCCGGCCCGCAGGGCATCGTGACGGGGTTCCTGGCGGGCACGACGCTGCGGCTGTTCCTCAGCGCGGCCGTCGCAGGGCTGGCGTTCATGGCGTTCGAGAAACAGCGGGTCCTGCTGTGGTTCGGCCTGTGGTACCTGGTCGTGCTGGTGATCGAGGTCAACGCCGTCACGTCGTACCTCATCGCCCAAGCCCTCTCGGACCGCGACAAGACCGACTGGCACGCCCCGTCCGACGGCGACGAGCCCGCCGAGGACGAGGCCAACCCCGGCCCGTCGTGACCGACGACCGCCCCGACGCCGAGCGTCCTGACGACCCGCCAACGCAGCGAGGCTCGCTTGGCCGCATGCGCGACCGGTTCTTCGGCCTCACCCCCCGCCCAGCCGCAGACGAGAAGCGCCCCGGACGGCTCTCGCCCGAGCAGCTCCAGCTCGCCACCGCCGGGCTGGAACTCGGCGGCGGCATCCTCGTCTTCGCCGCCATCGGCTACGGCCTGGACCGCCTGCTGGGGACCTGGCCGGTGCTGCTGGTGACGTTCGCCCTGCTCGGCCTGGCGGGCGGGCTGTACCGGCTGATCAAGGCCGTCCAACCGCCCGACAAGTAGCCGCGTCACCCCCGCCAGCACGCCCCGCGCCGATCGCTACACTCCGTGCCCATGAGTTGGTTAACTCTGCCCATCACGCTCGCCGCGGGCGGCTCCGAGCCGTCGACCAACCCCGCGGACGCGATCTCGCACGTGATCTCGCACCGCTTCGCCGAGCTCGGGCCGGTGCACTTCACGAACCACATGATGATGTCGTTTGTGGCCGTGGTCGTGCTGCTCGTCTCGGCGTTCGCCTACAAACGAAAGCTCGAACAAGCCAGTGCTAAGGGCGACATCGTCACCGGCAGGCTCGCCCAGACCTTCGAGGTCCTGCTGATGTTCGTCCGCGAGGAGGTCGCCCGGCCCAACCTCGGCAAGCTCACCGACAAGTACGTCCCGTACCTGTGGACGATCTTCACCTTCATCCTGTTCGCCAACGTCCTGGGCCTGATCCCCACCGGCCCCATCGCCGGCTACATCGCCTACCAGATGGGCTCGGAGAATCACTACGGCTGGTCGTACCTCGGCGGCACCGCCACCGGCACCCTCGCTTTGACGGTGCCCCTGGCCGTCTCGGCGTTCATCGCGATCAACTGGATCGGCTACCGCGAACAGGGCAAGCACTACTTTGAGCACTTCAACCCCGGGCCCAGCTACATGGCCCCGCTGCTGGTGCCTCTCGAGGTGATGGGCCTGTTTATCAAGTGCATCGTCCTCGCCGCACGTCTGTTCGGCACGATGATGGCCGGCCACCTCGTGATCGCGGTGTTCATCATCCTGATCACCGCCGCCAGCTCCGCGTCGCTGATCCTCGGCGGGATCGTCGGGCTGGGCTTCACCGTGATCGGCTTTGCCATCATGGCCCTTGAGCTGTTCATCGCGATGCTGCAGGCGTTCATCTTCACGTTCCTCACGACGCTGTTCATCGCCCAGGGCGCCGTCGGCCACGAGGAACACGACGAGCACGCCGCGGAAGACGCCATCAACGACCCGAACGACGAAGTCGATTACCCGCCCTCGTACGACCGCCCCGCCGACCCGCTCCCCACCTGACCGAACTCATTATCCTGCCACTCCCTGTGGGCAGGCCTCACCCACTGAACGCTTTCGTTTAGGAGAAGACCCCCCGATGCGTAACGCCATTCAACTCGTCGCCGTCGCCCTGTTGGCGACCCTCGTCGCCCCCGCCGCCATGGCTCAGGACGCCGCAACCATCGAGGGCATCGGCCCGATGGGTAAGGCCATCGGCATGGGCCTAATCATCCTCGGCGCCGGCCTGGGCATCGGCAAGATCGGCGCCGCCGCGCTCGAGTCCATCGCCCGGCAGCCCGAGTCGACCGGCCCCATCGGCACCAACATGATCATCGCCGCCGCCCTGATCGAGGGTGTGACCGTCATCGGCCTGATCCTCGCCCTCATCGCGTTCTGAGCCCGTCCCGGCCCAGGCCCTGGCCCCGAACGCCCGAGGAGTCTTGCGCATGCCCGCTCCGATTGCTACGGCGATCGCCCGACTTGGCTGGCCCGGCCTCACGCTTGTCGTGATCGCCGCCCTCGCCCTGGCGATCGCCGACGCCCCGGCCGCCTTCGCCGCCGACACCGCCACCGACTCGGCCCAGCACGACGGGCACGACCACGGTTACGACGGCGACGCCAAGGCCGAGAAGGAAGTCAGCCCGCTCGGCGTGTTCGACTTCCACGCCATGCCGTACATCTGGAACACCCTGATGTTCCTCGTGCTGCTGGGCATCCTTATGTATTACGTCTGGCCGGCTGTGCTCAAGGGCCTGCGTGAGCGCGAGGACAAGATCCGAGCCGACATCGAGGCGGCCAAGACCGCCCGCAAAGACGCCGAGAGCATGAAGGCGGACTTCGAGAAGCAGCTCGCCGAGGCCCGCGCCGAGTCGGCCAAGACCGTCGCCGAGGCCCGCGCCGCCGCCGACCAGCTCGCGGTCGAGCTCAAGGCCAACGCCGAGGCCGAGATCACCGGCATGAAGCAACGCGCCCAGGCCGAGATCAACTCCGCCAAGGAAGCCGCCCTCGCGGACCTTTACACCCAGACCGCCGCCCTCGCGACCGACGTCGCCGGCAAGATTCTCGGCCGATCTCTCAACGCCGACGACCAGCGCGACCTCGTCGAGCAGACGATTCAGCAGTACCAGCAGAACTGACCCCGAGCCCCAACGCCCGTGCCAGCCACCGAATCCAATCCCGTCGCCATCGCCTACGCCTCAGCCTTGGTCGAACTGGCCGAGGAGCGCGGGCAGCTGGATGAGATCGCCGACGAGTGCTACCAGCTTGGCGAGATGCTGCAGAACGACGCGGATTTCCGCACGCTGATGACCAGCCCGATGATCCGCACCGAGCAACGTCGTGGCCTGCTCGAGCGGCTCTTCGACGGCAAGGTGACCGACACCGTCTATCAGTTCCTGCAGACCCTCAACCGCAAGAACCGCATCGCCGCCCTGCGCGAGATCCTCATCGCCTTCGGCGGGCTGATCAACGACCGCCGCGGCGTCGTCCAGGTCATCGCAACCACCGCGACCGACCTGCCCAACGACCAGGCCGATGGCCTAGCCGGCCGACTGGCCGACAAGCTCGGCGGCAAGTCCGTCCAGCTCACCCGGGCCACCGACCCGGCGCTGATCGGCGGGATGTCCCTGCGGGTCGACGACACGCTCGTCGACGGCTCAGTCGCCACCCGCCTACGCCTGATGAAGACCCACATGATCGACGCCGGCCGCGAGAAGGCACGGCAGCTCGCTCAAGCCGACTAAGCCGAACTAAGCACCGGCCCCCGGCCGACGTGCGGAGCACACCATGAAGATCGCCACCGACGAAATCACCGCCGTCATCAAGCAGGAAGTCGCCAACTTCGCCGACCAGCTCGAGGTTAGCCAGGTCGGCACCGTCGTCGAGGTCGGCGACGGCATCGCCCAGGTCTACGGCCTGTCTAACGCCATGGCCGGCGAGATGCTCGCCTTCGACGTCTCCGACGGCGAGCCCGTCATGGGCCAGGCCATGAACCTCGAGTCCGGCATCATCGGCGCGGTCATCTTCGGCGACCACCTCAAGGTCGAAGAAGGCACCACCGTTCGCTCCACCGGCAACCTGCTCTCCGTGCCCGTCGGCGACGCCGTCATCGGTCGCGTGGTCGACGCCCTCGGCCGACCCATCGACGGCAAAGGCCCCATCCAGTCCAACGAGTCTCGCAAGGTCGACATCATCGCCCCCGGCATCGCCGAGCGCCAGCCCGTCACCCAGCCCATGCAGTTCGGCGTCAAGGCCGTCGACGCCATGATCCCCGTCGGCCG
>JBCCZA010000139.1:0-9251 GCA_039188455.1 Planctomycetota bacterium
CGCGGCATCACCATCCAGTCCGCCGCCACGACCTGCCCCTGGGACAAGGACGGCACCGAGTACCGCCTCAACCTCATCGACACGCCCGGCCACGTCGACTTCACCATCGAGGTGGAGCGATCGATGCGCGTCCTCGACGGCGCGGTCGTGGTCTTCGACGGCAAGGAAGGCGTCGAGGCCCAGTCCGAGACCGTTTGGCGTCAGGCCGTGCGGTACGAGGTCCCGTCGATCTGCTTCATCAACAAGATGGACAAGAGGGGCGCCGACTTCACCTACGCCTTCGGCACCATCGGCGAGCGCCTCGGCGCCAACGCCGTGGCCGTGCAGCTGCCGATCGGCAAGGCCGACACGCACGAGGGCGTCATCGATCTGCTCAGCATGAAGGCCTACTACTTCGAGGCCGAGTCGATGGGCGCGACCGTCGTCGAGAAGGACATCCCCGCCGACATGGCCGACGAGGTCGAGAAGTGGCGGCACGACCTGATCGAGAAGGCCGCCGAGCTCGACGACGACCTGACCGAGAAGTACCTCGAGGGCGAAGAGCTCACCGTCGACGAAATCAAGGGCGCCCTCCGCAAGGGCACGCTGGCCCGCACCATCCACCCGGTGTTCACCGGCTCTGCGCTCAAGTACATCGGCGTGCAGCGCCTGCTCGACGGCGTCGTCGACTACCTGCCCCAGCCCACCGAGGTCCCGCCGACCAAGGGCACCGACGTCAAGGACCCCGAGAAGGTCCTGTCGCGCCCGCACTCGTCCGACGCCCCGTTCTCGGCCCTCGTGTTCAAGATCGTCAACGACGCCCACGGCGACCTGACGTACATCCGCATCTACTCGGGCAAGCTCGAGAAGGGATCGCGCGTCCTCAACCCCAACAACGGCAAGAAGGAGATCGTCTCCCGCATCTTCGAGATGCACGCCAAGGACCGAAACGCCCTGGACGAGGCCGAGGCCGGCTCGATCGTCGCGGTCGTGGGCCTGAAGAACTCGGTCACGGGTGACACCCTCTGCGACTCGGACGACCCCATCGTCCTCGAGCGCATGGACTTCCCCGACCCCGTGATCTCCATGTCCATCGAGCCCAACAGCCAGGGCGACAAGGAGAAGCTCGCCAACGCGCTGGCCACCATCCGCCGCGAGGACCCGTCGTTCCGCTCGAACTACAACGAGGAGACCGGCGAGACCATCATCGCCGGCATGGGCGAGCTGCACCTGGACATCATCAAGACCAAGCTCACCCGCGACATGAAGATCGACGTCAACGTCGGCGCCCCTCGCGTCGCGTACCGCGAGTCGATCGCCGGCGCCGCCGAGGCCACCGGCACGCACAAGAAGCAGACCGGCGGCCGCGGCCAGTTCGGCCAGGCCACCATCAAGGTCGAGCCGATCACCGAAGAACTCGCCCTCGAGCAAGAGCTCAAGTACGTCGACGGCGTCGCCTTCGTCGACGGCATCTCCGGCGGCGTCATCCCCCGCGAGTACATCCCCTCGGTCGGCGTCGGCTGCCGCGAGACGGCCAAGACCGGCGTCCTCGCCGGCTACCCGCTCATCGGCGTCCGCGTCGAGGTCGTCGACGGCAAGTACCACGAGGTCGACTCCTCGCAGGTCGCGTTCGAGATGGCGGGCTCGCTGGCCTTCAAGGAGGCCACCCGCAAGGCCGGCCTCCAGCTGCTCGAGCCGATCATGAAGGTCGTCGTCACCACCCCCGACGAATTCTTCGGCAACATCACCGGCGACCTCAACCGCCGCCGGGCCCTGATCGTCGGCGACGAGGAACGCGGCAACACCCGCGTGATCACGGCCGAGGCCCCGCTGTCCGAGATGTTCGGCTACGCCACCAGCATCCGCGGCATGTCCCAGGGCCGCGCGTCCTACGCGATGGAGCCGCTGGAGTACCGCCCGGTGCCCAAGAACGTCGAGAAGGAAATCCTCGCCGCCCAAGGCGACGACAAGTAACCCGCTCGTCGCTCCCTCAACAACCGAATTCTCTACCGGCCGCGTGCACCCCACGTGGCCGGTTTTCTTTTCCCAGGCATCGGCGTTCGTCGCGTACGATGCCTTAAACGCGGCAGACCGTCGCAGGCAACACCCAGGAGACTCGGCATGCACCTCCGGCTCACCACCTGTCTCATCGTCCTCGTCTGTCTGGCCGTGTCGCCGATCGCGACCGCCCAATCCACGGCCACCGCCCCGGCCACGCAGGAGCCCGCCATGACCCAGGCCGTCCTCGACGCCAACGCCGGCTTCTACGCCGCGCTCAACACGCTTTTCACCGGTGACGACGGCCCGATGGCCGACGTCTGGTCGCACGCCGACGACGTGACTTACATGGGCCCGCTCGGCGCTTCCCTGCACGGCTGGGATCAGGTTGCCCAGACGTGGGCCGAGCAGGCCGCGATGAAGCTCGGCGGCGGCGTCCAAACGCACGACGTCCGCGTGGTCGTCTCGGCCGGACTCGCGCTCGTCACGAACATCGAGCACGGCCGCAACCCGCACACCATCGACGGCCCGATGGACGTGCTGATCCGCGCGACCAACGTCTACCGCCTCGAAGACGGCGCGTGGAAGATGATCCACCACCACACCGACCTGCTGCCCACCCTCGTCGAGGAAAGCAAGCAGATGCAAGGCGAATGATGCGACCACTGGAGCCGATGCGATGACCGACGACGCCACCCGCCAGGCCGTGCTTGCCGCGAACCAGGGGTTCATGGAGGCCCTGAACGCGATGTTCAAGGGCGACGCTGCGCCGATGCTCGACGTCTGGTCGCACGCCGACGACGTGACGTACATGGGCCCGGCTCGCGAGTATCTCGTCGGCTGGGCGGCGATCGCCGAGTCGTGGAAGAAGCAGGCCGAGAAGAGGTTCGGCGGATGGATCGAGTCCCGCCAGGCCCGCGCGGTGATCTCCGGCGAACTCGCGATCGTCACCGACATCGGCCACGGCGACAACCCCCACTCGCCCGGCGGCGACATGCCCGTCGACATCCGCGCGACCAGCGCGTTTCGCCTCGAGGGCGGTGTCTGGAAGATGATCCACCACCACACTGACCTGCTGCTGCCGCTGGTCGATAGCTAGCCAACCGCGACGTCACGGTTGTTTGCCTCGCTCGCTGCGGCTAGCCTAAATCCGTGGCAAGACGTCACCAATTTCGGGTAGATTTAATCGCTGTGCGCTTGAAAGCATGTGCCGCGTGTGTTGCCGTTTTGCTGGCGTCCTGCGCTACGGCGGCCTTGCCACGCGTAGCGCCGATGCCGCCTTCGCTTCCCTACGAGCATCTGCGACATCGAGAAGCCGCGTCGGTTGTTGTTGATGCGGTGTACGCGACCTTGCTAGACAAGTCGCGATCGTTCGCGTTTGTCGAGCGAGAACGGCTCGATCAGATCTTCGACGAGCTCGCCATCCACGTGCTGTCTGGTCCCGCTGAAGGCCTGGCAGTAGGGCGCGTCGCGGCGGCCGACCTGATCGTGGTCCCCGAGCTTGAATTCCAAGCCGACTCATGGGCTTGCCGATGGTCGATCATCGATCCAACGCGGGCCGACGTGCTGGATACTTTCACAACCGGCCTCTCAACAAACGGCGAGGCGCCAATAATCGCCGACCCGTTCGAGGTCGCACGCGCGGTGCATCATGGATTGATGCGGTCATGGAAAGCGATGCAGGCCAGCCAGGGATGGGATGCGCTAGGTGTTCTGTTCCTGCACAACGCCACGGAGAGCAACGTGCGCCTGGATCGCTACGGACGAGTCCTTTCTGAGGCGATCCAGGCTCAAGAAGGAGATGGCCTGCGTGTGGTGAGATTCCCCGCGGTGAGCGAATCGCGTGGCGAGCAAAGGCTCTCGCTCAAGGGGCTCACCCACGACGACGGGCGATGGTCCGACCTGGCCGATTGGTGGATCTGGGGTCGGTACGAGGAGGTTGATTGGCAGGGCAAGACACCCGACGCCTCTCGGGTCGTCGTGACGATGCTGCTCTGGGATGGAGAACACGCGCCGATCGAGTTCGAGGTCGAGGGCACCGGCGGGGATTTGCGCGGGCTCGCCGATCGGGTAGCAACCGAAACGCACCTGCGCGTTAGCCAATTCCAGCGACGCCCCGCTGTTGCAGGCGAGGCGTTGGCCGACCGATTGATCGAAGAAGCCAGGACTCTGCAGACGAAAAACCTGGGCGGCAACATGAACGTGTCACCGGTTTGGCTGAACCGTTGGCGGCGGACGTACGAGCTTCTCGATCTTGCTCGCTTTGTCGCACCAGACAACCGTGAAGCTCATCTGGAGTGGCTCCGCTCTCGATTTCGAGACGACCTGTTGCGCATGACGGCGCTCCACGCCGGCACCAGCTATGCCAACGAGCCGAGGCCGTTGTTCCTACTCCGCCGGGTCGATGCGTGGGCGTCGTTCGTCGATCGTTTCGGGCTCGAAGGGTCCTGGCCTACGCAGTGGCCTCAACAACCCAACATCACCGACAACCGCACGGATGTCTACAGCGTCGCCGGGATGTACGCGCATGCCGCCATCGATTGCGTGAGTTCGACCAGCGCTCTGAATTCGGCGCACAAGGTGGCAGGCGAAAGATGGGCTAGCTCCGCCGAACTCCGCGCCAAGCACTCGCTGGCTCGCGCTGCGGCTGAGCTCGTGCGCGACCCCGGAAGGGATCGAGGGCGGCCGATCCAAGCGATCCTGGAGGAGTGGCGATCGCTCTTGGACGAACCCGAGGTGCTCCGTGCCGTGATCGAGGCGTATGCCGAGCTTCAGATCGCCGGCGAGCTAGAACCAACACGCAGCTTCCATGCTCGGCTTCCATCTATGGGTGAGGCGATCGACGATCCCGACTGGGCGGAAAGCTTGCGTGCCCGGCTACCCGAACCGACCCCGCGGCGAGTATCCACCAACACCTCTGCTCGGCCAGCGGAGTCGGCTCAGCTACCTAAGACCATCGAGCCGCGACCCGTTGATCGCCATCGAGTCGCTGTGGATTTGGGCGAGCGGTACCACGTCTCACCCGTGGCCGGTGCTGCATGGGGCAACGCCTGGCTCGTTGCCGCGGGAGGTCAAGACCTCTGGGCGAGGCCGATGCCGGTCGAGAGTTTCTTGTTCTATTTCACAGGGCCTCCGGAACGCGAGCTGCGGCGGATCGATAAGTCGCTCTCGGTTCCTAACGGCGTCGTTGATATGGCTCGACACGGATCGACGGTCTGGATGGCGACCGGCGGCAACGGCGTTGTGCGAATGGATCTTGCCTCGCGTGATTGGACGCGGTGGAGCCCGGGGCAGCGCCTGGGGCTGCCGGCCGAGACCTACGCGTCGATCGCGGTGAATCAGGAGGGGCTTCCGGTTGCGTTGACGGGCGAAGGGGTGAGCCCGCCAATCGTGGCACTCTGGTCCGGCGAACGGTGGGCGGGCCGTGTAGTGGATACTTTCAATAACGAGATGGCGTTCGGACGGTGCGTCGCGGTTGCCGAAGAGACGATCTGTGTCGTTGCCGACTGGCACGGCTCCAGTCCGTTTACCGCGATCTGGTCCCCGAACACAGAGACTTGGATCGACACCCGTGCTCTATTGATGAACCACTTGGAACGTCGGGGCCACAACCTCCGCGCCATTCGGTTTGGTCGCGATCGTTTCAACCCGTTCGAGGTCGTCGGCTTAGCCGATCGCTTCGCGGTGGTTCATGCCTACGGCGTGACGGCGCTCGACCTCAACGGCCGTCCCCAATGGACCACGGCGTTCCCCGGGGGTCGAGTCGCGATCAATGCGGCGGCGATGGTTGATTCGGAGCGTCGACACGCTTGGTTCCTCGTTGGCCACTCGGGTGAGGACGGCACTTCCCTTTACCGGGCTTCGGACGACGGCAAGGTCGCGATGGTTGCCGAGTTCGAAGGGTTGCGGGAGCCAACCGTGATCGTTGACGCAGGGCACCAAGTCTGGGTTGGCGGCATTACGTCGGGGCAAAAGTTGTTTGCCGTTCCCGCCTCACCATCGAAGTAGCCGAGCGGGCCATCGCTAGCTCAGCACGTAGCGGAAGGCGCCGGTCAGAGCCGGCCGCTTGTTTCAGAATCTGTCTAGTTGCAATCAGCGCGGTGGCAGGCCTGTCCATGGACCAGCTTGACTGGATTGCCTAACCCCCCGAGACCGCATCTCAAATTAGGTGTTACTGCGTTGTTTAACGCCCATTTCATGCCCATCTCGTCGATTTCGTGTTAGGCTTCTTAAGCCGCGATGACGCGGTGTGAGGAGTTGTTCCGGTGACATACGATCGTTTTCTGTCCCGCCATTGGTGCGTGCGGGCTGTGATGGCCTGCCCGGTCGTGGCGGCTGGGGGCATGGCTGTACAGGCCGACGCCGACGGTGTCGTGCTCAAGGAGTCCCGCAAGGGGAACTTCAAGGAGTTCAGCCACGACTACGACCCGAGCTGGCTCGGCGACGTCAGCGTGCTCAAGGAGAGGTCGAAGGGAGTGATCGCCAAGTACCCGGAGCTGTATCCGGGAGTCATCGGCAAGACGGTCCCTGGGTCCAACCGTTTCGCGGGTGCTTACATAGGCTTGGTTGGGATCTCCGATAGCGTTTTTCTCACACGCAGCGACTACTACGAGACGGAGATTGACTACGAGTTGGAACGCCTCGCGCCGTTCAAGGTGACGACCGACCCGAGCGACTTCGGCTTCGTCTACGCCCCGCCGTTGGAGGCGATCAACACACTGCCGAACGATCAGCGCGTCCGTGTCGATGCCACGAGCATGGCCGTCGTCGGCGGCCAGAAGGCACAGTCGTCGTTCAAGACCGGCTGGGACAAAGCCGGCAGCGTCGCGTCGAAGGACAGCAACCTGCACCGTTTCGCGGAGGTGCAGTTCGACGAGCGCGGCCGAAAGAAGGACCGCACGATCGCCAACGCCTCGGGCGTCGCCGAGTTCTTCATCCCGACCGACAACAACCACTACGACCTGACCGGCCGCACCTCGGCTTACGTCTCGTCGCACAAAGCAGCCGACAAATCGACCAGCAAGGTCAAGGCCGTGTCGACCGACACCACCGGCTACAACGTGCACCGCACGCAGCTTGTCGAGGTCAGCGGCCGCGTCAACGTCATGGGCGACAGCGAGGTCACCATCGACCTGGTCAACCGCAAGAACGGCAAGACCGCCCTGTCCTGGACCAGCGAACGGTTCAAGAAGGACGGCAAGCACGAGATCAAGCTCGTGGGCGCCGTCGAGGACACACTCGCCGGGCTCTACGAGACCGACTACCTGCTCCGCGTCCGCTCGACGTCGTCCGAGTCCCTCAAGACACGCGGCAAGACCGTCAAGAGCCAGGTCTCCGCTTCTGAGTACATGCTCGCTGTCGACTTCAAGGACCCCACCGCCTACACACCCGAGACCTGGGCGTTCCACGCCCCGACCTGGACCGACGATGACGGCAACACCCACGCCGCCGAGTCGTACTGGGTCGAGGAACGCGAGGCGAACAACTACGCCCGCGCCGGTTACGGCATCCGTCATTATCTCGATGATCCCGTTTGGGAGTACGAGATGGTGACCGACGCGTTCGATCCCGGGATCATCTACAGCCACCTGCCCTTCGATCCGGACCTGGTCGATTTCACCGAGGGCTACTGGGAGAAGACGGCCGACGAGTACATCCCGACCGCCGAGGAGGCGCTCGCGGCGTACCTCAACGAGATCGGCTACGACTGGCCGCGGAGTGGCCGCCTCGCAACCTCTTTGGCGTTCACGGACTCGGCGTGGTGGGAGGCCGAGGTGTTCGCGGCCGGGGCTGGCGGCGGGTTTGTGGCACTGCCCTCGGGCTCGGTGGGCGTGCCCGAGCCGGCGACGGTCGGCCTGCTGGGCCTGGGGCTGACCGTGTTCGCGATGCGTCGCCGCTGAACTAAGCAGCGATCGGGCGGCTCAACGCTCGCTCAGCACGTAGCGGAACGCGTCCGTCAGCGCCTGCCAGGAGGCGTCGACGATGTTCTCGTTGACGCCGATCGTGCCGAAGGCGCGGCCGGTCTTCTCGGCCAGCGCGTCGTCGGTGACCTTGAAGGTCGAGATCACGCGGACCTTGGCGGCCGACTCGGCGGTGGGGTTGACGACGCGGACCTTGTAGTCGGTGAGGTGGACGTCGTTGATGACCGGATAGTGGTCGCGGAGGGCTTTGCGTAGCGCGGCGTCGAGGGCGTTGACCGGGCCGTCGCCCTCGGCCACGCGATGTTCGTTGCTGCCGTCGACGGCGAGCTTGACGGTGGCCTCGGTGGTGGAGGGGTGGCCGTTGAACTTGAGGATGGCGCAGCGGTAGCGGTCGAGCGTCCAGAACTCCGGGGATTCGCCGATCGCGTCGCGGAGCAGCAACTCGAACGAGGCGCGGGCGGCCTCGAACTGGTATCCCTCGTTCTCGAGGTCCTGCACGCGGTTGAGGACCTTGCGTTGGAGTTCCTTGTCGTGCTCGATGTCGAACTTCTTGCCCAGCGTCTCGGCGACGTTAGAAACGCCGGCGAGCTCGGAGACGAGGATGCGCCGGGTGTTGCCGACGACGGCGGGGTCGACGTGCTCGTACGAGTGGGCGACGCGGCGGACGGCGTGGACGTGCATGCCGCCCTTGTGGGCGAAGGCGCCGTTGCCGACGTAGGGCTGGCCGTCGAGGGGCTGGAGGTTGGCGACCTCGTGGACGTAGCGCGAGACCTCGGCGAGCTGGTGGAGGCCGGTGGTGCCGGGGAGCAGGCAGTCGTAGGGGAGCTTGAGGATGAGATTGGCGATGACGGTGGTGAGGTCGACGTTGCCGCATCGTTCGCCGATGCCGTTGACGGTGCCCTGGGCCTGGACGGCGCCGGCGTCGATGGCGGCGAGGGTGTTGGCGGTCGCGACGCCGGAGTCGTTGTGGCAGTGGATGGCGAGCGAGGGAGTCGGGGCGGGGTGGTCGGTCGAGGGGTCGGCGAGGCCGAGGGCGCGCTTGACCTCGGTCGTTGCTTGCGCGACCCACTGCGGCAGCGAGCCGCCGTTGGTGTCGCAGAGGACGAGTCGCGTCGCGCCGCCGGCGACGGCTGCCTTGAGGGTTTCGAGGGCGTAGTCGGGGTTGGCCTTGTAGCCGTCGAAGAAGTGCTCGGCGTCGTACATCACCTGCTCGACGTGTCCCGCCTCGGCGCAGAAGCGCACGGAGTCCTGGATCATCGCGAGGTTCTCTTCGCGGGAGACGCGCAGGACCTCGTCGACGTGCAGGTCCCAGGTCTTGCCGACGACGGTGATGACCGGGGTGCCGGCGTCGAC
>JBCCZA010000140.1:0-9187 GCA_039188455.1 Planctomycetota bacterium
CGTACATCCGGAAAGGCCAATGACAGCGTAAGCACTTTTTCTTCAGTGGTTTGTGCATACTTCCGAATTCGCCCGCCACCACGGTTGACCGCGACTCGAACAATCTTTACTTTGCTCACCCCGCTGTCAAATGAGACTGACTCGCAATCCCACAAGCGCGCCAACGCCGACTTGAACCCCGACTCAGGGAGCCCACATGATCCGCCTGACCAAGTGCCGCGTCCAACTCACTCTCTTGTTTGTCGCTGGCTTCCTGGCCTTCCCCGCGGCGGCCGACGGCCATGCCCACGGCGTCGCCGACCCCAAAGCCGAGCCATCGTTCCAACCGCTCCCCAACGAGCAGCTGCTCGCGGGGCTGCGGGCCGGCGGGCACGTCATCTACTTCCGTCACGCCCAGACCGAGAAGGACTACGCCGACCAAGTCACCGCCGATCCCAACGACGGCTCGACCCAGCGCGTGCTCAGCGAATACGGCTGGCACCAAGCCAAGCGCATCGGCGTCGCGATCCAAGAACTCGAGATCCCCGTCGGCGACGTCGTGACCAGCGAGTACTTCCGCGCCTGGCAGACCGCCGACCTCGCGTTCGGACGTTACGAGAAAACCGCCGCGCTCAACTTCGAGCCCGCCGAGCAGTACACCCCCGAGCAGTTCGCGGCCATGCGCACCCGCGTGATGCCCTTGGTGACCGCGGCGCCCGAACCCGGCGTCAACACCGTGATCGTCGGCCACGACGACCCGTTCGAGTCCGTCACCGGCATCTACCCCGAGCCTCAAGGAGTCGCCTACGTCCTCAAGCCCGACGGCGAAGGCGGGTTCACCATCCTCGCCCGCGTCGGTCCCGACGAGTGGCTCGGGCTCGACGCCGAGTAGCTCGTTTTTTCACCGCCGGTCCGCCGGCCCCATCCCACCCGGGAGAAAGACACCCTCATGCGTAACGCACCTGTCGCTTTGATAGCCGCCTCGTTCGCCGGCCCCGCGATGGCCGTGGACATCCCCCTCGCCAGCGTCATGGACCCCGCGGGCACGATCTCCGAGTCCTTGCTCACCGGCGAAACCTTCGTCATCAGCAATGGCGGCGGCGCCGTCGCCAACGGCCTAGCGGGTGACGACGACTCGAACCCCGCCTTCGGCTCGCCCATCAACCTGTTCCCCAACGAGGCCAACTTCAACGTCGGGTCGATCAGCGTCGATGCCGGCGCCGTCAGCCCCACCGGCTTCTCGACCGCGCCCATCACCGGCCTCGACCTCTCGGATCTCTGGGCTCCCGACCCCAACCGCACCGTCGGCACGCCCGGCGTCGACGCCATCGTCCTCAGCGACATCTCCGACTGGGCCATCGGCCTCTGGCTCGGCACCTCTCCCGGCGATATCACATTTGGCCCCCTCGACGCCAGCGACACCGCCAGCTTTGACGACGGCCTGCTCAACTCAATCGACCTCATCGTCGACGCCTCCTTCTCTGCCAACACCTTTGTCGGGCTGCTCACGTTCAACGGCACGTTCTCGATCATCGGCGACGAACTGTCTTTCCAGATCAACGACTCCGAGCAAACCTTCTTCGGCGACTCGTTCCTGACGGTGGACCTCACCGGCGACGTCGCCGCCGTCGACACGTTTGTCATCCCCGAACCCGCGACGGCCGGCCTGCTGAGCCTCGGCGGCTTCGCCGTGCTCCGCCGGCGTCGGGCCTGAGCTGAGCGATGCGTCGCCCGCAGCGCATGAGGAGTCTCCAGATGACAACGCATCGCACCCGATGCGTCGCCCTCGCACTCGGGGGCGTGCTCGCAGCCGCGGGCACGCTCCCGGCGAACGGCGCCGACTTTGTCCTCGCCGGCGACGGCGCCGACGGCTACGCCGCCACGGTCGGCCTGAATCGCGAGGGCAACACGCTCGCCGCCATCGACCGCAACCCCAACAACCCCAAGTTCTTCGACTACCCGGCGTACGTCGACCCCGAAAACCCTGCGTTCGTCTTGATTATGGCGGTCGAGCCCTACCAGTTCGGCCTGAGTTTCCCGACCGACCTGCACCCCACCGGGCCCGGAACGTTTGCGCCCGTGGGCACACTGGCGCCGATCGGCACGCCCGGCGCCCCGTTCATCGACGCCGTCACCGAAGACCCGGACTTCGACGCCTTCGACCTCGGCGTACTGACCTTCGACGACTCGGGCCTCGCGGGCGTTGGCCTGGAAACGATCGCGCCCGGGCTCGTGTCTTTGACGCTCGATGGCTCCGACTTCCAGTCGGCCAACCAGACCGAGCTCGTGCCCGGCGCCGACGCCGCACCGTTCGGCGATACGTCGCCGACCGACGACATCATCGGCCGGTCCAACCGCAACGAATTCGCCAACACCGTCACCATCACCGCCGACGCAATCACCGGCGACGGCTTGACGTTCGTCGACGGCCAGCTGGCTTCTGTCGACCTCGACGTCGACGTGACGTGGAGCGGCGCCGGGGCGGCCCTGCCGCCGTTCCCCATCACCGTCACCGGCGAGCTCACCTTCGACGGCGACGCCTGGGCCTACGACGTGGACGGCACCGGCTCCAACCCCATCGCGCAGAACGTGCGCATCCTGGTTACGCGGCACGGCCAACTCGAACTGCCGGGCCGGCTCCGATTGCTGGGCGACGCCAACAACGACGGCGCGATCGACCTGCTCGACTTCGACATACTGGCCCAGAACTTCGGCTCCTCGTCGGCGCCCGGGGCCGGGCCGGCCATCGCGGACTTCAACGGCGACGGCGCCATCGACCTGCTCGACTTCGACATCCTCGCCCAAAACTTCGGGACCGCCAGCCCCGCGGCCATCCCCGAGCCGGCCGCCCTGGCCACGCTGGGCCTCGGCTTAGTGGCGGGACTCAGACGTCGGCGTAAGCAGACGCAACCGCGGCGCGCCACCTTGTGCCCGTAAGGAGACACACCCGCAAGCCGATCCGCCAGCACGCGAGGCGAGCAACACCCGGCGGGACGGAGTTCGACCCGCAGGCTTCGCCGAACCCCAGGGACGCCCGCGTCCTCGGGCCGAGGCTTGCCCGACGGCGTCATCCGACCCGCCGGGGAGGGCCTTACGATCGCCGTGAGACGCAGGACACCGATCATGCGAACGCGCCGTGGTTTCACCCTCATCGAGCTGCTGGTCGTCATCGCGATTATCGCGCTGCTGATCGGCATCCTGCTGCCCGTGCTCGGCTCGGCCCGCGAATCGGCTCGCGTCGCGAACTGCCTCTCGAATCTGCGTCAGATCGGCATCGCCTGCCAGGCCTACGCCGGCGACTACGACGGCGGCCTGCCGCCGCATACGACGGCGGATCCCACTACCTCGGCCATGCGGTATTGGTGCAGCGCGCAGGTGCCGGGCACGATCGAAGAAGTCTTTCGCCAAGCGCTCCTCGGGCCCTATTTGTCCTCGCCGGAGGACGTGGGCGGATGCCCGACCTGGGACCCGCCTGGGGACTACGTCGACACCGTCCGCACCCTGTGGCAGGTCGCCGAGATCGACTACGCCTACAACGGCAGGATGCTCGGCGCGCCCAAGTCGCTCCCCAATGGCGCGTTAGACCCCAGCCGATGGGTCCCGTTCCGCCTCGACGAAATCCGCAACGCCTCCACCACCATCTTGCTTACCGATGCGGGCGTGCTCAACACGGCGTACCAGGGCAACGTGATCTTCAACTTCGAGTTCGAGCTGCTGCCCGCCGCGACCAGCACGTATGCGCCGCGCGTGTCCCCTCCCATCGGCCCCGGCTCGGGCCCGATCGGGGGCAACACCGTCCACGGCCGGCACCCGGGCCGCACCGCCAACGTCGCCTGGGCCGACGGGCGGGCCTCCACCGAAACCGTCCGCTACGAGACCGCCAACGCCCTCGAAGAAGAGGCGCTGGTCGGCACGCTCTTCGAGGGCCCCACGGCCAACAACGACTGGTGGGACGCGGGCTTCAGATAGCCGCACAACGCGAGTCCAACGCGTTTCAACCGCCGCCCCCATCGTCCCTCTTGTCGCGTACTCTCTCTAAGAATCGCAGCAGCAGCGCGTGGCCGGCCTTCTCCAAACCCGCCTCGTGGCCGTACCCCTCCAGCTCGTACAGCTCGGTCCGCTCGTGACCGGCGACCCGCATCATCCGCGCAAAGTACGCACTCTCTTCGTACCGGCCGAGCAGCTCCAGATCGCGGTCGCCCGTGGTCAGCAGCATCTGCGGCGCGTCGGCCCGCACGTGGAACACCGGCGCCAGGTCGTCGATCACCGGCCGGTCGCGCGGGATGCCCCGCTCTTCCCGCACCGCCACGTGCGTAATGGATTGACCCGACAGCGACGCGATCCCCATCAGCCGGTCCGCATCGATCTCGTGCGCCGCCAACCACCGCCGGTCGAGGCCCACCATCGCCGCCAAGTACCCCCCCGCCGAGGCGCCGGCGATCACGACGCGGTCCGGGTCGCCGCCGTACCGCTCGATGTTCTCAAACACCCACGCCGTCGCCGCCGCCGCGTCTTCGATGTACGCCGGCGCCTTGGCCTCCGGGCTTAGCCGATACCCCACGGCGACCACGGCCACGCCCTCGCCGCGCAGCTCGCCGGGCACGTACCGGCTGCCCCGCTTGAGCCCGCCCGCGTGCAGCCAGACCACCGTCGTGAAACCCGCGTCCCCGGCGTCGAGGGGGTAGTACACGTCCAGCTGGCACATCGCCTCCTGGTACGCATCGACCGCCGCCCCCTCGCGATAAACGATCCCCCGCTCGGTCTCGTAACCCGGTTGGGCGTGGGCGGCGCAGAGCCATCCGCACGCAACGCATACCGCCAACGCAGTCAACCACTTCCTGATCTCGATCATCCTGTCATCCTGTCTGTGAATCGGGGATCGTGAGCGTCTGAAGATAACCCGGGCTGCCCCGCCGCTATCCTCCCGCCATGCCTGCCAGAACGCTCAAGATCGGGTTGACCCAGCACGCCTGCGTCGACAACGCCCAGGCCAACGTCGACACGACCGTCGAGATGATCCGCGACGCCGCGGGCCAAGGCGCCGAGCTCATCGTCACCCAAGAGCTGTTCGCCGGCCCCTACTTCTGCATCGTCGAAGACGAAACGGCCTTCGACCGCGCCGAGCCCATCCCCGGGCCGACCACACAACGCCTGGCCGCGCTCGCCAGAGAACTGAAGGTCGCTATCTCCGCGTCGCTGTTCGAGCGCCGGGCGCCGGGCCTCTACCACAACACGTCCATCCTGCTGAGCGCCAAGGGCGAGCTCGTCGGCAAGTACCGCAAGATGCACATCCCCGACGACCCCAGCTACTACGAGAAGTACTACTTCACGCCGGGCGATCTGGGCTTCAACGCGCACGCGCTCAGCGACTCCGACGACGACGCCAAGGTCGGCATGCTCGTGTGCTGGGACCAGTGGTTCCCCGAAGCCGCCCGCCTCACCGCGATGCACGGCGCCGAGCTCCTGCTCTACCCCACGGCGATCGGCTGGTACCAAGACGAGCCCGCCGACGAACGCGCCGCCCAGCGCGACGCCTGGATCACCATCCAACGCTCCCACGCGATCGCCAACGGGCTGTTCGTCGCCGCGGCCAACCGCATCGGCACCGAAAGCACCAGCACCTTCTGGGGCAGCAGCTTCATCGCCGACCCGATGGGCCGCGTCCTCGCGCAGGCCTCGGAAGACCAACCCGAAGTCCTGACGGCCGAGCTCGACCTCTCGCTCGTCGAGCACTACCGACGGATGTGGTGCATGTTCTTCCGCGACCGAAGGATCGACGCCTACGGCCCCATCACGCAGCGGTGGCTCGACCAGCCGAACTGAGCAACCTCCGCCTATGTGAGCGGCTCGTTACGCGAGGGGTGCTTCCGGGGGTGCTTCCGGTTCTGAGATGACTTAAATCTGTTAGCGATTGTCCTAGTAGCGCAAACCCTAACGGCTTATCCGTGCCCCTCTCCTTCGTTGCGAGCTCGCCAGGATGAGGCTGAACGTGTCATGTGAACGAAGAGGCAAAGCGCGTGTGTTTTAAGTGAGATCGGGCGCGTACGGCTTGAGCGCCGCAGCAGCGCAGATATGTTGCCACCGGCAAGCCATGCGCTGCACGGGCTTGCATCTGTCTTCCGTCTCACTCGATCCAGCAAAGGGGAGATTCACCGATGAACCGGATTACGCAACTCAGCTTCGTGGTCACAACGTCCGCTCTGGCTCCAGCCGCGATGGCGCAGGTGGAGTTGGATGTCTTCGCCCAGTCGGGCATCGCGGCGGACTTCGACGCCTCTACGGTCCCGATGCCGGGGTCGGACGCGCTGTCGGCGTCGGCCCTGCCCCCCAACTCGTCCTTCGCGACCGCCACGTCGGAGGCCGACATCACCGGAAACCTAATCACCACCAGCGGCTCGGCCAACGCGGTGAGCCATCCTTCGAGCCCCGAGTTCGGCGAGGCCGTGGCCAACTTCACATACAACTTCTCGGTGGCCACGACGTCGCAGCTCGTGTTCTCGTACGACTTCTTCTCCCCCGGCGTGGGTCTGTTTCCAGACCCCAACTACGACATCCGCCAGACGGGCATTTCGCTCGTGCTGGACCCCAACACGAATCCCATCCCTATCATCACCGACGGCCTGCCGACGGAGGCGCCCTTCGACCAGACCGCGTCCGCAAACAGCTCGGTCCTCCTCGTGGCGGGCGATTACCAGCTCAACATCACCGCACAAACGCGCGTCGCGACGCTGTTCGGCGTGCTGCCCGCCGTCACCGATCCCATCCCGGGCAGCATGACCTGGGACGCCTCTTTCCAGTTGATCGACGGCCAAACCCAAACCACGCCGTTCCTGCCGACCGGTCAGGCCCCGAACGGCGGGTGGATCTTCTCCGACGTGCCCCAAGGCGGAAACTGGTTCGACCCCGTCGTGGCCGACGGCTTCGAGTTCGAGATGCTCTCGGGCTCGACCTTCACCGAGGCCCAGATGCCCGTCGGGCTGGGCGATGGCGACGGCTACGTCATCGAGTACCTCGACGGCGGCAGCCTTATCACCACCGTGCTGGCGGAAGGTGGCAGCTTGGCCTTCCCGGCCGGCGTGTCGTCGTTCAAGGTGCTGGACATCGACCCGGCGTTCGACCCCGACGACCCGCTGGCGTTCCCGATCTTCCTCGACTTCTCCACGACCACGGCGAGCTTCTCCATGACGCCCATCCTCGTGCCCGAACCGGCCACACTGGCCGTGCTCACGCTGGGTGGAGTGGCCATGCTGCGCCGCCGGCGCGACAGCCTCGGCTGAGATCAAAAAACAACGCGACAAAAACCCACGCAAGCCGTCCTCGAAAGGGGACGGCTTGTTTCCTCTTATGGCGTCGTTGTGGTCCGCGGGGTATCGGCCCCGATGCGACATACGCTCACGCAGTAGGCCGGTCGCGCATGACCAACAGCCGCGGCTCGGTCATGTCTTCGATGGCGTAGCGCAGCCCTTCTCGGCCGAGGCCCGAGTCTTTCACCCCGCCATAAGGCATGTGATCGACCCGCCAACTCGGCACGTCGTTCGCCACCACACCGCCCAGCTCCAGCATGTCCCACGCCCGCATCACCCGGTGCACGTCACGGCTGAAAACACCGGCCTGCAACCCAAACCGGCTGTCGTTGACCCGCGACAGCGCCTCGTCGAACGAATCAAACGCCGCCAAGTGCGCCACCGGCCCAAACGCTTCTTCCTCCGAGAGCTTCACCCTCCCGGGCACGTCCTCCAACAGCGTCGGCCGCACCACACGCCCGTCGCGGCCTCCGCCACAGAGCAGCGTGGCGCCGGCGTCGACGGCCTCCCGGATCCAAGCCTCGATGCGCTCGGCGTGGGCGCCTGTGATGATCGGGCCGACAAACGTTTCTTCCCGCTTCGGATCGCCGGCGGTGAGCTCGCGCGTCGCCATCACGAGCTTGTCACGCAAGCGGACGTAGATCGATCGGTGCGCCAGGATGCGCTGCACGCCGATGCAGCTCTGGCCAGACTGGTAGAAGGCCCCGATGACCAACCTGCCCACGGCGTCGTCGAGGTCGTCTTCGGTCAACGTCTCGTCGAGCACCGCCGCTGCGTCGCCGCCAAGCTCGAGCACCACCTTCTTCTTGCCGGCGCTTGCCTTGAGCTTCCAGCCGACGTCGCAAGACCCCGTAAAGCTCAAGAGTTTGAGACGGTCGTCTTCCACAAGGGGCGCCGCGTCTTCCACGCGCATCGGGAGGATCGAGAACGCCCCTGCCGGCAGGTCGGTCTCGGCCAGCACCTCGCCCACGATCACCGCCCCGATCGGCGTGAGGTCGGCCGGCTTGAGCACGAACGGGCACCCCGCCGCGATCGCCGGCGCCACCTTGTGCGCCACCAGGTTCAGCGGGAAGTTAAACGGCGTGATAAACGAGCACGGCCCCACCGGGACCCGCTTGGTCATCCCCCGATACCCCACCGCCCGGGGCGTCACATCCAGCGGCAACACCTCGCCGTCGTGCGCGCGCGAGGCCTCCTCCGCCGCCATCCGGAAGGTATCGACCAGCCGGCCCACCTCGCCCCGGCTGTCGCGGATCGGCTTGCCGGCCTCGACGCACAAGGCGTACGCAAGCTCCTCGGTACGACCGGCCAACCGATCGGCGGCGTAAAGCAGCACGTCCCGCCGTGCGTACGCCGGCAAGGCCGCCATCGCCGGCGCCGCCGCTACGGCCCCCGCGATCGCCCGATCTAGCTCCTCGCGCCCCGCCAACGACACCCGGCAGGCCGTCTCGCCGGTGTACTTGTCCGCGACGTCGAGCCAGCGCCCGGTCTCCACCGCCCGGCCCTCCAGATACAGCGGCCAGGTCTTCCGCAAACCGTCCGACGCAACTTGGGGCGTTAATGCGGGTTCAGGCAAGATCAAGCTCCGTCTTACGAAATAGGGGCTCGCCAAACACCCCGATCATTCTATAATTGCGGTTCTGGTCCCCGGAGGCTCGCCCTTTGCCCGCCCCACCGCATCTCACCGCCGTAGGCGACAGCGCCGACATCGGCGCGGCGCACGGCCGAGCCTGGCCCGAGGCCATCGCCCAGCTCGCCGACGAACGCATGCGCCTGTGCCGCGACGGCTTCTGGGCCGGCGATTCGGCCGGGCGGGCCAACCTAAGCCAGCTCGCACGCGACTGCTGGGAGGCCCAGCAGCGCTATGACCCCCTGACCACCACCGAACTCGAGGCGATGTCCCA
>JBCCZA010000141.1:0-9136 GCA_039188455.1 Planctomycetota bacterium
CTGATCAGCGTGAACCTGGCGGTGCTCAACTTCCTGCCGATCCCCATCACCGACGGCGGGCACATCGTCTATCTGCTGATCGAGAAGTTCACCGGCAAGCCGCCGAGCGAGAGCATCATCCAGTGGGCCACGCTCGCGGGCCTGCTCTTGCTCGGCTCGCTGTTCCTGTTCGTGACGTATCAGGACATCCTGCGCCTGGTCGGGATCAGCAGCTAATCAGCCATCGCGGCGATCCGATCGACCAACGCCTTGACCGACTGACCCGAGGTATCGATCTCGCGATCGGCCAGCGCGCGGTACGTCGGTTCGCGTTCGGCCAGGACGGCCCGCACCTCGTCCAGCCCCCCGCCGGCGGCGGTGAGCGCCGGGCGGTGATCGACCGAGGCGGGGTCGGCGCGGGTGCGGCTGTCGAGCTCCTCGGCCGATGCCTGCAGGTAGACCTTCAGCGCCGAGCTCCGGCGGATCGCGTCGGCGGCCACGGGCTGCATCGGCGTGCCGCCGCCGAGCGCGATCACGACGCCCGGCTCGGTCAGCAACGCCTCGACGGCATCGCACTCCGCCGCCCGGAACGCCGGCTCGCCCGGGTCGGCCCAGATCTCGGCGACCGTCGCCCCGCCGAATCGGGCGCACACCTCGTCGTCCAGGTCGACAAACCGCATGCCCAGCCGCTCGGCCAGCGCCCGGCCGACGGTCGACTTGCCGCTGCCTCGATAGCCGATGAGGACGACGCTCACGCCGGCAATGTAGCGGCGACGGCGGCGTAGACTGGCCGCATGACCACGCCGCGCGAGTTGCTTGCCGAGAAGCGGCTGGAGGCGGTCCGCCGGCACCGGACCCGGCCGGACGCGGACGGCTCGCTGCGGTTCATGGGCGCGTGGTTCCGCCGATCGATCGCTCAGCCGCACCGCCAGCTGGTTCGGGCGGCGGGGGTCTGGGAGTCGGTGGTGCCCGAGGCGCTTCGGCCGAGGACGCGGCTGGTGAGCCTGACGCGGGGAACGCTGCGGGTGGAGGTCGACTCGAGCGCGGTGCTGTACGAGCTGGACGCCCTTCGGCGGACGGGGCTGGAGCGGGCGATGCAGGCGGCGGGCGTGGGCGTGCGGCGGATCAAGCTGGCCGTGGGCGGCTCAGGGGCGTCGGGCGGGGCTGCGGATCGCGACGGTTGAAGGGAATGCGACGCCCGGGCGGTCTGGCCGCTGAAGTCGTGACGCGAACGAGTCGATGCGTGCAAAGACTCACCGTCTCGCGAGGCCCTCACGATGCCCAACCCCGTCCGCATGATCTGCCCGAACCTGCTCTGCCGCGCCGTGCTCGCGGCCCCGGCCAACGCGCGGGGGAAGAAGGTCCGCTGCCGGGCGTGCGGGATGCGGGTGCAGGTGCCGACGGGCGTCGCCGCGACGTCGGACACCGCCGACGCCTCCCAGGGGGCCGGCGAAGACGCGCCGAGCAAGGCCGGCAAGGCAGCCTGAGCGGGGGCATCACTTCAGGGGATCGTCGTCGTCCAGCTCGGTGAGCTCGACGGCGTCGAAGTCGAACCCATCGTCTTCTTCCTCGTCGACCATCGCCTGCAGCGCGGCGATCGGGTCGTCGTCGGGCGCGGGGACCTGTGTCTTGGCCGCCGAGGCCTCGGACAGATCGGCCGCGGCGTCGTCAACCTCGTCGTCCTGGATGGCGTCGACGCCCATCGCCGGGGTGTTCGCCGCGTCGTTGCGGGTGGCCAGCAGCGTGCGGACGGGCTTGACCTCCTCGGGGTGGCCGTCGATGACCACGGTGAACACGACGGGCCCGACCACCACGGCATCGCCGGGGCGGAGGGTCTCCTGCTGGACGCGCTGGTCGTTGACGAACGTGCCGTTGCTGGAACCGAGGTCCTGGATCGAGACGCCGCCGCCCTCGAGGCGGACCTCGCAGTGCTGCCGGGAGACGCTGGAGAGCGGGATGCGCAGGTCGCAGCTGTTCTTGCGGCCGATGGTCATGCGGTCGCCGCGGAGCGGGAAGTCCCGCCGCGTGCCGTCGGCCTTGAACATGACGAGCGTGACTTCCATCGCGGGGACGTCGAGAGAGGTGCAGAGCGGGGTCGCGGACCGGCCCGGAAGGCCCGCGGCGTCGAGCCGACGAGTACGATGTTCTCAGGGCCGAGCCATGCTTCAGAATACCGGCGGCCTAGCCGTCCTTCAACCGAACGCCACGGTCGCCAACCTCGATCTATCGCACGCCACGCGGGCCGAGGGGCTGTACGTACACGCGCCGTTTTGCGTGCATAAATGCGGTTACTGCGACTTCTACAGCGTCACGTCGCAGGCCGATCGCCAAGGCGACTGGGCCGACGCCGTCGTCGCCGAGCTCGACGCGCTGCGAGGTTGGATCGAGGTGGTGCCGAGGACAGTTTTCGTCGGCGGCGGCACGCCCACGCTGCTCACGCCAACGACCTGGCAGAGCCTGTGGGATCGCGTTGGTGAGCGCGTCGACCTATCGCGCGTCGAGGAGTTCACGGTCGAGGCGAACCCCGAGACGGTGACGCCCGAGCTGCTGACCTCCCTCGTCGGGCTGGGGGTGAACCGCGTGTCGATCGGCTGCCAGTCGTTCCAGCCGGAGCTGCTGGCGACGCTCGAGCGGTCGCACGACCCGGCGTCGGTCGGCTCGGCGGTGGCGATGGCGTGCGACGCGGGGATCGACAACGTCAGCCTCGACCTCATCTACGCCGTGCCCGGCCAGTCGCTCGCCCAGCTCGACGCCGACCTCGACGCCGCGCTGAGCCTCACGCCGTCGCACCTGTCGTGCTACAGCCTGATCTTCGAGCCCGGCACGGCCCTGACCGCCCGCCGCGACCGCGGACGCGTCCGGCCCATCGACAACGACCTCGAAGCCGCGATGTACCGCCGCGTGATCGACCGCCTCGCCGACGCCGGCTTCGAGCACTACGAGGTGAGCAACTGGGCCCGCCCCGGCCGGGCGTGCGAGCACAACCTGGTGTACTGGCGGAACCGCAGCTGGCTGGGCCTGGGGCCCTCGGCCGCCAGCCACGCCGACGGGCTGCGCTGGAAGAACGCCCCCAATCTCAGCCGCTACCTCGCCTCGCCGGGCGACCCGCCGGTCGTGGACGTCGAACGCCTAGACCCCGACGCCGCCATCGGCGAAGAACTCATGCTGCGCCTCCGCCTGCGCGAAGGCGTCCCCGACGCCTGGCTCGACACGCACGCCCCGTCAAGCTCGCCCCGTCGCGACGTGATCGAGCGCTACACGCAGGCCGGCATGATGGAACGCATCGACGGCAGAGCGCGACTCACCGCCCGCGGGCTGATGGTCGCCGACGCCCTGCTGGGCGAGCTGCTCTGACGTCGGCCGGGCGAGCTACTCGTCCTCGGTGTGCGGGTCGCGGTAGAGGTCGAAGTAGAACTCGAGGAGTTCCTTGCCTTTGACCGTCTTGGTGCGGGTGTGGTGGAAGCCGACGTGCTCGAACAGGCCGACCGCGGCGTCCTTCTCGAAGCTGGTGTCGAGCCGGACCTTGAGGAAGCCGTGCTCGCGGCAGTGCTCGACGGCGGTGGCGAGCAGGCGGCTGGCGACCTCGGTGGGGTGGGCGAAGCCCGGCTCGACGCGGAGCCGGCGGACCTCGGCCGTGTGCTCCTCGTCGGCGTTGACGCCGATCATCCCCGCGACCTTGCCCTCGACCTCGGCGACCCAGAAGTGATGCCGCTCGCTGTCGAAATAGGCCTCCTCGACGTGATCGAGGTCGGCGCCGGTGTCGTTGACCCGGATCTGGCCGGCGAGCAGCCCGACGTCGTACAGGCGCAGCACGGTCGCCTGATCGTCGGGTCGATAGCTGCGGATGCGAAGCGTGGGCTCCGCGGTCGAGTCGGGGTGGGTCATGGCCGATGCGTGGGGAGGGAGGGGGTGGCCGAACTGGCGGGCATCGTATCAGGCCCGCCGCGGGGGCTAGCCGACGTCGATCAGCTCGAACGAGTCGGTCGTGGTGTCGAGCACGGCGACGGTGTAGCTGGCGGCGCGGAACAGGGCGCCGGGGTTGACGACACGGGTGGAGCCGCGGCGGAGGTCGCTGGCGCGGTGCGTGTGGCCGTGGCAGAGCCAGGTCGCTCCGTCGCGGATGGCCTCCTGCATCACCTCCGGCTCGTGGCCGTGGCAGTACGCCAGCACGCCCTCGGGCAGCTTGAGCGTCCCCAGCGGGTGATCGACGCTCACGTCCAGGTCCCGGGCGTACTCGCTGAGCCCCTCGACGTCCCAGTCCGTGTTGCCGAAGACGAGATGCGCCTCGAGCTGATCCTCGCCGTCCGGCGTGTCGACGGCCAACGCATCGATCACCTCGACCGTCCCGATATCGCCCAGGTGAATCAGGCAATCGACACCGCGATCCAGCAGCGCTTGCACCGCCCGATCCGTCGTCACCGCTCTGCCGTGTGAGTCCGCTAAGAGTCCGACCTTGGCCAACCAACCACCCTTGACTAGTGAGAACCCCGATTCGCAGGCGGGCCAGCGGATCATAGCAACCCGACGGATCGGCCGGGTGGGCTAAACTGCCCGGCTCGCACCGCCGGCCAAGCCGGCCAGCCGGACCGCCCCCCGATGCCCCCCATCCTCGACGACATCGTGGCCCACAAGCGCACCGAGGTCGAGCAGGCCAAGGCCGACACGCCCCTGGCCGAGCTCCAGCAGCTCGCCGCCGAGGCCGCCCCCCCGCGCAATTTCTTCGCCGCCGTCACCCGACCGGCCGGCTCCACCCGCGTCATCGCCGAGGTCAAGCGAGCCTCCCCCTCAGCCGGGCTCATCCGCGACGACTTCGACCCCGTCGCCATCGCCACGGCCTATCACGCCGGCGGCGCCGCCGCCCTCTCCTGTCTCACCGACCGCAAGTACTTCCAGGGCGACCTCGCGTTCATCCACCAGATCAAGGACGCCGTCCCCCTGCCCGTCCTGCGCAAGGACTTCCTCATCGACCCCTACCAGGTCTGGGAGGCCCGCGCCAACGGGGCCGACGCCATCCTGCTCATCGCCGAATGCCTCGACGAGCCCGAGCTCATCGACATGCTCATCCTCGCCACCGAGCTGCGCATGACGACCCTGCTTGAGGTCCACTCGGTCGACAACCTGCTGCGCATCCGCCCGCACCTCGGCTTCCCGCACCCCGGCTACCAGCTGCTGGGCATCAACAACCGCGACCTCACCACCATGACCACCGACCTCTCGCACACCCTTCGCCTGCTCGAGATGGTCGACGACCCCTCGATCCTCGTGAGCGAGTCGGGCATCCGCACCCACGACGACGTCCGCAAGCTCGCCGACGCCGGCATCCACCGCCTCCTCGTCGGCGAACACCTCATGAAACAACCCGACATCACCGCCGCGCTCGAGTCACTGATCCACGGTCCCAAGGCGGCGTGAGCGCCAACCGCGCAGCTCAACGCAAAGACCTGTTTAGCCGGCGAGTTCACTCGCCGGTTGACCGACCGACAAACCACCCACCTCCACCACCAGCCCGTCGTACGCCGGCTCGATCCCCTCGGGCAGGCGATCAGCGATGTCGGCATGCGAGAAGTCGTGCGCGATATGCGTGAGATACGCCCGCTTCGGCGCCGCGCGCTCGATCGCCTCCGCTGCTTGGTCGAACGTCAGGTGCGTGGGGTGATGCCGCTCGCGCAGGCCATCGATCACCAGGACGTCCAGGTTCTCCAGCAACGGCCACGTCTCCGGCGGGATCGTCGACACGTCCGTGCAGTACGCCAGCGACCCGCCGTCATGATCGACGCGGAAGCCGACGATCGGCAGCCGACCGTGCATCAGCCGAAGCGGCGTCCACGTCGCGCCGCGTGACGCATCGCCGTCGGGAAGCTGGATCCGCTCGCCCGGCACCAACGGCCGCGCGATCAGCTGCGCGATCCACGAGTCGTTCACGTTCTTGTGCGGCTCGAAGATGTGCTGGAACGACCGCGTCACCGTCTCGCGCACCCGCGGCTCCATCCACACGTCGATCGGCCCGTCCATCACGGCGTTGAACCGGCGCAGGTCGTCGAGCCCGTAGATGTGGTCGGCGTGCGAGTGCGTGATCAGGACGCCGTCCAGCCGGCGCATGCCCGCGCGGATCGCCTGGTGCCGCAGGTCGGGCGTGGTGTCGATCAGGTAGACGCGCTCCGTGCCCGCTTCGTCGGGGTAGCTCACGACGACCGACGACCGGTCCCGCCGATCGCGCGGGTCGGCGCTCGTGCACACCGGGCAGTCGCAGCCGATCATCGGCACCCCGGCCGACGTGCCCGTGCCGAGAAAGGTCAGCTTCAGCCCCGGCTCGTTCGCATCCATCCCGCCAGCCTAGGCACTCCCGCCCCGCGGCCGTCCGTCTCCCCGCCTTGCCCCGCCGCGACTCCCCCGCCAGGCGACCGCTACAGGACGACCGCAACAGGCTCCCATGGTGAAAATTGACCAGCGATGGTGCCCCCGACCCATTGCCGCCGGCGCATGGTGGCGAACAATGTGGCCTGCACCGACTCGACCTCTCGCCTGTCATCTCCCGCACCCCGAGCCACCCCATGACCATGATCTACACCCCGCCCCCGGCCCCGCGGGAAGACTGCTACCTCACCGAAGAGCAGCTCAAGCAATACGACGAGATCGGGTTCGTCGTCCTGCCCAGCGTCCTCGACGAGGACGACCTCGCCGGCGTCAAGCGGGCCATGAACAACAAGGTCGAGTGGATGGCCAAGGGCTGGCTCGAGGACGGCCTCATCCCAAGCCTCTACGAGGACGAGCCGTTCGAGTCCCGCCTGGCCAAGATCGCCTCGCACCTCACCGAGGAGCAGTACCTCCGTCACGGCCGCGGGTGGCGCGATCGCGACCCCGGTTACTACGACCTGATGAGCAACCCCAAGATCCTCAACGCCGTCGAGTCGCTCATCGGCCCCGAGATCTTCTCCAACCCGGTCTACAACACCCGCCCCAAGGTGCCGGGCGTCGCCGCCGGCGCCGTGCCGTGGCACCAGGACAAGTCGTATTGGCCCGACGCCAACTCCAACCCCGTCATCACCGTCTGGGTCCCCATCGTCGAGGCCAACCTCCTCAACGGCTGCCTGCACATCTGGCCCCGCACGCACCGCGAGAAGGTGCTGACCTGGCATCGCGAGGACTACTCGGGCACCGGGTTCCTCGAGATCGACGACGAGCACCTGACCAAGGCCGAGCGCGAGATGGTCGCCATCCCCGTCGCCGCCGGCTCGATGATCCTCTTCAACGACCGGTGCATCCACATGTCCACCCTGAACCGGGCCGAGACCGTCCGCTGGTCGGTCGACCTCCGCTACCAGCCCACCGACCAGGACCCGATGCCGTCCCACGGCGTCGGCTTCCTGGCCCGCAGCCACAAACACCCCGAACGCGTCGCCACCGAGGAAGACTGGCTGGCCCTGCGACCGGAGCGCGAGCCGCAAACGGCCTGATATCCAAGCCGAATGAGCCGCGGCCCACGTCGGACGCCGGCGCACCCGACCTCAGCCCTGCGCCACGCCCGGCGAGGTGTTGCACATGAGCGTCAATCGTGATTCCGCTGCTGGCGAAGACGACAAGCCGCGATAGCATCGGGGCATGCCGTTCCGGAGCCATCGCATGACCGCACCACTGGCCGTCGATTGGCGCGTCGGCCTCGCCGCGCTGTTCGTCGCCCTCGCGCTGCTGCCCACGGCCGGCGTGAGCGCCGCTGATGACAAGGCGGTCATGACCCGCGAGCAGTACCTCGGCAACGACGCGACCTGGCGGGAGCACATGGCCCTCGTCGGACGCAAGGCCCCGCGGCTGTCGCTCGACGACTGGCGCGTCCGCCAGCTGCGCGGGCGTGACATCAAGGGCAAGATCCTCGTCCTCGACTTCTGGGCCACATGGTGCGGGGGTTGCATCGCAGCGATCCCGCACAACAACGAGCTCGCCGAGGCCTTTGCTGAAGACGGGGTCGAGGCCATCGGCGTCTGCGGCGACGGCGGCGTGCGGGCGATGACCGCGCTCGTCGAGCAGCACGACGTGCAGTACCCCTCGGCGTACGCCGACCGCGCGACGGTCCGCGCGTGGCGTGTGTCGTTCTGGCCGACGTACGCCGTGATCGATCGCGACGGGTTTGTCCGCGGCGTGGGGCTGCGGTCGTCGGCTGTCGGGGAGCTCGTGCGCGTGGTGCTGGCCGAGCAGCCGTGGGAGCCGGAGTCGCGGGCGGCGATCGACGACGCGCCCGGCGACGCCTCGTAGATAACGGCGATCGATCGATCAGGCCGACCCCGTAGCCACCACCGGCAGGGACAGGTCGTCGACCTCGCCGCGAGCCAGCCGCTGGGCCGCCGCCCCGGCGATCATGGCAGCGTTGTCGACGCAGTACCGCATCGCCGGCAGCGTGACCGGCACGCCGAGCCGCTCGCCCAGCGCGGTTGCCTCCACGCGCAGGCGTGAGTTGGCCGAGACGCCGCCGCCGATCACGATCGACCGAGGCGCATCGCCGTCGTCGACCATGCGTTCGGCCGCGCGACCGAGCTTGGCGACCAGCGCATCGACCGCCGCCGCCTGGAAACTGGCCGCGAGGTCCGCGCGTTGCGCATCGGTCAGCGCGGTGTGATCGCGCTCGAACGTCGCCGACTTACCCTTGCCGACCGGCTTGCCGCGCACGGCGTACAGCATCGCCGTCTTCAGCCCGCTGAACGAGAAGTCCAGCGACCCCGGCCCGAGCATCGACCGCGGGAACCGCACCGCGCCAGCGTCGCCACCCCGCGCCAGCCGATCGATCTCCGGGCCGCCGGGGTAGGGCAACCCCAGGATCACCGCCGCCTTGTCGAACGCCTCGCCGACGGCGTCGTCGATAGTCCCGCCAAGCCGCTGCACCGCGCCAGGCCCGGTGACGCGGTAGAGCGTCGTGTGCCCGCCGGAGACGACGAGGCCGAGCGCCGGGTAGGCGATCGCGTGGGGAGAATCATCGCCGCCGTGATCGAGCTCACCGGCGGTCAGGTGCGCCGTCACGTGATCCACGCCGACGATCGGCTTGCCCAGCGCCCAGGCCAGCGCCTTGGCCGCCGAGACGCCGACGATCAACGAGCCGATCAGCCCCGGCCGATTCCCCACCGCCACCGCGTCGACCTCCCCGAGCGTCACGCCCGCCTCGTCGACCGCA
>JBCCZA010000142.1:0-9075 GCA_039188455.1 Planctomycetota bacterium
CCATGCCCGACACCACCCTCACCGGCACCGCCTACGTCCTCGGCGACGACATCGACACCGACCAGATCATCCCCGCCGAGTACCTCGCCTACGACCCCTCCGACCCCGAGGAACGCAAGTTCTTCGGCAAGTACGCCAACGTCGGCGTCCCCGAGGGCCAGCGCGGCCTGCCCAACGGCGACATCCCCTTCGTCGAGGGCGAACGCTTCGACTCCGACTTCACCATCATCGTCGGCGGCAAGAACTTCGGCTGCGGCTCCTCCCGCGAGCACGCCCCCCTCGCCCTCGCCGAGGCCGGCGTCACCGCCGTCATCGCCGAGTTCTACGCCCGCATCTTCTTCCGCAACTGCGTCAACGGCGGCTACCTCCTGCCCGTCGAGACCGACACCCGCATGATCGAGGGCAAGGTCGTCACCGGCGACACCCTCACCCTCGACATCGAGGCCCAGACCCTCACGGTCGACCGCACCGGCGAAGTCATCCCCGTCAAACCCCTCGGCGACGCCAAGCCCATCATCGACGCCGGCGGCGTCTTCGCCTACGCCCGCCAGGCCGGCATGCTCGCTGAGTAGGAGGCAGCCCGGGATCAAGGGCCGCCACGGATAACATCGGCCTGGTCCGACTGAAGTCGGGTCAACCTAAACACCGTGACGTAAGACGCCCCTGGCTTTCCTTCAGTGGACGCTGGCCCGCTCATCTTGACAACGGCCGGCTGGAGTCCGACGAAACCCAAGCTAGGCGATCGCCATCCGCGCACTTGCCCGTCACCCGGGGCGATCGCCACGCGGAGGTCAGCAAACACGGAGTCTCGATCTGACGTTCTGGCCGCAGCCATAATGAAAACACCCGTACCGTCGTTCTCGGGACCGCCATCGATCCATGCCTGGGTGTAACGGCCACCGCCAAGCTGGAACCTGAATTCGCTCACGATCGAGCCACCATCTTCGACGAGCTCCGCTACGGTTTCCTCGTGGTCGAGAATGGCGTCGGCGTGCTGACGAGATGGGTCTACCGATCGGAGAGCCTGAGTCCGCATGGCCATGCGGGACATATGCATGATCGTGACTTCGGCCACAAAATCATCGTCGATCCGGTCCGACAGCCGGTACAGGAAGGTCGACAGCTCGGCCTGCCAAGAGGCCGGTGCCTTGACGATCAGGTTCCCGTTGAACTCGTGAACCGACGCCATCTCGCCGCCGAACGCCAGCCAGTCGCTCTGTCGACCGACCACGCTCTGAATGAGGGTGATCAAATCCTCCGTGGTGGACCCGGAAAACACATCGGGTCTTGGCTCCTCTTCAAAAAGACGGTGCGCTTCCTCGTCGGCCCGGATGAAGTCGGGGATGTGGATCGGCGTCGGCGGAGCGATGAGGCGATGGACGTCGTAAACCTTCAACTCAATCGGCTCGTCACCGTCGAGTCGAGCGGCGGTAGCCGGGCAGGTGCAGGCGAGGATCGTCAGGAACGCGATTAAACCTGTGGTCGGACGCATCGACATGTCTCCGGAGCCGGAATAGAAGCCCTTGCAGAATGTTCTACTCAGCTCAATGCGTCAACGATGAATCGTGAAATTAGCTCACCGCCAGGCACGGCCGCGTGACCGCTGAATCTCGCGACCGGCCATGGATACAGTAGGGTGCACGCCGACGATCACCCGTAAGAGCAACCGCATGACCATCGCCACCGACACACCGTCCCTGACCTCCGCCGACTACCTCCGCGCCAAGTTCGAGGCCGGGCTCGACTACGACGCCTATCTCGCCTCCGGCCAGCCCGACCAGAAAGCCGGCTGGGAGAAGATCGGCGAGCAGCTCGTCCTGCCCGAGCCGTGCAAGAACATGCTCGGCGGGTTCGTCCGCGAGTTCCACGTCCTCATGGTCTCGGGCATCTGGTGCGGGGACTGCGTCCGCCAGGGCCCGATGATCCAGGCCATCGCCGACGCCACCGGCGGCAAGGCCAAGGTCAAGTGGCTCGACCGCGACGAGCACATGGACCTCCAGCAGCTCGTCACCGTCAACGCCGGCAACCGCGTGCCGATGGCGATCTTCGCCGCCGAGGACTTCGAGCTCGTCTCGGTCATGGGCGACAAGCCCCTCAGCCGCTACCGCGTCATGGCCGAACAGGCCCTGGGCGCCCACTGCCCGCTCCCCGGCGCCCCGGTCCCGCCCGAGCACCTGGCCGCCGAGCTGCAGGAGTGGACCAACGAGTTCGAGCGCGTCCACCTGCTGCTCCGCCTCTCCGGCCGGCTGCGGCAGAAGCACAACGACTGATGCGTGACCTGTCTTCCTCAGCTGCGACGCCACGCGTCGCTGAACGAGGTGTCATGCGCTCTCGTCAATCCTCCAGCGACGCGTAGCGTCGCAGCTAGCAGCCGGATTAGGCGTTCGGTCGCGCGGGGTGAATCGCCGATGTCCAACTCACCACGACCGATGCCTGCGCCCGACGTCGCTTACGCGGTCGAGCCCGCGCTGACGGCCGACGAGTTCATCGACGTCCTCCGCCGATCGACCCTCGCCGAGCGCCGGCCGGTCGATCAGCCGGACCGAATCGCCGCGATGCTGAAGCACGCCGACGTGATCGTCACCGCCCGCAACGCCGACGGCCTGCTCATCGGCGTCTCCCGCGCGATCAGCGACTTCGCCTACTGCACGTACCTGTCCGACCTCGCGGTCGATGTCGCCTATCAAGGGCAAGGCATCGGCAGGGCGTTGATCGACAAGACGCACGACGCCGCGGGCCGATCGTCCTCGCTCATCCTGCTCTCCGCACCGGGGGCCGAGTCGTACTACCCACATATCGGGATGGAAAAACATGAGTCGTGTTGGCGAATTAGCAGTAAGCGATAGGATGGATATGGCGTAGTCGACCCAAGCTTGTGCTGACCTGGCTAGTGGAGATCGCGAGACGAGATGGAACCCGTAGTCACGCTAGTTCTAGGCAGGAGCTACGACTTTGTGCCGTATTACGCTCAAACGAATTACAGCGAACTCGCCGCTGAACAGGTACTTTCTTTTGTTGGTCTTCCTCTGAGTGTTTACATCTTTTCTCGAGCGATCTCGGTTGGACGAAGTCCAAGCTGGAGCCGTATTTGGCGAGGCCCGTTCGTGTATTGGGGGGCCTTCATCGTTCTACTCGGTTTGTACCCTGGTGGGTTTCCACTCTACGGATGGCTCGGCGAGTTAGGGATTCAGGCGTGGGGTGCGTTCGCGGTGCTACACCTAGTCATTGCCGCGAGACGCAGCTACGTGAAGATTCACTTGCCACATCTTGGGTTAGAGCGTCCTGGCTCTGCGGACGCAATTACCTCGGCGCCGTCATGATTGCTCAGCTTTGCTGCTGCTGCATCTGCTGCGCGTAGTACTCGAAGGGCTTGGGCTCGTCGGGGACGTCGGGCATGACCTCGGGCGGGGTCCAGCCGGTGTATTGCAGGGTCGGCGGGGCGATGGGCTTGAGCTGGTCGGGGGTGGCGAGCTCGGTGACGCGGACGCCGACCTCCATCTTGCCCTGCGAGTTGCCGCGGTAGACGCCGCGGGTGGGGGGGACGTCGGCGTAGTCGCGGCCGACGGCGGTGCGGATGTGCCGCTCGCCGACCGGCTCGTCGTGCGTCGGGTCCAGGCCGATCCAGCCGTGGTCGGGGACGTACACCTCGGCCCAGGCGTGCGTCGCGTCGGTCTCCTCGGCCTCGGGGGCCTGCTCGGACTGCTGCATCGACTGGGCGTACGTCTGCCCCTGCCACTGCGCGGCTGCCTCGACCGGGCGGACGGCCTCGGCCGGCTCGGCCGCCTCCGACGGCGAACCGCGGAACAGGTACCCCGACACGTATCGAGCGGGCAGCCCGACCCGTCGGCACAGCGCGATCAGCACGTGCGTGAAGTCCTGGCAGACGCCGCAGCCCAGCTCGAGCGCTTCGTCGATCGTCGACTCGGCCGTCGTCTGGTCCGGCTCGTAACGCAGGTGTTCGTGCACCAATCGGCTGAGCCGCTGGGCCGTCGACAGCGTCGAGTCGGTCCGCTCGGCGTCGTGCTGCTTGGCGAAGGCATCGAGCTTCTCGGTGGTTTCGCCGAAGCGTGAGGGCTGGGTCATCTCCCAGCAGAGGGGGTCCTGCTCGAAGCAGGCCGGCAGGCGGTCGAAGTCCCCGGGGATATCGACGGGCTCGACGGTGAGCGCCTCGACACGGACCGACGACGCGGCCGTGACCGCCTGGCTGAGGTGCGTGCGGGGGATGTCGAAGTAGTGCACGGTGTTGCCCATCGTGTCGCGATAGGCGTGGACGTTGGCGCGGGGGGCGGTGCGCAGGTCGAAGGTCAGGCATTGCTGGCCCCACTCGTCGCGGGGCTTCATGCGGACCTCCATCACCGATTCGCGGACCGGCGTCTCGTAGACGAATCGCGTGGTGTGCTCGACGTGGTAGTGCTTGGCCATGGGACGTTGACCGGGTAAGGGGTGAGCGATCAAGCAGGCGTCAGACGGCGACCTCTTCGACGGGGTAGGCGATGTAAGCGCGATACACCGCGGCGTGGATCTCGCCGCAGCGGGTGAGGACCTCGTGCAGGAAGTTCAGCAGGCCGGCGTCCATCACCTCGTCGATCTGGGCGTAGCTCAGCTGCGACTGCAGCCGCCCCGCCAGCCGGGCGAGTCGCGCAGCGTTGCGCCCGCCGTTGTCGAGCGCGATCGCCTCGAGGTTCATCGCCACCTGATCCACGGCGTACCGCACGGACCGCGGGAAGTCCTCGTCCAGCAGCATGTACTCGGCGATGTTCGTCGGCGTGATCCGCGAGCGATACCGCTCCAGGAACGGCATGTACGCCTCGCAGGACTTGAGCAGCCCGACCCACGCCAGGTAGCGGTCGGCCTCGTCTTCCTCGGCCCCGAAGATCATCGGCGCGTGCGCGTGCACCAGCCGGGCCACCCCCTGCGCCCGCTCCAGCGATCGGCCGAGCTGCAGGAAACGCCAGCCCTCTTCGTGCGGGACGGTCGCGTCGGTCAGGCCGTGGAACAGGTGGATCCCGTGGCGGATCGAGCGGAAGAACGCGTCCGGGCGGTACCCCCAGATCGACTCCAGCCGGGTCTGCTTGACCTTGAAATACAGCGTGTTGAGTTGCTCAAAGACCTCGGTCGGGATGCGCTCGCGGACCTGGCGCATGTTCTCGCGGGCGTTGAGGATGCACGCGCGGATCGACTGCGGGTTGTCCTCGGCCAGCGACATCGCCTGCACGGCCGAGAACGCGTCGTCGGGCTTGAGGTCCTCGAGCTCGGGCGTCATGCAGGCGCCGAGCAAGCGTGGCCAGCGGTGGTCGTGCGACTGCGGCGAGGCCTCGAGCATGAGGTTGAGGTTTGTCTCGATCAGGTGCGCAGTGTGCTCGGCCCGCTCCAAGTAGCGGCCGGTCCAGTACACGCTGTCGGCGACTCTTGATAACACGCGAACGATTCCTCAATACGGCGAGCGAAGTCGCCGGCGAAACACGGTCAATACAAGACCCAGGTGTCCTTGGACCCGCCGCCCTGCGAGCTGTTCACGACGAGCGAGCCCTTGCGCATCGCGACGCGCGTCAGCCCGCCGGGGACGATGGTGGTCGTCTCGCCCGTGAGCACGAACGGGCGGAGGTCGAGGTGGCGTGGCTCGACGTGGCCGTCGATGAAGCACGGCCCGCGCGAGAGCTTGAGCGTCGGCTGGGCGATGTAGTTGCGGGGGTTGGCACGGATGGCATCGGCGAACTCTTCGCGCTGCTGCTGCGTGGCGTGCGGGCCGATGAGCATGCCGTAGCCGCCGGCCTCGCCCACGGCCTTGACGACCAGCTTGTCGAGGTTGGCCAGCACGTGCTGCCGCTGCTCCGGCTCGCCGAGCAGGAACGTCTCGATGTTGTGGATGATCGGGTCCTCGTCGAGGTAGTACCGGATCATCCGCGGGACGTAGGCGTACACGGCCTTGTCGTCCGCGACGCCATTGCCCACGGCGTTCGCTAGCGCCACGTTGCCGGCGCGATACGCGTTGAACAGCCCCGGCACGCCGAGCACGGAGTCGGGCCGGAAGGCGACGGGGTCGATGAAGTCGTCGTCGATGCGGCGGTAGATGACGTCGACCCGCTCCAAGCCGGACGTGGTGCGCATGTACACGACGTTGTCGTGCACGAGCAGATCGCGGCCCTCGACGAGCTGCACGCCCATCTCGCGGGCCAGGAAGGTGTGCTCGAAGTAGGCCGAGTTGAACACGCCGGGCGTGAGCACGACGACCGTCGAGTCGGGCCGCTGCGTGGGCGACAGCGAGATCAGTGTCCGCAGCAACGCCTGCGGGTAGCTGTCGACCGGCCGCACGCCGCACGCGCCGAACAGCGTGGGCAGCGTGCGCTTGCTGGTCTCGCGGTTGGCGACCATGTAGCTCACGCCCGACGGCACGCGGAGGTTGTCCTCCAGGACGGCCCAGTCGCCGTTCTCGGTGCGGACCAGGTCCGACCCGGCGATGGACACATACACATCCCGCGGCACGCGCAGCCCACGCATCTCGCGGCGGTAGTGCTTGCAGGAGTAGACGAGCTCGCGCGGGATGACGCCGTCGCGGAGGATCATGGCGTCCGAGTAGATGTCGCGGAGGAAGTGATTGAGCGCGGTGATGCGCTGCGTCAGGCCACGCTCGATGACCGACCAGTCCTCGGACGTGACGATGCGGGGCAGCAGGTCGAACGGGAAGATGCGTTCGGTCGCTTCCTTGTCGCCGTAGACGGTGAAGGTCACGCCTTGGTTGAGGAAGGAGACCTCGGCCGACTCCTGCCGCCTTTGCCACTCCTCGGCCGACAGCTCGAGCAGGCGGTCGTAGAGCAGGCGGTACGACGCGCGGGGGACGCCGGCTTCGGCGAACATCTCGTCGAAGAAGACGTCGCCCAGCTCGTACCGCTTGAACGGCGCGGGCACCTCGTCCGCGTCGTGCGGGGCGTTCGGCGTGTCGGTCGGGCTGGCGGTCATCGTCCGGGTTCGGGGCAATCGCGCAGGCGTACGTAACGTAAGACCATGCGACGCCTCGGGCAACGCATCCGGGAAAATCCACCGGATATCATCGGGCCATGACCCAGCCAGCCACTGGCCCCGTCTTCGCCCCACGCCCGGCCGACAAGCACGAACTCGAGGCCACCGACGCGCCCTTCGCCCCCAAGTTCGACGAGCACGGCCTGATCCCCTGCATCACCACCGACGCCGCCACCGGCGAGGTCCTCATGTTCGCCTTCATGAACGATCTCGCCCTGGCCAAGACCATCGAGACCGGCATGGTCCACTACTGGTCCCGCTCCCGTGGCAAGCTCTGGCTCAAGGGCGAGTCCTCCGGCATGACCCAGAAGGTCGTCGAGCTGCTCACCGACTGCGACCAGGACGTCGTCCAGGCCCGCGTCGAGGTCGGCACCTCCCACGACGGCTCGGCCGCCGCCTCCTGCCACGTCGGCTACCGCAACTGCTTCTACCGGGCCATCCCCACCGGCCAGGCCCCGACCGACCACGGCCCGACTATGTCGGCTGTTCAGGAACCGGTCTACGACCCCGAGAAGGTGTACGGCTCTCATTAAGAGCATCGGCATGAAAGACCAGATCGTCATCCAAGAGCGTGGGATGGACGATGCCGAATACGCAGGCGTGGTCGCCGGGTTCGCGGAGCACGCGGCCGAGTGCGGCGTTCCTCATCAAGAGCCAGAACGGCTCGGCTACGTCGCTGAGGCGGCGGGTGAGTGCATCGGAGCGTCCAGCGGGCTGGCTTATCGCGATAGCGATAGTGATCGATACGCCGATTGGTTTTTCCTGACCGATCTATACGTCGACAAATCGTATCGCCGCTGCGGGATCGGATCGCGACTGCTCGTGAGCTTGGAAACGCGTGTCGCCGGTTTGGGCATCGGCAACATCTACACCTGGACCGCCGGGTACGAGGCCCCGTCGTTCTACGCCACGCACGGGTACCGTGTGTTCCTCGAGAAGACCGGTTTCTACGGCGGCGGGCACTCCCGCCTTGGCTTGGCGAAAACACTTCGCTCGGCGTGACACCCGAGGCTAGGGGCGGCTCACGCCGCTCCATGGCACTGAGCGGGCACCAGTCCGCTGCCGTTCGACCACCCCGCGGTTGAATATGAGAACGGGTCTTGCGACGGTCTCGCGACTCGGCTATCGTCCACGGTTCGCCCAATCGCGGCCTGCGCTGTGCAGCCCCGCGATTCACAACCCCGCCCGCCGGGCATTCCCCCGGCGACTCCGGCCCAACCATTCGACGCCTCCGCCGTCGGCCCCACCCGTGTCCCGGGCGAGACACGAAGGACCGATCCGACGGCCAAGGCCGAGAAGATACGGAGACCCCTCCATGTCCGCTGATCTGCCTGACAACCTCGGTATCGGTACACGCGCCCTGCACGCAGGGCAGGAGATCGACGAGTCGCACTCCCGCGGCGTGCCCATCCACGCCACGACCTCGTACGTCTTCGACGACACCGACCACGCCGCCCGACTCTTCGGCCTCCAAGAGTTTGGCAACATCTACTCGCGGCTGATGAACCCCACCGTCGACGTCCTCGAGAAGCGCCTCGCCGCCCTCGACGGCGGCGTCACCGGCCTGGGCTTCGCCTCCGGCCAAGCCGCCATCACCGCCTCCATCCTCACCATCTGCCACGCCGGCCAGAACATCATCAGCTCGACCGCGCTGTACGGCGGGACCTGGACGCTCTTCACCCAGACGTTCAAGCAGCTGGGCATCGAGGTCCGCTTCTACGACCCGGCCGAGCCCGGCAAGATCGCCGAGCTCGTCGACGAGAACACCCGTTGCGTCTACCTCGAGTCGCTGGGCAACCCCCGCAACTTCGTGCCCGACTTCAAGAAGACCACCGCCATAGCCCACGAGCACGGCCTGCCGGTCATCTGTGACAACACCGTCATGACCCCAATGCTGCTGCGGCCGATCGAGCACGGCGTCGACATCGTCGTCTACTCGACGACCAAGTTCATCGGCGGCCACGGCACGCACGTCGGCGGCGCCATCATCGACTCGGGCAACTTCCCCTGGATGGACAACCCCGACAAGTGGCCCGAGTTCTGCAAGCCCGCCCCGGC
>JBCCZA010000143.1:0-8997 GCA_039188455.1 Planctomycetota bacterium
AGATCGTGCTCAGCCGGGCGTCGCCGGACCTGATCCGTCGGCTGTTCGAGATCGAGGTGCCCGAGGTGGCCGAGCGGATCATCGAGATCAAGGCCATGGCCCGCGAGGCCGGCCACCGGACCAAGATCGCGGTCGCATCGATCGACTCGAAGGTCGACGCGGTGGGCGCGTGCGTCGGTGTCCGCGGCAGCCGGATCCGCAACATCGTCGACGAGCTGGGCGGCGAGAAGATCGACATCGTTCGCTGGAATGAGTCGTCGCAGATCCTGATCCAGAACGCGCTCAAGCCAGCGGAGATCGTCGAGATCTCGCTGTGCTTCGAGCTGGGGCGGGCGACGGTCGTGGTCAACGAGGACCAGCTGTCGCTGGCGATCGGCAAGCGCGGGCAGAACGTGCGGCTGGCGGCGCGGCTGAGCAACTGGGACATCGACATCCTCACGCCCGCCGAGTTCACCAAGGGCCTGGACACGCTGGACGACTGCCTCAAGGGCGTCGAGGGCGTGGAGCAGGAGATGGTCGACCGGCTGGCGGCGCTGGGCGTGATCAGCGTCTTCGACGTCGAGGAGGTCGGCATCCCGTACCTGACCGAGACGCTGCTGATCGACCAAGAGACGGCCGAGCGGATGACCGCGGCGGCGTCGGAGCGGTCGAAGGTGGTGGCCGAGGAGCAGGCCAAGGAGAAGGAAGAGAAGGAGCGCGTCAAGCGCGAGGAGGCGGCGGGGATCGTGTCGATGCCGGGCGCGGCCCAGGCGGCGGCGATCCTCGGCGACATCCTCCCGCCGGCGCCGGCCGAGTCAGAGGCACAGACGCCCGCGGAAGCGACCGCCGACGCCGATACCGAGCCGAGCGATGCCGGCGAGGCGGAGTCCTCGGACGCCGAGGCTGAGACCGAGGCAACCGACACCGTGGCGGAAGCGCCTGCTGCCGAGGACGCACCTGCCGAGGGCGAGACATCGGTCGATGCGGCCGAATCGACGGAAGAAGAGGTGGAGGAACCGCGTCCGGCGTGACGGGCGTGGGAACGGGAGTCGGTCGCGGGCGTCGGACGTCCGCGGCGGCCGTGTCGCGGGGCTGAGCCCGTGGCGGCGAGACCGATGGTCGGGACAGGAACGGATCGAGCATGGCCAAAGCGTTGCGAGTTCACCAGCTGGCCAAAGAGCTGGGCGTCAAGAGCAAGGTGATCGTGGAGAAGTGTGAGGCCGAAGGCGTGCCTGACATCACGAACCACATGTCCACCGTGAAGCTCGGGCTGGCCGAGACGATCCGCCAGTGGTTCGGCGAGACGGACGCCGATCACTCGACGGCGATCGAGCAGGCCGAGAAGGTCGACCTGACCAAGGTGCGCAAGAAGGCGGCCCGCAAGAAGGCCAAGGCGAGCAAGAAGGCCGACGCCGAGGAACCGCCGGTCGAGAGCGAGACGGCGACGGCGGTGATGGACCCGCCGGCCGAGGAGGCTGCGCCCGAGGCGGTCGTGCCGACCGACGGCGACGACGCCGGGGACGAGCCGACCGAAGAGGTGACGGCCGCGGCGACGCGTGCGACGGCGAAGAAGCGCCCGACGCCGCCTGCCGAGGAGGCGCCCGCCGCCGAGGGCGAAGAGCAAGACCCGGCCACGCCCATGCCGGCCAAGCCGGTGGGCCCGGTCGGCCAGCAGAACGTGCCGACCCGGCCGGACGTGGTGAAGCCGGTGGGCGAGCAGGTCAAGCCGCAGCAGGCCAAGGTCAGCGGGCCGAAGGTGGTGCGGGTCGAGAAGCCCGAGCCGGCGCCGACGCCGCGCCCGCGCGGGCCGCGGCCGGGCGGCATGGGCGGTGGTGGCGGCGGTCCGGCGGGCCCCGCGCCCGGCGAGGTCGAGGGCATCACGCGATCGCGCGGCCCGTCGCGCGGCGGCGGCGTGCGCGGCATCGGTGGTGGCGGCGACGCGGGGCAGGCCCCCGGCGGCCCGGCCAACCGGCGGCGCGGCGGCGGGCGGTCGATGAACACCCGGCGCGGCCGAAGCTCGGACGCGCTGCCCTCGGGCCCCAGCCAATTCAGCAAGGCCGACCTCGAGGAGCTCGACGCCCGGCTCAAGGGCGCCAGCGGTTTTGTCAAGAAGCGCCGCAACGACATGTCCCGCCGCGGCGGCGGCCAGCAGGCCCAGTCGGCCGCGGAGACCGGCGGCAAGGTCGAGGTCGCCGAGCCCATCACCATCAAGGGCCTGTCTGCCGCGACCGGCATCAAGACCGGCGACATCATCAAGTACCTCTTCACCCAGAAGAAGGTCATGGCCACCGTCAACTCGGCGATCGACACCGAGGCCGCGATGGAGATCGCCCTCGAGTACGACATCGAACTGGTCGTCAAGGAGCAGGAGACGGCCGAGGCGAAGGTGCAGAAGCAGTTCGCCGACCGCGAGGCCGTCGACGTCCGCCCGCGCCCCGCGGTGGTGACGATCCTCGGCCACGTCGATCACGGCAAGACCTCGCTGCTGGACCGCATCCGCCAGGCCGACGTCGCGGCCCACGAAGACGGCGGCATCACGCAGCACATCGGTGCGTACCGCGTGACGGTCGGCGGGTCGGATGGTGAAGAAAAGTCGGTTGTGTTCCTGGATACGCCCGGCCACGAAGCGTTTACCACGATGCGCGCCCGCGGGGCGAAGATGACCGACATCGCGGTCATCGTGTGTGCGGCGGACGACGGCGTGATGCCTCAGACGATCGAGTCGATCAACCACGCCAAGGCCGCCGAGGTGCCGGTGATCGTCGCGCTGAACAAGACGGACCTGCCGCAGGCGACCGAGGAGAACATCCAGAAGATCTACGGCCAGCTGGCCGAGCACGGGCTGAACCCGGTGCCGTGGGGCGGCGACGTGGAGGTGGTGAAGACCTCGGCTGAGACGGGCGACGGTATCACGGACCTGATCGAGCTGATCGACCTGCAGGCCGAGGTGATGGAGCTGACGGCCGACTACGGCGGCCCGGCGCGTGGCACGGTGATCGAGGCCGAGATGCAGGCCGGGCGTGGCTCGGTCGCGCGGGTGCTGATCCAGGACGGGCAGATCAAGGTCGGCGGGTTTATCTCGATCGGCCGGGCGTTCGGGCGTGTCCGCGACATGACCGACGACCGCAACCGGCGGATCAAGGAAGCCGGGCCGGCGACGCCGCTGGAGCTCTCCGGCATCGACGAGATCCCCGACGCCGGCGACCGGCTGTACGTCACGGACTCCCTGAAGGAAGCCGAGAACATCGCGCTGCAGATCCGCGAGGACGAGCGCAACCGCGAGCTGGCCAGCCAGACGAAGGTGACGCTGGACAACTTCGCGGCGACGGTCGCGGCCGGCGGCGTCAAGGAGCTGCGCGTCGTCCTCAAGTGCGACGTGCAGGGCTCGGTCGAGACGCTGAACAAGTCGCTGTCCGAGCTGGGCAACGACGAGGTGGCCGTGCGGGTGATCCACACGGCGGTCGGCGGGATCACCGAGTCGGACGTGCTGCTGGCCGACGCGTCGGACGCCATCGTCGTGGGCTTCCACGTGGTCGCGACGCCGGCGGTGCGGGAGATCGCCGAGTCGCGGTCGGTCGACATCCGGCTGTACCGCGTGATCTACGAGGCGATCGACGAGGTGAAGCTCGCGCTCGAGGGCATGCTGGCGCCGGAGAAGAGCGAGATCGACTCGGGAACGGCCGAGGTCAAGCAGGTGTTCAAGATCGGCGGCGTGGGCATGATCGCCGGCTGCCTGGTCACCGACGGCGCGATGCGTCGCGACGAGCTGTGCAAGGTGATCCGCGACGGCGTGATCGTCACGGCCGACCGCAAGTTGTCGAGCCTGCGCCGCGTGAAGGACGAGGCCAAGGAGGTGCAGGTCGGCACGGAGTGCGGCATCCGCATCGAGGGCTTCGAGGACGTCAAGCCGGGCGATCAGATCGTGTGCTACCGCGTCGAGGAGGTGAAGCGCAAGCTCGACTGACGCGATGATCGTGGGCGTCCTGCAAGCCGAGATCCGCGTTGATCACGCCGAGTGCCTCAAGGACAAGCGGCGGGTCGTGCGGAGCCTCAAGGATCGGCTGCACCGCGAGCATCAGGTCTCGGTCGCCGAGGTCGGGGCCGAGGAGACGATCAACCTCGCGGTGCTGGGCGTGACGATGGCGGGCAACGACGGGAAGCGCGTGCGGAGCGTGCTGGATCGGATCGTCGACAAGCTACGCCATGGCCGGGACTACTACCTCGACGCGTACGACGTGCAGGTGATCGAAGGACGATGAGCCATCGGATCGAACAGATCGAGTCGACGCTCCACCGCGTGCTGGCGGAGGTGCTGCAGCGCAGCATCTCGGACCCCAGGATCGAAGGCCTGGTGAGCATCACGAAGGTGAAGGTCAGCGACGACATGGCGGCGGCGACGGTGTTCGTGTCGGTGCTGCCGGCCGAGAAGCAGCGGACGACGGTCAAGGGCCTGGAGCACGCGGCCGTGCACATCCACGGGCTGGCGAAGAAGAAGCTGGCGCTGCGGCGCGTGCCGCGGCTGACGTTCCGCGGCGACGACGAGCTGAAGAAGCAGGACCAGACACTGCGTGCCATCCGCGAGGCGATGGACCGCAGCGGGCCGGGAGACGAGGGCGGCGACGCGCCGCCGGACGAGACCACGATCGACGACCCGTCGGTGGCGCCCGGAGTCGGGCGGGCCGGCGGCGCGGAGGACCATGCGTGAGCAAGGCAACGGACATCGGCAAGTCGCTGACCGCGCTGTTGAAGAGCGCCCGACAGAAGCGCAAGAACCTCGAGGAGCCGCCGCCGCGCGACGGGACGACGCAGCTGGCGGTGTCGTTCTTCCAGTGGCAGGCGACGCGCGACCAGGCCGAGCAGGCGCTGGGGCGGGTGCTGGCGGTGATGGTCGACATCAACGAGCTGCGCGTCAGCCACCCGGCGGAGATCATCGAGGTGGTCGGCGAGGACTACCCGATGATCCACGAGCGCGTGCCGCGGATGCGCGACGCGCTCAACGAGGTGTTCCGGCGCGAGCACGGGATCGACATGGCGTCGCTCGAGGGCAAGAGCAAGAAGGACCAGCGGGCGTACCTAGAGACGCTGCCCGGGGCGCCGGCGTATGTCGTGAGTCAGACGATGCTGCTGGCGTTCGGCGGCCACGCGGTGCCGGTGGACGAGAAGCTGCTGTCGCTGCTGGTGCGCGAGGGCGTGCTGGCCGAGGGGATGTCGTGCGACGAGGCCGAGGCGTCGCTGATGAAGCACGTCAAGTCGGCGGATGCGTTGGACACGCACGTGGTGTTGCAGGCCTGGGCGGATGGGTTGAAGATGCCCGAGCCGGCGATGGCGGCGGCGGCGGCGACGACGTCCGTGGCGCTGACCGCGGCGTCCGGCGCGGCCGACGACTCCGACGCCGAGGCGGTCGAAGCCGCTCCCGCCAAGGCCGCGAAGTCGACCAAGAAGAAGGCGGCCGGGACCAAGGCCCCCTCCAAGAAGGCCCCCTCCAAGAAGCCGACCACGAAGAAGGCCGTCACCAAGAAGGCGGCGTCCAAGAAGACGACCAAGAAGAAGGCGGCCAAGACCACCAAGAAGAAGTCGACGAAGAAGAAATGAGCACCACCACGACCAACGATCCGGGCGCGGTCGATGCCGCGGCGGCCGAGACCCGCGAGCTCAAGCTAGGATTGCCCAAGGGCAGTCTCGAGCAGGCGACGGCCGACCTGTTCCGCCGCGCGGGCTACGACCTGACGGTGTCGAGCCGCAGCTACGTGCCGCAGATCGACGACGAGTCGATGTCGGCGCTGATGTTCCGTTCGCAGGAGATGAGCCGGTACGTCGAGGACGGCGTGGTGGACGTGGGGATCTGCGGCCACGACTGGGTGGTGGAGAACGGGTCGGACGTGGTGGAGGTGTGCGAGCTGCGGTACAGCCGGGCGACGAGCAAGCCGGCGCGGTGGGTCTTGGCGGTGCCGGACGAGTCGCCGGCCAAGACGGTCGAGGACCTGGCGGGCGGGATCGTGGCGACCGAGCTGATGGGCACGGTGCAGCGGTACTTCGCCGACCGCGGGATCGACGTGAAGGTCGAGTTCTCGTGGGGCGCGACGGAGGTCAAGGCCAGGCTGATCGACGCGATCGTGGACATCACCGAGACCGGCTCGAGCCTGAAGGCGAACAAGCTGCGCATCATCGACACGATCCTGACGAGCACGACGCGGATGGTGGCCAATAAGGCCGCCTGGGAAGACGGCTGGAAGCGGCGGAAGATCGAGGACCTGGCGGTGCTGCTGCAGGGGGCGATCGAGGCCAAGGCGATGGTCGGGCTCAAGGCGAACGTGCCCAAGGCTCGGCTGGACGAGGTGCTGGCGTTGCTGCCGGCCAGCCAGAGCCCGACGGTGAACGAGCTGGCGGACACGGACTGGGTGGCGTTCGAGGTGGTGGTGGACCGTCGGGTGGAGCGCGAGCTGGTGCCGCCTCTGAAAAGAGCGGGTGCGACTGGGATCTTCAGCTACGCGTTGAATAAAGTGATCCCATGAGCCAGACGACGCGGCGGACGGGCGGGTGGATCGGGGCGTGGGCGGGGTGTATCGCGATATCGGCGGGTCTGGGCGGGGGGCTGACGGCGTGCAAGACCGGCGGCGGGGCGACCGCGTCGGGCGAGGCCGCGGCGTCGGCGGAGCGCGGGGGCGGGGTGGTCGTGGCGTCGAGCTTCTCGGCGGACGAGGTGATGCCGCCGCCGGGGGTGGACCCGACGCGGGTGGTGGCGATGTCGGCCGAGGAGCGGGCGGGGCTGGCGGGATCGCTGGACGAGCTGGCGGCCGGGCTGGACGAGCCGCTGTTCCTCAGCCGGGTGCAGGCGACGCAGGACCCGCTGATGGCGAACGCCGAGCCGTCGCTGGTCGCCCAGCGGTCGTACGCCCGGGCGCGGGCGGCGATCAAGGAGCGCCGCGGGTTTGACGCGCTGCGCGAGCTGCGGGTGGCGATGCGGGCGGCGCCGCGCGACGCGGCGGGGGGGAAGCTGATGGCCGAGGTCCAGGCGGCGGGTGGTAACGCGGCGGACGCGGCGGTGCTGCTGGAGCGGGCGGCGGTGCTGGACCCCAGCGACGCGTCGGTGTGGCTCGAGTTGGGGCGGCTGGCGTTGGGGCGGGGTGACGGGGAAGAGGCGACGTGGCTGCTGGCGCGCGGGGCCGAGGCGATGGCGGCGTCGGGCCGGATCGATCCGGCGATGGTGGCGCTGCTCGATTACCACCTGGGGGCCGCGGCGGCGCAGCTCGGCGAGGCGGAGCTGGCGCTGGCGCGTTTCGAGTCCTACCTGTCGGCCGACCCGCGGCTGATGGCGTCGTCGCCGCGGGGTCGGGTGCTGGCGTTGCTGGAGTCGGTGCGTTGGCAGACCGAGTCGTCGGTGGGCGACCTCTTGCTTCGGCTGGGCCGGCCGAGCGAGGCGGTGGCCGCGTACGAGCGGGCGCTGGCCGCGGTGCCCGAGGGCGAAACGCCGGACGCGGCGCTGCTGGGTCGGCTGACTTATGGCTATCTGCGTAACGACGACCCGGCCGCGGCGGTGACGATCGCGGAGGGGGCGCTGAGCGACGGGCGTTGGCGCGAGTCGTTCGCGTTGGCCGGCTACCTCGCGTCGCAGGGGGTTGACGTCTCGGCGCTCGTGTCGGCGCTGCGCGACGGGTACGAGGCGGACGGCGGGTCGTCGGCGTACGCGTTGGCGCTGGCGCGGCTGCTGCCGGGCGACGAGGCGATCGAGCTGCTGCGCGAGCGCGTGGCCTCGGGCGTCGACGCGGCGGACCCGGCGGTGTCGGCGGCGGTGCTGGATCGCTGGGTCGAGCTCCTCGTGACCGACGGCTCGGCGGGTGGCACACCCGAGGCCCGGGCGTCGGCGGCGCTGGCGGTGTTGAGCGGGGCGCTGCCGGACAGCGCGGCCGGGCAGCGGATGGTGATCGCGCGGCTGATCGAGCGGGTGGGCGCCGAGCCGGTGGTGTCGGCGGCGGCTGAGATGGCGCGGCAGTCGGGCGGGGTTGACGGGGCGGTGTGGCTGGCCGAGGGCGTGGCGCGGGCGACGCAGAGCGACATCCCCGCGGCGCGGTCGGCGTTGCGGCGGGCGGTGGCCGACGAGCGGACCGAGGCGGTGGCGCGGGTCGAGCTGGCGAAGCTACTGATGCTCGAGTCGCGGTGGCAGGCGGCGTGGGAGGCGATCGAGCCGGTGGATCGCGTGGCGGACCCGCAGGTGGGCCGGCTGCGGGTGGCGCTGCTGCGTCAGCTCGGGCGGTCGGACGAGGCGCTGGCGCTGCTCGACGAGCTGATGCGCGACGGCACCGGCGACGTGTCGCTGTTCCTCGAGCGGGCAAGCCTGGAGGCCGCGGCGTCGCAGTGGACGGCCGCCGAGCGGACGCTGCTGGAGGCGTTGAACATCAACCCCAAGTCCGAGCCGACGTACGCGGCCCTCTTCGAGCTGTACGAGGTCGCGGGCGCGGAGCTGCCGGACACGAGCGGGCGGTATCAGCGGCTGATGCGGCGGATGCTCGGCGAGGTCCCCACGTCGCGCGTGGCGCGGCTGAAGCGAGCGGAGTGGGCCGAGGCCCGGCGTGACTACACCGAGGCCGACGCGCTGCTCGTCGAGCTGCTCAACGAGAACCCCAGCGACGTCGAGGCCATCGAGCTACGCATGGACGTGCTTCGTCGCAGCGATCGCGAGGACGAGGCGACCGAGCTGATCGAGGCCAAGCTCGCGGAGATGCCCGAGTCGTTGCCGGTGCTGCAGCTCGCCCAGCAGCACTACAGCACGACGCAGCAGCGTGACAAGTTCCTCGAGACGACCGAGCGTTTGCTGGAGCGGCTGCCGCCCTCGCCACAGCGAGCCGAGGGGCTGGCGTCGGTCTACCTCAGCCGCGGTCGGCTGGACGACGCGGAGCGCGTGGTGCGCGAGGCGATGGCGGCGCATGGCGAGGTCGACGACCCCGGCCTGGCGCTGATGCTGGCGCTGATCCTCCAGCGGCAGGGCGACATGCCCGGATCGGTCGCGATCAAGCAACGCAT
>JBCCZA010000144.1:0-8662 GCA_039188455.1 Planctomycetota bacterium
ACCTGGCAGGTCTGGCACGCGACCACCATGTCCTGCGTGCAGTGCCATTCGCACCCGTACGACCCGATTCGGCACGAGGACTACTTCAAGTTCATGGACTTCCTGAACAACGTCCAGGACGGCGACCTCACCAGCGAGCAGCCGAACCTGGCGTTCCCGTCCGACGCGTATCGGATCGAGGCGCTGGGCACGACGATCTCCGAGGAGCGCGACGCCACGCGACGCCTGTGGGAGATCCCCGCCGGCCTCGCGGAACGCTCGGCGTGGGTCTGGCTGGGCGGGCTGGAGACGAGCACCGACAAGGACGACCAGCTCAGCTACCGCATCGAGGAGCGCGCGGGGCGCGAGGAGTTCGTCTTCGAGGGGACGCCGACGCCGCTGGCTCAGACGATCACCGCGCCGCTGCCCGACGGCTACGGCCCGATCCAGGCGATGCGGATGGAGGTCATGCCCGAACTGCTCGAGGCAGCGCCGTACGAGCCGTCGACCGGCTTCATCCTCAAGAAGCTCAAGGCGACGCTCGTGGGGCCCGACGGCACGAAGCGGCCGCTCGCCTTCGACCGCATCGACCTCGACGAGCCGTTCCCGATGACCTGGCCGAACCCCAAGGAAGGCAGCGGGTTCGCGGCGTTGAACTACATGAGTCACACGCGCTGGGCGGTGTTCCGGTTTGCCGAGCCGTTCGTCGCCGGCCCCGGCGACACGCTTTTGCTGGAGATGAACCACGGGCAGGGCGGCCCGAAGGGCTTACTGCTGATCAAGCGCGGCGCGATCGCGCTGACCGACGAGCCCGGCTGGCGCGACCTCGGCACCGGCGAGGCGTATCGCGAGCTGGTCGCGACGCGTCAGGCCCTGCGCAACGAGCTCAAGCAGGGCGAGCAAGTGCGCGTGCCCGTGATGGTCGAGCGCCCGGAGCACCTGCGGCGCGGGACCAAGACGTTCGTCCGCGGCAACTGGACGGACCTCGGCGAGCCGCAGCAGGCCGGCGTGCCCGACTCGTTCCACCCGCTGCCGGACACGGACGAGCCCGCCCGGCTGCGCATGGCCCGTTGGCTCGCCGACAAGGACAACCCGCTGGCTGCGCGCGTGCTCGTCTGCCGTTTCTGGGAGCAGCTGTTCGGCACCGGCATCGTCGAGACGCTGGAAGACTTCGGCACCGTCGGCCTGCCGCCGTCGCACCCGGACCTGCTCGACCACCTCGCGCTCAAGCTCATGCACGACTTCGACTGGAGCATGAAGGACCTGCTGCGCTACATCGTCACCTCCGCGACCTATCGGCAGGACAGCGCGTCGTCGCCGGCGCTCAACGAGATCGACCCAGACAACCGGCTGTTCGCTCGCGGCCCGCGCACCCGGCTGACCGGTGAGATGGTCCGTGATCAGGTTTTGGCCGTGGCGGGCGTGCTGAACGAGGAGATGTTCGGCCCGCCGGTTATGCCGCCGCTCCCCGAGGGCGGCTGGAACCCCTCGCACCCGCAGGGCGGCAAGTGGGTGCAGAGCGACGAGCTCGCTTCCAACCGCCGATCGATCTACGTGCACTGGCAGCGCTCAAGCCCGTACCCGATCTTCACCGCCTTCGACGCGCCGTCGCGCGATCTGGTCAGCGACCGGCGGATCAACTCCAACACGCCGGTCCAGCCGCTGTTCACCCTGAACGACCCGGCGCTGTTCAACGCCACCGTCCAGTTCGCCGAGCGGATGCACAGCCAGCCAGGCTCGATCGAAGAACGCATCGCCTACGGGTATCGCCTCGCGACTAGCGAGCCCGCCAGCCCGATCGCCGTCGAGCGCCTGAAGCAGCTGTACGACGGCGCGGTCGACGGCTACCCGGCGATCGAGTCGTTGCTCCGCGATCGGTGGGACGCGCAAGTCAAGGCCGAGTACGACCGCAAACGCCAGCGGCAGGAGGCGAAGAACCGCCAGGCGATCAACCAAGCCAAGCGCAACAAGAAGGACCCGCCGACCGACCTGCCCGATCCCAACCTCATCCAGCCCGGCCCCGACGACGCATACGAGCACGACGCGGAGATGGCCGGCCTGGTCAGCGTGGCTTCCGTGATCCTCAACCTCGACGCCGCCTTAAATAAATAGGCCGCGGAGACACCGCCATGAACCTGTTCGAAGAACTCGAGTACAAACGGCTCAAGAAGATCACCCGCCGCAACTTCCTCGCCCAGTGCACCACCGGGCTGGGTGCGATGTGGATGGGCGGGATGCTCGGCCAGCGGGCGATGGCGTCGGGCATCGGCTACGACATCCAGCACGACCCGTCCAACCCGCTGAGCGCGCTGCCGCCGCGGTTCACCGCCAAGGCCAAGAACGTCATCTTCCTGCACATGGTCGGCGGGCCCAGCCAGCTCGAGCTGTTCGACTACCGCCCCGCGCTCGCCGAGCTCGACGGCAAGCCGTGCCCGCCGAGCCTTCTGGAGGGGCAGAACTTCGCGTTCATCCAGGGCACGCCGCAGATCCTTGGGCCGCTGGTCAAGTTCAAGCAGCACGGCCAGTCCGGCGCCTGGGTCTCCGAGCTGCTGCCTCACTTCTCGCAGATCGTCGACGACGTCTGCTTCGTCAAGAGCATGACGACCGATCAGTTCAACCACGGCCCGGCGCAGCTCGTCGTGCACACCGGCAACGCCCGGCTGGGCAACGCCTCGGCCGGGGCGTGGATCACCTACGGGCTGGGCACGGAGAACCAGAACCTGCCGGGCTACATGGTCCTGCTGTCGGGCGGTCGGCTGCCGCGCGCGGGCAAGGCGCTGTGGGGGTCGGGCTACCTGCCATCGGTCTATCAGGGCGTGCTCTGCCGATCGGCGGGCGATCCGATCCTGAACGTCAAGAACCCGGCGCTCGTCGACACCGACATGCGCCGCGCGGCGCTCGATGCGCTTAACCAGCTCAACGCCGAGGAGTACCAGAGCAAGCACGACACCGAGACCTCAACCCGCATCGCTCAGTACGAGATGGCCTTCCGCATGCAGACGTCCGTGCCCGCGGCGATGGACATCAACGACGAGCCGGCGTCGATCCACGAGCTCTACGGCACCGAGCCGGGCAAGGCGAGCTTCGCCAACAACTGCCTGCTCGCCCGCAAGCTGGTCGAACGCGGCGTGCGATACGTGCAGCTGTTCGACTGGGGATGGGACTCGCACGGCACGAACGAGGGCGAGTCGCTCGACATCGGCTTCGTCCGCAAGTGCAAGCAGATCGACCGCCCGATGACCGCCCTGATCAAGGACCTCAAGCAGCGGGGCATGCTGGAGGACACGCTGGTCGTCTGGGGCAGCGAGTTCGGCCGGACCCCGATGAAGGAGAACCGAGGCGGGACGGATACCAAGTACAACGGCCGGGACCACAGCCCCGCGTCCTTCACGTTCTGGATGGCCGGCGCCGGCGTCAAGCCCGGCGTGACCTATGGCGAGACCGACGCGATGGGTTATCAGGTCGCCGACAACCCCGTCTGGCTGCGCGACTTCCACGCCACGCTGCTGCACATCCTCGGCATCGATCACGGCCGGCTGACCTACCCGTATCAGGGCCTCAACCAAAAGCTCACCGGCGTCAAAGACGCGAGCGTCATCAACGGGATCCTGAGTTGATGGACGGCGAGGCCACCGGGCAATCCCGGTTTTTTCTCCTGCTGATCCCGCTGGCGTGCAGCCCGCTGGCGCTGCTGGTGCTGTACCCGTCGGTCGGCGATTGGACGGTGTTCTTCGGTCGGTTTCACCCCGTCGTGCTGCACATGCCGATCGGAATCCTGATGCTGACCGCGTTCATGGAGGGGCTCAACACGCTCAGTCGCGGTCGACTGAGGCTGACCACCTTCCTGCCGCTATTTCTCGGGACGATGAGCGCGGTCGCGGCGATGACGCTGGGCGTGCTGCTGATGAGCGGCGAGGGGATGGAGGGCGACCTCGTGCAGGCGCACTTCCTGTGGGGCGTGATCACGGCGGCGCTCGCGGTCGTGGCGCTGGCGATCCGCTGCCTGCCGCGCTTCCCGGCGAGCCCGGCGAGGCACTCCGCGTATCTCGTCACGCTATTCACCGGTTGCCTGGTGATGACCTGGGCCAGCCACCTCGGCGCCTCGATCACGCACGGCGAGACCTATCTGACCGACTACATCCCGTGGCGGAGCGACGAGGTCAGCGACGAGGACGCGGCTTTGGCGTTGGCGCTGACGATGCCGGCCGACGAGCGCATGATCTACGAGCACGCGGTCGTGCCGATCTTTGTGAACAAGTGCTACGACTGCCACCAGACGCGCAGTTTCAAGGGGCGGCTGGTGATGGACACGTACGAGGGGCTGCTCGAGGGCGGGGCGACCGGGCCGGCGATCGTGCCGGGCGACCTGGAGGCAAGCCTGGCGATCGCCCGCGTGCATCTGCCACTGTCGGACGAGGAGCACATGCCGCCGGCAAACGAGCCGCAGATGACGGACGACGAGATCGCGGTGATCGAGTGGTGGGTGCAGCGCGGGGCGCCGAACGACGCGACGATCGCCTCGCTCGCGCCCGATGAGCCGATCGAGCAATCGCTGGAAGCGGTGACGCAGGCCTTGCTCGCCGAGCTCGCGGCCGACCCCGAGGACCACGCGTACCACGAATCGACCCCCGAAGAAGTCGCCGAGCTGCGGGCGCCGCTGCGGGACGCGGTCGACGCGCTGGCCGGCAAGTACCCCGGCGTCGTGCGTTACGAGAGCGCCCTCAGCGACACGCTCGTGGTGCGCTCGTTCCACGACGCGTGGACGGATGACCGAGTCAACGAGCTGGCCCCGGTCGCCGAGCGCGTCGTACGCCTCTACCTGCCCGGCGCGACGCTCTCCGAGTCCAGCGGATCGACGCTCAACGCCATGACGCAGTTGGAGGTGCTCGACGTCCGTAACGCCGAGGTCGGCGACGACTGGCTGGCCACGCTCGACCTGCCCGGTCTCAAGCGGCTGAACCTCTTCGGCACGGCGGTGACCGACGACTCGCTGGAAGCCCTGGCTCAGTTCACCGGGCTCGACAGCCTGTTCCTGGGTCAGACGGACCTGACGCCCGCGGCGGTGTCGCAGCTTCGCGAGCGATTGCCGGGATGCGAGATCCGATACGAACCCCCCGTTCACCCGACGGAGTCCAAGAGCTAGCCGTTGGCTTGCCCTCTGACCTGGCGCGTGGCCTTGTACCCCGAAACCCTTTCACCTTCCTGGGTAGTCGATCCATGAACATATTCCTCTTGCTGATCGTGCCGGTGGCCTTGGCCGTTCACTCGCCGCTCCTGGCTCACGAGTTCGACCACAGCCCCGGCTTCCCGTCGCTGCCCGACGGCTGGGAGGGCGTCGGTGACAGCCACGGCGAGATCGCTGTCGCGTCCAACGGCGAGGTCTACGTCTCGGTGCAGGGCGGCGAGCACCCCGGCCTGCAAGTCTATTCGGCCGACGGCCACTACCTCCGCAACGTGCCCGATGCACCGAACGACTTCCACGGTTTCATCATCCACCAGGAAGACGACGGCGAGTTCATCTACGGCGTCGGCCTGACCTCGGGCACGCTCAGCAAGCTCCGACTCGACGGCACGGAAGTGTTTTCGACCCCGGTCTCGGCGATCCCCGAGAAGTTCATCTGGAAGAAAGACGGCAAGCTCAACCCCCGCTTCACCTCGTGCGACGTCGCCCCGGACGGCACCATCTACGTCGCGGACGGGTACGCCTCCGACAACGTCCACCTCTTCGATCCCGACGGAAGCTACCGCACCACATGGATCGGGCGCAGCGAGCCGTACGGCTTTAAGAACCTGCACAAGCTGTTCGTCGATCCGCGTTACGACGAGCCGCGACTGCTGGCCTGCGATCGCGCCAACCGCCGGCTGGTTCACCTCACGCTGGACGGCGATTGGATCGGCGAGTTCGCCACGGGCTTGCGTCGCCCGTCCGCGGCGGCGTTCCATGGTTCCGACGTCGCGATCGCCGAGATCGAGGGGCAGATCATCGTGCTCGATACCGAGGGGAACGTGACGGCCAAGATGGGTACGAACGACGACAAGTACAACGGCAACCGTACCCCGCCCGCCCAGTGGCGGCAGGGCGTGACCACCTCGCCCCACGGCATCGCCTACGACGCCGACGGCAACATCCTGATGACCGAGTACAGCAAGTACGGCCGGGTCCTGAAGTTCGTCCCGCGGCCCGACTGAGCCCATCTTCTCTGGATGCACGACCGCTCGAAGCGTTGGCTCTTCTGGGGGGCTGTTCTGGGTTCCGCGCTTGCCGTTCCCGCGTCGCGAGCCACCCGCCGGCACGGGAGCGGTTTTTGTAGATCCCCCGTTTTCAGTTGATAAAGTACGTAATCAAAGAGTCGCTCGCATCTTTTGCAATTTCTCGGAGTGTGACATGTCTCGATTGATCGGTGCCTTGGTTGTTGGATTGATGGCCACGCTTCCGTTTTGCGTTGGGCACGCCAACGCGGCGGACACGGATGGGGCGGCCGTCAGCGCGGTGCGTTTGCCCGACTACGCCCAGGCCCAGAAGGATCGGCTGGCGCTGCTGTTCGAGACCGCCAAGAAGCACGACCCAATCTATCGCGTCCAGGTCAACAGCCGCGAAGAGAAGTTGCTCGGTGTCCACCTGGCCAAGGACGTCGGTGAGATCGATGGCGAGCGGCGGTTTGAGATCCCCAGCGACATCGTCGATCTCTGGGAGTACTTCCTGCAGTTCCAGCTCGTGGGCGACGCCGGCGGTCTGGAGATTACTTGGGAGAACAGCGACGGCTCGAGCGGCCCGCTCTCGCACTGGTACAAGACCGACACGACCAACGTGTTCCAGGCACGGAGCGTCCCGGTGCAGCCACACCTGGACTACACGGTCGTCGTGCGCGGCAAAGGCACGGTCGACGCGATCCGCCTGACTTCGCGGGACGAGGGGATCAGCGCGATCTTCGACGAGTCGCCGTGGTCCGTGCTCGGCGCCGACAAGCCGATCCTACCCGTGAAGGTGGATGTCGACCTCGATGCCACGCTGTCGATCGGGGGGATCACCGAGTTCGAGAACGACAAGTACTTCCGCGTGTACGCCGCGCCGTGGGGCGGGCCGTGGGGCGTGCACGATTACTTCATGGATCACGGCTTCTTGCCGGGTCGGCAGATCTTCAAGATCGCCCCGGCGCTCGAGCTGGGCTACGACGACGAGTACCCCGGCAAGCCCGAGTTCCGGGAAGACCCGAGCCGCCCGCACCACACGGACCCGTCGTTCTTCGAGTCGGGCTGGACGTGGCCCGAGACGATCCCGCAGGGTATCGCCGAGCGTTACGTTGACCTGGACTTTGTCCTGTGCTTCGACGAGTGGCCGAGCTTTAACCACCACAGCGGCGAGGGCGTCGTGAACTCGCGGGGCACGCCGGTGGACTTCGTCGCCGCGGCCGAGACGGCGGGGCGGACGCTGCGCTTCATCGCCGAGCAGACCGGCGTGCTCCCCAAGTGGATCGAGGTGAAGAACGAGTCCGACATCCCGTACGAGTGGAGCTACCACAGCGCCCCCGGTGAGGACGGCTGGGCCAAGCTCGCCGACTTCCACAACGCCATGGCCGACGGCATCAAGGTGTTCGTCCCCGAGGCCCTCGTCGGCGGGCCCACCACCGCGTACCCCAACTTCGCCGGCGGCGACTGGCGGCTGGCGCGGAATCACCTCGAGTTCATGGACCGCACGCGCGGCCACCTCGACTTTTACTCGCACCACTTCTACGAGGGCGATCGCCTGCTTTTCGAGGATCGGCTCCGCCAGGAAGACAAGAGCTACCTGCTCGGTCGCATGACCGCGTACCTCGACCTGATCCGTGCGCACCAAGCCAACACCGACAACGACGTCCCGCTGATCATCACCGAGTACGGCTCGCTCAGCGGCGGCGGCGAGGACCATCAGGTCTGGAAGAAGCTCCGCAACTACAGCGCATACATGGTGCAGTACATGCAGCGGCCGGACGAGATCGACATCGCCGTGCCGTTCCTGATCCCGTTCACCTGGTGGGCGCCCGAGGCCAAGGACGGGATCTTTGTCTTCGACGAGGTCGACGAGAAGCGGGATCTCAGCGCGCTGACCGCGAACCGTCCCGGCATCGCGTCGGGGATCTCCGGCACGCCGATGACGGGCATCCACGCCGGCAAGCCGCGCTGGTTCCTCGACCTCTGGCAGGGGTATACGGGCCGACTTGTTCCCGTCGCGTCCGACACGCCTCACGTCAACGTCCACGCCGCGGCCGACGGTCAAACGCTGTGGGTCGCGATCAGCAGCGTGAAGAGCCAGCGGCTGGCGGTCGACCTCAAGAGCGCGCTGGGCGATCGAGAGATCGCGTCGGCCGAGCAGCGCCGGCTCTACCTCGACAGCGGCGAACTCCTCTTTGAGATAGTCGACGTCGCCGACCGGCTCGCCGAGCTGCCCCTGGCCGCCGAGGAGACGTCCGTCGTCAAGATCACGTTCGTCGATCCGATCCCGTCGCAGCAGACGCTCACGCAGACGCGGCACTACGGCTCACGCACGCTGATGCCGACCGGCGAGCCGCAGCCGCTGGCGATCTCGGTGCCGTCTGAGGACTTGGCCGGCGACGTCGCCTCGGCCGTCCTGCGCATCGCGGTGCAGCGCGAGAACGGGTTCGGCCAACCGCTGCGGGTGATGTTCAACGGCGAGTCGATCGACGTC
>JBCCZA010000145.1:0-8635 GCA_039188455.1 Planctomycetota bacterium
CATCTCCGCCGCCGCCGGCGAGATCCCCGACCTCAACGCCCAGATCGACGAGTACTGGCGCCTCCGCCTCCGCCGCAACATGCAGCAGTGGAAGCGCGACCTCCCCCCGCCCATCATCACGCACGACCTCCGCGACGACGCGTCCGACCCCGTCCTCGCCGAGCTCCGCCGCTGCCGCCTGTTCAACCACCAGGACGACCCCGTCAAGGTCGTCTTCCACCCCGACTTCATCACCTCCAGCAACCCCCTGTTCCAGCTCGAGTACGACCAGTTCGTCCGTGGCTGCCACCTCGGCGTCTTCCCGTCCTACTACGAGCCGTGGGGCTACACCCCGCTGGAGTCGATGGCCCTGGGCGTCCCCGCCATCACGTCCGACCTCGCCGGCTTCGGCGCCTATCTCAAGGCCCTGCTCCCCGACCACGAAGAGAAGGGCGCCTACCTGATCCAACGCCGCAACAAGGGCTTCCACGAGGCCGCCGACGAGCTCGCCGACCAAATGCTCCGCTTCTGCCAGCTCGACCAGCGCGGCCGCATCGGCCTACGCAACCGCGTCGAGTCCTTCAGCGAACACTTCGACTGGTCCAACCTCGGCCGCAAATACAACGACGCCCATGACCTCGCGATGGAGCGGGCGCGGACGGCGGAGGCAGGAGAGTCCTAGACAAGCGATCCGGGTGGCTGTTCATGCGGCATGATTCTGAGATAATCGACAAACTACAACTTCTCAACTGGCTGTCGATCCTGGCCGCTGTCTCGTTCATCGTGGGCACGATAACCGTCCCGTTATGGGTTCGCAGCCACCATATCGGCGATACGCTGCGATGGGTAGAACTTGGCACACTCACCGAGATGGGCTCTGGGAGCGGCATGCTCTTTCTCGAAGTCAGTGGCGGGTGGTCGACCGACCCAAGACACAACGAGCCGCCACGATGGAGACACGCTCCTGGCGTAGGCAGATCGGTCGCATCGAGCACATGGGATGGCATCAAGTTTCTCGGTTTTAACTGGGTGGACGACACCCTTGCCGGCGCCCCCAACTCATCTCCCACCTATCACTGGTTTCTTAGCATTCCCTATTGGTTTCTTTGCTGCCTGTTACTCGTGCTGCCAACGACGTGGTTCATTCGCCGGCGTCGCGCGATCATGGCGGTTTTGAGACCACAGCCGGGTATCTGTGAGCATTGCGGCTGTGACCTCCGCGCAACACCTGATCGTTGTCCTGAATGCGGCCAACGAAAGAACGTGTCTAAGAGAAGAGAAGGTTTCTGACACCTTTCGACCCTTTCTGTCTCGGACACAGCCTTAAAGGACAGATGTGGAAAAGCAAGTGACCCACAAAGATCGTTGGACAGTAACGAAGAATCCAATGAAGTACGTCGCGATCTTGCTTTTGTTAATGTTCGTTGTAGTGGTCGGGTGCCCGATTACCTACGCACTTTTCAAGCCAGATTTTTCTGCCAGCGTGCAACGCCCGCCGTCCGGCGACTACCACATCACCATCCAACCAAATTCGATCGTCCGCGAGCTTTACGACGTCGAAATCACCGGTCCATCCGGCAGCATTGTTCAATGGAAATTTCAGAACGGCCAACCCTCTCAGCGCGTCTTTACCGTGCCGAACAACGTTCCTGCTGGCACAACTCTGACCGTCGTGTGCGGTCTTCAGTATGACACCCTGGCTCCTTCATATACCAGCAAGTCAAAGTCAATCACCCTTCCTCCCTGATAGACGAAATCGAGCCAGAAGCCACGGAATGACTTTTGATGCCCGTCTGTATGTGTACCGTTATGCATCTCAACAGCCTCTACCTCTTCGTCGCCGACCTGCCCAAGACGATCGACTTCTATCGCCAGCTTGGCCTGAAGATCGAGGTCGTCAGCGAGTGGCTGGCCCGGGCGGACTGCGGGAATGGCGTGCTGCTTGAGTTCGGCACGGCCGAGCTGACACGCAGCTACGACCCGAGCTGGACCCCGCCCGCTCCGCAGGCCAAGGGCACGATCAACTTCACGCTCGACTCGCGCGAGGCGGTCGACGAGTTGTATCAGCGGATGATCAACGCCGGTCACGCCGGACACCTGGCCCCGTGCGACCCGCCGTGGGAGGCGCGGTTCGCGATCCTCCGAGACCCGGACGGCAACCACGTCGGCCTGCACAGCCCCCGCAGCCTAGACGCCGACCGCCGCCGCGAACGCGGCGAGGCCTGACCCCTGCGAGAGACTTCGCCACGCAGCCACACCGGGATTGCTCTGATCTGCTCACCTGCTCGCTAGGGCACAAGCCGTTGACGGACTCGCTACCTTTCGGTGTGATCTGTGCACACAGCAACTACCACAGCCCTATTGGGAGCGGACAGATGATCAGGTTGACTTGGAGCGTCACCGTATTAATCGCTGTTGTCTTGACTGTGACAGGTTGCGTGCCGATGACCGCTAAATTCATCAGCGAGCAAGAGGCGATTGACGCGGCGCTCGCCGAGGTGGGTGGCGAGGTGCTTGGCGTCCGCTTTGACGAGCCGGACACGCAGTGGGACGTTTTCGTTCAGTCGGGCGATCGGGCCTTCGAGGTCGAAGTTGACGCGGTGAGCGGCCAGATCATCGCGGCAGAAGAAGAAAGCCTCGAAGAGATACAAGCCGAGCTGTCGGGCGATCTTTCCCACGAAGGGGTCGTCGGCGACGTGGATTGACGAGATCTGCCAGAGCTAGCAAGAACATTCTTGAGGTTGCTCGATGCGTTACACCGAGTTCCGCGACACGATCCACCGCCGGCTGAAACGGCGTAAGGCCGGCATGACCTGGGCCGAGCTGCGCGACACGCTGGGGCTGCCCTACAACCGGCCGTGCCCCGAGTGGACGAAAAAGCTCGAGGCCGAGATCGGTCTGACGCGTGTGAAAGGATCGGGCCGGGCGTTGGTGTGGCGCGTGGGGTAACGGCGGGGTGACGGGCGGGCGAGTGAGTCGCAGTGGCGGACGGTTTAGCCGGCGGCCCGCAGGGCCCCGGGGGTTCGTCATTCAATGTCATCAAACTGCCGCCGCGCCGCCGGGCCCAGCGGGCCTCGGGCGAAACGAGTGGGTTGACCTGCCGACCGCGAGACGGTCCTAACCGACCTCCGCCATCCCCGAGAAGTGCGCATCCTGCGTGGGCACGGCGAAGTCGAGCACGTCGTGCAGCACCGCCGCCGGCGAGCCGATCGAGTTCACCGCGACGATCTTGTCGGACGGGTAGTGGTCTAGGACCGGCTTGGTCTCCTGCTCGTAGACCCGCCAGCGATTGCGGATCACCTTCTCGTCGGCGTCGTCGATGCGGTTCTCCTTGAGCGCCCGGCGGCGCAGCCGCTGGAACATCGACTCTTCGTCGTCGCAGGTCAGGTGGATGATCTGCAGCACCTCGATGTGTTCTTCCATCAGCTCGGCCTGGTGAGCGGTGCGGGGGATGCCGTCGAGGATGAGCAGGTCGTCGTGCGGCTTGTACATGCCGAGCACGGTGTAGGCCTTGATGGTGTTGGCCCACATCTTGACGGTGAGTTCGTCGGGGACGAGCTCGCCGCGGGAGGAGTGCTCGTAGAAGCGGCGGCCGAGGTCGGAGTTGATGTCGATGTTGCGGAAGATGTCGCCGCAGGAGACGTGGAAGAAGCCGGGGATGCGCCCGAGGATGGCGCCCTGCGTGCCCTTGCCGGCCCCGGGGGCGCCGAAGAGCAGGACGGTTCGGTACCGCGGATGGTCGATGTCAGCCATCGCGAAAGGATAACGCGCGGGTGATAGGGGTTGTCCACGTGAGAGCGTGTTGGCGTGGCCGCATGCGGCCACGCGAAAAGGGTCAGCCGCGCGGATCACGCCGCCCTGATCCAGTCAGATCAACCCCAGCGCCAGCGCCGCCTCATCCGGGATCATCGACTTGTCCCACTTCGGCTCCCAGACGATGTTGACCACCGCCTCGCTGACCCCCTCGGCCTCCTCGGCCGCCAGGCGGACCTGCTCGGGCAGCGTCTGCGCCTCGGGACAGGCCGGGCTGGTGAGCGTCATGTTGATGGCGCAGTAGCCGGTGGTCGTGTTGACCTTGACCAGGTAGATCAGGCCGAGGTCGTAGACGTTGACCGGGATCTCCGGGTCGTAGACCTGCTTGATCCGCTCGATGACGCGTCCCTCGGGGGTGTCGGGGTTCTCCGTCTCGGTCGGCGGGATGAGCTTCTGGGCTTTGGCCTCGGCGGTGTCGTAAATCCTCATAGCTTCAGTGTAGGCGGTGGCGGTTGGAGGCTCGGTTTTGGACAGGATGACAGGATTGAACAGGATCGACGGGATGCGATTGCATTCAAATAGATGGCCGTGACAAGGTTCCCCTCCTGTTGATCCTGTTCAATCCCGTCATCCTGTCCAACTTGAAGAAGCAAGCGTCTCGCTCACGCCGCGTCGGCGAGGGCTTTGATGCGTTGGATCATGGCGTGCAGGCCGTTGCGGCGGGTGGGGGAGAGGTGTTCGTCGAGGCCGAGCTCTTTGACCAGGCCCAGGGCGTCGGCGGCGCGGGCCTGGTCGACGGGCAGGCCGTCGTAGAGGCTGAGCAGGACGGCGATCAGGCCGTTGACGATGTGGGCGTCGGAGTTGGCGATGACGTCGACGGTCGGGCCGGTGCCGTTCTGCGGCGGGCGGGTGGCGAGCTTGAGCCAGACGTTGGACTGGCAGCCGTGGACGCGGTTGTCCTCGGTGACGTCGGCGGGGTCCATCTTGGGGACCTTCTTGCCTAGGTCGATGAGGTACTGGAAGCGGTCGTCCCAGTCGTCGAGGAAGGCGAAGCCGTCCTTGATCTCGTCGATGGGGGGGAGGGTTGCGGGCATGGGGCGATGTTAGCGAGGCGATTGCTAAATCGAGTTGGACAGGATGACAGGATTTAACAGGATTGACGGGATAGGAAACGATTTGTCATGCGGTGAATGACATCAACGGCATCCCGTTGATCCTGTGAGATCTGGTCATCCAGTCCAAGCGAAACAACGCGCAACGTCTTCACCGGAAGAATTGGATCGCCTTGTGCAGGCCGTTGATCAGCAGGTCGACCTCATCGAGAGTGTTGTACAAGGCGAACGAGGCGCGGACGGTGGCGGGGACGCCGAAGCGGTCCATGAGGGGTTCGCAGCAGTGGTGTCCGGTGCGGACGGCGACGCCCTGTCGATCGAGGACGGGGCCGAGGTCGTAGGCGTGGATGCCGTCGACGACGAACGACGCCACGGCCGCCTTGCCCGGGGCGGTGCCGATGAGGCGCAGGCCGTCGATCTGTTCGAGCTTCTCGGTGGCGGCGACGATGAGCATCTGCTCGTGGGCCTTGATCGCCTTGTAGTCGTGTTGGTTGAGCCAGTCGACGGCGGCGCCGAGGGCGATCGCCCCGGCGATGTTGGGCGTGCCGGCCTCGAAGCGGTGCGGCGGGTCGTTGTACGTCGTCTTCTCGAACGTGACTCGGCTGATCATCTCGCCGCCGCCCTGGTACGGCGGCATCTTCGCGAGCTTGTCGGGCTTGGCGATCAGCGCGCCGATGCCGGTGGGGCCGAACATCTTGTGGCCTGAGACCGCGAGGAAGTCGCAGCCCCAACGCTGCACGTCGATGCGCTGGTGGGCCGGTGCTTGGCAGGCGTCAACCACGGTCACGGCCCCGGCCCGCTTGGCTCGCGTCACCAATTCGGCGACCGGGTTCACTGTGCCGAGCACGTTGGACACGGCGGAGAACGCAGCGATCTTCACATCGCCTGCATCGAGCAGCTCGCGAAAGGCGACAAGGTCGAGCGCCCCGTCGTCGTGCACCGGGCAGACGGCCAGCTCCGCGCCGGTCATCTCGCAGGCGATCTGCCAAGGCACGATGTTGGAGTGGTGCTCCATCTCGGTGACCATGACCTTGTCGCCGGGCTTGAGGGCGCACGCGGGGTGATGGCGAGCGTAGCTGTGGGCAACGAGGTTGATGGCTTCGGTCGCGCCGCGGGTGAAGACGACGCCGGCGGCGTCCGGGGCGTTGACGAAGCGGGCGAGCTTGAGCCGGGCGTCCTCGTAGTCGCGGGTGGCGCGTTCGGCGAGGGTGTGCAGGCCACGGTGGACGTTGGCGTTGTCGTGCTCGTAGTAGTGGGCGATGGCGTCGAGGACGGGGCGGGGCTTCTGGCTGGTCGCGGCGTTGTCGAGGTAGGCCAGTGGCTTGCCGTGCACCTGCTCGGCGAGGATGGGGAACTCGTCGCGGATCGCGGCGACATCGAGCGTGGGCGTCGGAGCGGGTGCGGCGTCGGGGCTGGCGGAGGCGGGCGTCATCGGTTCAGTCTAGGTGGGCGGGCTGCAGGTGCATGCGTTGGGCGGCGTGGTCGATGACCGCGTGGCGGAACGGGGTGTCGCGGATGTCGCCGATGGCGGGCATGCCAAGTACTCCGCCGCCGCCGCCGGTGGAGACGTGGGCCGAGGCGACGAGATAGTTCATGCCGAACACGCCGTCGAGGGTGAATTCTCGGCCTGTCTGCGGGTGGGTGATGGTGATGTCGAGGACGAGGACCGGGGCGTTGCGATAGACGAGCGGTTCGCCGGCCGCGGTGGGGACTTCGAGGCGTTCGATGAAGAAGCCGTGGACGTTCTTGATGCCGCCGACGCCGCCGATGGGCAGGGTGAACTGCTCGTCGGTACCGGGCCCGTCGAGGCCGGAGCCGTCGGGGCGGACGGTGACGCCGATCGCCTTGGCGTGCTTCTCGGAGAGGATCGACGCGACGGCGCCGGTGTCGAGCAGCCAGCTGCCGGCGACGTCTTGGCCGAAGTGGCGGAGGTGGATGGGGTCGGGGTCGCCGCCGCGGGCGTTGGGCGTGACGGGATCGGGGCCGATCATCGGCGACGGCGCGAGGTTCGGCGGGTCGGCCGACGCGGGGATCGTGCGAGTGAAGCCGGCGAAGTCGACGTAGGTCAGCGGGACGGTGATCGTGTTGGCATCGGGGCGCGGGACGTCGGGGTGGCCGGGCGGCAGCAGCGAGGTCTTCAGCAGCTCGAGGTCACTCATGCCCGACGCGTCCATCACCATCACGCGGCGGACCATCAGGGGCATGCCGGCGAGGTTGATGGGCCCCGTGAGGTTCTCCAGCATGCCGCCGCCGGGCTTGACCTGCAGGCGGAACGGGCCGCGCATGTGTTCACCGATTTCGCCGCCGGCGAACGTGCCGAGGTCGACGAACAGCGGCGTCGTGATCGCAAACTCCTCGGCCCCGCCGACGCCGACATCCTCAAACGTCACCCGCCGCCCATCGGCGCTCTTCTCGTAGTCCAGCCCCATCGCCGCGGCCTGCGATCCCGAGATCATCACGCCCGACGCGCCCGTGTCGAGGAACGCCGTGAATGCCCCCGCCCCGCCGCCGCCGGCGAGCTGGCCGATCGCATCGCCGATCCCCAGGTCTTGCAGCGCCGGGTCGTCGAGCAGCTCCTTGAGCATCTGGGCCTGCATCCCGGCCATGCCGCCGACACCTTCACCGACGATCGGCTCGCCACCGGCCGTCTGACGCAGCGTCATCGTCACACGTGGCTGATCGAGCGCCGCCGGCTGCACGCCGTCGATCTCGAGCGCCACCGCGGGAACGGCCAACGCCAGGACTGCCGCCACGCCGACAGCCCGCTTGATCCGCATGCAGAGATTTGTGTGATTCGACATACCCAACGGTACCGCCCGACCCCCGACCGGGTTCACCCGGCTCGTCAGACCTCGATCGACAGGCCCTTGGCCATCGGTAGCTTGTCGATCATCTGCTGGGCGAGCAGCTGACGCACCGGCTGCAGGTCCATCCGGTCGAAGCCCTCGGCCGAGAAGGCGTAGATCAGCATCGCCCGGGCGACCTCCTCGCTGAGGCCGCGCGAGCGGAAGTAGAACACCGCCTCGGGGTCGACGTGGCCGGTGGTTGCGCCGTGCGTGCACTTGACGTCGTCGGCGTAGATCTCCAGCTGTGGCCTGGCGTTGATGCGGGCGTCGTCCGACAGCAGCATCGATCGCGACGACTGCACGGCGTCGGTCTGCTGGCCCTCCTTGGTGACGAGGATGCGACCGGTGAACACGCCGTGGGCCTCGTCCATCATGATGCCCTTGTAGTGCTGGCGGCTGCGGCAGCCGGGGGCGTCGTGCACGACGTGCATCGCGTTGTCGAGATGCTGCTTGCCGTGACCGACGTAGAGGCCGTTGATGAGGCACTCCGAGTCGGTCCCCTTGAACGTCGGCTCGACGTTGTTGCGGACGATCGCCCCGCCGAGCAGCACGGTGTGCGACTTGACGTCGGATTTTTCCTGCTGCTCGATGTTGAGCGTCGAGATGTTGAACGCGGCCTGCGACTCCTGCTCGAGCATGTAATGCTCAACGTGGGCTCGCTCGGCGGCGAGTAGCTCGGTCACGGAGTTATTGAGGTAAACCAGCTCAGGGTCGGTCGTCACGTAGTGCTCGAGCACGGTGACCGAGGCGTCGCGGCCGGCGACGATGACGTTGCGCGGGTGGGCGGCGATGAGCGTCGTGGGGTCCTCGGTCGAGGTGGCGACCGAGAGGATGCGGACGGGCTTGTTGGCGGCGACGCCGTCGGGGACGTGCACGAAGACGCCGTCGCGGAGGTGCGCCGCGTTGAGCGCGGTGAACGGGTGCGGCGAGTCGCCGGCGAGGCGG
>JBCCZA010000146.1:0-8612 GCA_039188455.1 Planctomycetota bacterium
CCGCAGCCGCTGGCGATCTCGGTGCCGTCTGAGGACTTGGCCGGCGACGTCGCCTCGGCCGTCCTGCGCATCGCGGTGCAGCGCGAGAACGGGTTCGGCCAACCGCTGCGGGTGATGTTCAACGGCGAGTCGATCGACGTCGACCTGTCGGACTCGCAAGGCATCCGCCACTACGACACGGTGCAGGAGGTGTCGATCCCCGCCGACTGGGTCCGAGCCGAAAACGACATCGTCCTGAGCCAGCCCGAGCCGGATGGGATGATGGCCAGCGCGGTGCTGCTATTGACGACCGAATAGCCGCCTGAACGCGCCTGGCTGCGGTGACGAATCGGGGCAGCGCTGCGCAGACACGATGCCTTTGGCGGTCAGGAGACCGTATCGGTGTCGACCGACGACGCTTGGTTATCGACGCATGGCATCAATTTTGGGCATGAATTGGTATAAATCGTGTATGGATAGAGGGCGATTCGAGGTGTAACTTACATCGCCGTTACCCATGCCAAACGTCTCGTTTTTCCGTTTAGGATCTCGTCGCAAATAGACTTTCCGATTCTTTGGCTTTTCGTCGAATGTACGAACAGAGATGCTCGGCCACTAAGTCAATGAGAAAATCTGGAATGCCCCGAGTTTGGAATCAAGTGGTGCGAACGTCGCCCCTAGGGGTTGTCGGGTTGTTGCTTGGCGCGTATTTCTTCTTACCGGCTCCGCCCGAGCACGCGATGGTGGTGCCGGCGTTTGGCTCGGCCTCCGGCGCGGACACGCCCGAACGCATCAGTTTCAACCGCCAGATTCGACCGATCCTGTCGGACAATTGCTTTGCCTGCCACGGCCCGGACCCTGAGACCCGAGCGTCGGGGCTGAGGCTCGACATCCGCGAAGACGCCGTGACTTTTGAGCGTGGAGACGGGCGGGCGATCGTGCCCGGGGACCACCGTTCCAGCGCTGTCTATCGCCGTGTGACTTCGGGAGATGCCGATGAGGTCATGCCGCCGCCCGAGACGCATAAGTCCATCAGCCCAGAGCAGGCTGCCTTGCTGGCGGCGTGGATCGATCAAGGCGCCGAGTACGAACCGCACTGGGCGTATGTGGCGCCGACGCGTCCCGGCGTGCCCGAAGTACGCCAAGCCGATTGGCCCACCAATGCGATCGATGCCTTCGTGCTTGCGCGGCTCGAAGCCGAGTCGCTGAATCCCTCGGCCGAGGCCGACCCGGCCACGCTGCTGCGTCGTGTGACCCGGGACCTCACCGGGCTTCCGCCGACCTTGGCCGAGCTCGATGCGTTCTTGTCGGACCCCAGCGAGAAGGCTTATGCGGGCGTGGTAGATCGACTGCTGGCTTCCCCCGCGTTTGGTGAGCGGTTGGCTATCTTCTGGCTCGATCAGGTGCGTTACGCCGACACGACGGGATTTCACAGCGATGAAACGCAACCCGTCTGGGCCTATCGCGACTACGTCGTCCAGGCCTTCAACGAGAATCTGCCGTTCGATCGGTTCACGCGCGAACAACTTGCCGGTGACCTGCTCCCGGATTCGGGCGTCCGGCAGAAGATCGCCAGCGGCTTCAACCGCCTCAACCTTACGACAGCCGAGGGCGGCGCCCAGCCCGATGAGTACCTGGCGAAGTACATGGCCGACCGTGTTCGTGCGGTCTCGAACGTGTGGATGGCCGGCACGATGGCGTGCAATGAATGCCACGACCACAAGTACGACCCCTATACACTCAAAGACTTCTATCGCATGGGGGCTTTCTTTGCGGATGTCGAGCAGCGGGCCGTTTACAAACACGGCACGTTGCGTGAACCCTCGCTCGAGATCCCCGATGAATCCCAGCGAGCGGAGCTAGCTCGCTTGGAGTTGGCGGTAAAAGAACGCCAGGCGCATGTCGACGCGGCGCTGGCCGAGGCGGGCGGCGACGAGGCGTTTGCTCGCTGGGCGTCCAGGCCCCCTGACACGTGGGATGTTGCCGAGGCCGCCGACCGGGTCCTCTTGGACGATCGGCCCGACGCCGCCGTCAAAGAGAAGCACGGGAAATGGGACTTCGTGACCGCCGACGAAGGCCCGGTCCGCAGCGGAAGCCTGGCCCGTCGGCAGCAAGCCGATCGCGCGGATCGGACCGTCCAACACTACTTCAAGGGCTTGACCCCGCCTTACGAATCGCTCCCATCGGATCGATGGTTCATCGAGGTTTGGCTCGACCCCGAACATCCGCCGAAGACGGTGATGCTGCAGGTGTTCGATGGAGGATGGGAGCATCGTGCGTACTGGGGCGAAGATACGATCGCCTTTGGCGGCCTCGGCGTCACCGATCGGCCGAAACGACGGCACATGGGGCCGCTGCCGCCTCTGGGGCGATGGGTCCGGCTTGAGGTGCCCGGCGAACTGCTCGACCTGAAGCGCCCGGTCACGGGGCTGGCGTTCACGCAGCACGGAGGCTTGGCCTATTGGGACCGGGCCGGCGTGAGCACGTTCGATCCGGGTGCTATCCCTCTGAGGATCGCGGAGCAGCTCCGACAACCCGTCGCCGAACGCAGCGCCGACTCCGTTGCTGATGTCAGAGCCTGGTACGACGAGCACGTGCTGACTCAGGATCCGGCGGTCTTGGCCGCCAAGCAGGCGCACGAGGAAAGCGAGCGAGCCCTTTCGGACTATCGGAAAGAAGAGGTTTACCGCACGCTCATCACGCGGGCCGCCGAGCCCGCGGTGACCCGCGTGTTGCCTCGTGGCAACTGGCTGGACAAGAGCGGCGAGGTCGTTCAGCCCGGCATCCCCGAGTTCATGGGTGAGCTTGTCACCGGCGATCGGCGGGCCAATCGGCTGGACCTCGCCGACTGGCTGCTTACCGACGACCACCCGCTGACCCGCCGAGTGTTTGTGAATCGGCTGTGGAAGCTCTACTTCGGTCGCGGTCTATCGGCCGTTCTCGACGATCTGGGCAGCCAGGGGCACTGGCCTTCCCATCCCGAGTTGCTGGATTGGCTTGCCGTCGAGTTCGGCGAGAGCGGCTGGGACGTCAAGCACATGATTCGCTTGATGGTGATGTCGCGGACTTATCGCCAAGCCTCCCTCCCTCGGCGCGAGTTGGACGAGGTGGATGTCGAGAATCATCTGCTCGGCCGACAAGCGCGATACCGTGTCGAAGCCGAGCTGATCCGTGACCACGCGCTCGCGGTGAGCGGGTTGCTCCACGACGAGATGGGCGGCCCGCCCGCTATGCCTTATCAGCCCGAGGGCCATTGGGATCACCTCAATTTTCCTCGGCGGACGTATCAAGCCGATGAGGACAGCAGTCAATACCGTCGCGGCCTGTACATGCATTGGCAACGCACCTTCCTGCACCCGATGCTCCGCAACTTCGATGCGCCGAGTCGCGAAGAGTGCACCGCCGAGCGGGTCATGTCGAATACGCCGCTGCAGGCGCTGACGCTGTTGAACGATCCGACGTTCGTCGAAGCCGCTCGAGTCTTCGCCGAGCGGATCATGGATGAAGGCGGCCAAGACGTTTCACAACGCATCCATTGGGCGTTCCGCGTGATGGTCGCGCGTGATCCATCGGTCGAAGAGTCCCGCGTCCTCGAGTCGCTCTACAACGAGCAGCACGCCCGTTACGCCGATCGTCCCGATGCGGCCAGTGCGCTGCTCGGTGTCGGTTTGTCGGCGTCCGACGAGTCGCTGGACCCGGTCGAGCTTGCCGCGTGGACCGCCGTGGCCCGAACGCTCCTCAACCTCCACGAAACCATCACTCGGGATTGAGCCATGACCAACGAGGAGCAGCAGGCTTTTCTGGATAGCCCTCTAGGCCGGCTGGCGCGCATTCAGACACGGCGTCAGTTCTTCAAGGCGTCGGCCAAGAGCCTGGGTGGCATCGCGTTGGCGTCGTTGTTGAACCCGTTGAGTACCGGTCAGGCCGCGGCGGCAGAAAGCAGTCCGGGCTCGCTCGCCGGCGCGGCCTTCTCCCCTCGCCAGCACATCGCCAAGGCGAAACGCGTCATCTTCCTCTACATGGCCGGCGGCCCGTCGCACCTCGATCTATTCGATCCCAAACCGAAGCTGTCGGCGATGGACGGGACCGCGATGCCCGAGTCGTTCACGGAGGGGCAACCCATCGCGCAGCTCCAAGGTAAAGCGCTCAAGTGCATGGCCCCGCAGTTCGAGTTCAAGCAGCACGGCCAGTCGGGCCAGACCATCTCGTCGGCCCTGCCGCACATCTCGGGCATCGCCGACGACATCTGCCTGGTCAAGTCCATGGTGACCGAGCAGATCAATCACGACCCCGCTCACACCTTCATGAACACCGGCACGAGCATCGCCGGCCGCCCGAGCATGGGCTCATGGGTGACCTACGGGCTGGGCAGCGAGAGCGACAACCTGCCGGGCTTCGTTGTCCTGACCTCCGCGGGCGGCGGGCAGGGCCAGCCCATCAGCGCCCGGCAGTGGCACAGCGGCTTCCTGCCCAGCCGGTTTCAAGGCGTTCCGCTTCGCTCAAAGGGGGCCCCGGTCGATTACATCGACAACCCGTTAGGGGTCGGCCACGAATGCCAGCGCAGCGTGATTTCCTCGGTCGGCGAACTCAACCAGATGCGCAACGAGGTCGTGGACGACCCGGAGATCGCCACGCGCATCAGCCAGTACGAGATGGCGTTCCGTATGCAGACCAGCGTCCCGGATATGGCCGATATCGCTGGCGAACCTCAGTCGATCAAAGATCTCTACGGCGTTGAGAGCCTCGACGGGTCCTTCGCTGCGAACTGCCTGCTCGCCCGCCGGCTTGCCGAGCGCGGGGTGCGCTTCATCCAGCTCTACCATCGCGGCTGGGATCACCACGGCGAGGTCAAGAAGGGGGTCACCGCCGCGAGTAACTTGGTCGACCGGGCATCTGCCGCCCTCGTCGCGGATCTTAAGCAGCGCGGCCTGCTTGACGACACCCTTGTGATCTGGGGAGGCGAATTCGGCCGGACGCCGATGGCGCAGGGCAGCGGTCGCGACCACCACATCAAGGGCTTTTCGATGTGGATGGCCGGCGGTGGGGTACGGCCCGGCGTGTCCTACGGCCAGACCGACGACCTGGGTTACCACGCCGTCGAAGACGTGGTCCATGTCCATGACTTCCACGCCACGATGCTTCACCTGCTCGGGATCGAGCATACGCAGCTCACCTATCGCTACCAGGGGCGTGACTTCCGGTTGACCGATGTGTTCGGCCACGTCCTGCACGACATCCTCGTATGACCACTCTGGCTGAGTTAGCGCCGTTTCTCGGGCGGTTTCACCCGTTGGTGGTTCACCTGCCGATCGGGTTCCTGGTCGCGCTGGCGGTGATCGCGGTCTGCTTCCGACGCGCGACGGTCAAGGCCCCCGAGCGGGTCTTGCTGGCGTTGCTCGCCGTGTCCTGCGCCCTCGCGGCCCTGTTGGGCTGGTTGCTGGCCGCCGACGGCGGTTACAACCCGGACATCCTCTTTCGCCACCGCTGGTTGGGGATCGGTGTGGCGGCGGGAAGCCTGGCTTGCCTTGTCTTGCACTGCCTTAGCCGGTTCAAGGCTTACCTCGTGGTGCTGCTGGTCACGCTGCTTGGCGTGGGATTGGTCGGCCACGACGGGGGTTCGTTGACGCACGGCTCGGACTATCTGTTCCGATACATGCCCAACCCCATGCGCGTGTTGATCGGCATGGAGCCCCGGGACGATACGCCGCCCGTCGAGATCGTCGCGGTGGCCGATGCGCCGGTCTACGAGGCGATCGTGCGTCCGATCCTGTTCGAGAACTGCATGAGTTGCCACAACGCGGACCGATCGCGCGGCGGCCTTCGCATGGACACGTTCGAGGGCATCCTCGCCGGCGGCGTGGAAGGGCCGCTTGTCTTGCCCGATCGCCCGATGCGCAGCCCGTTGCTAACGCGTATCTACTTGCCCGCCGATGACGAGAAGCACATGCCCCCGCCGGGCAAGACGCCGCTGACGCCGGATCAGAAGGAGGTGCTGCGCTGGTGGGTCGAAGCCGGGGCACCCTTTGAAGGCACGGTGGCGGAGGTCGACGCGGGCTCTGGCACCGAGGTGATGCTCGAGGAGTACCTTGGCCTTGCCGAGCCGGCGCCCGCCCCCAGGCCGCTCGGTGAGATCGCCGCCGACGCGCGGCGACTCGTCGAGACGCTCGGCATACACATCGAACCTCTCGCCGAGTCTCACGACGGGGTCGAGGTGAATGTGCAGAACGTGGCGTCGGCCTTCGGTGATGAGGGGCTTGCCCAGCTGGAGCCGATTGCCGCCAATGTCGTGGCCTTGAATCTCACCGGCTCGGACGTGACCGACGCGGGGTTGGCGGTGGTCGGGGGTATGGTGAATCTGGAAAAGCTCTGGCTCAACGGCACCGCGATCACCGATCAAGGGCTCGCCGACTTGGTTCGACTCCGCGAACTGCGTTACCTCAACCTCTACGGCACTCAGGTCAGCGACGCCGGCTTGCCGAAGTTGGCGGCGCTGCCGAAGCTCAAGCAGCTCTACCTCTGGCAGACCGGCGTCACCCCCCAGGCCGCCGCAGACTTCGCGAGCCGTTCGATCGACCAGCGCCAGCTGGAGACCTGGCGGCAGGAGATCGCCAAGCGCGAGAAGCTCATCGAGCAAGCCGGCACGCGCGTCGAGCTGGGCCTCGACGTCCAATTGGGCGATCAAACCGAGGAAGAAGCAGCAACGCACTGAGGCCCGAGTCGATCCAACGGATGGAGGTTCCCGATGCCGCACTTCGTGATTTCTTATGCGCTGATAGCCGCGAGCCTTGTCTGCGCGTTCCCTGTTCTTGCCGAAGAGGCTCATGAGGTGACGCACCGGCGTCACGTCGTCCTTGAGTTGCAAGAGGGCTACGTCAGCGGCGAGGGGGAACACCGCTACACCCTGGACCTCGATCGCACCTTGGCCTTGAGATTCCACGACGATCCCGTGGTGAACCTCCAGTCCCAGTGGGGGCTTCACGGCGGGTTCGCGATCGATCGCCGGCCCGGCCAAGGGCACGTCTATCTTTACGCGCCGAGAGTTGGCGTCTATCGCGTCTCTCCCGACCTGACTTCAAAAGAGCTCTTGATCCCCGAGGAAGACTTCGGGCGTGGGGCCAACCTTCACAACATGACCTTCTTCGTCAGTGAAGCCGGGGGTGCTTTCCTCGCGCTCACATCGAACAATCGCTCCGCCGTGTGGATCTACACCGTCGACGGAGAGCGCGTCCATGAACTCACCCACCCCGATCACAACGACTACTACCGCAACGGCGGCAAGTTCAGCCCGACCGACAGCGACTTCATCGACGGCAAGCTCTACGTCACCACCGGTTACAGCCCGGGGGACTACATCGTGACCGCGGATCCCTTCACGGGAGAATGGCTGCCCGAGTTCTTCGGCGGCAAGGGCGACGCCGACGGCCAATTCAAGACGGCTCACGGCATCACGGCCCACCCGCACGATCACTCCCTCGTCGTCAGCGATCGTGAGCATCACCGTGGCCAGATTTTTGCCCCGAGCGGCGATCTAGAACGCGTCGTGCCCATCCCTCATCGCCCTTGCGACGTCGACTACCACCCTGATGACCCCGGCCTCGCTGTTGTCGCGGGTCTTGCGGGGCCGATCCTGATCCTGAGCGATCACGAAGTCATCGCCACCATCCGTCCCCGCGACGAGATCAAGATCCCCTTGGCGCGTCACATCCACAACGCCGCATTTATGGTGATCGATGGCCGGACGCACATCCTGGCCCAATCGTGGAACCCCGGGATGGTCTTCGTGCTCAAGCCCGTGCCGATTACGGCTCCGTAGCGGCATCCGGGGTCGAGGGGTCGTTAGGGGGATAGGATGTGAATCGGGGCGACATGATTTGAACATGCGACCTCTTCGTCCCGAACGAAGCGCTCTACCAAGCTGAGCTACGCCCCGAGGCGTGGTTGCCGATCGAGTCGGCCGGGCCGGGCAGGATACGGGATCGGCGGGCGGGGGGAAAGGCCGAGGTCTGGCTACGCAGACCGCCGGGGCCGTGCGACACCGACGGCGACGCCGAGCGCGACGGCCAGCAGGCCCGACGCGGGTTCGGGGACGATCAGGATCGAGTCGATGACGATCGGGTCGGCGACGATCGAGCTGGAGGCGAACTCGAAGCTGATGCGGTCGATGTCGGTCAAGTTCGCGGGATTCACGTCGCCCTGGACGAAATCACCGATCGGCACGATGAAGCCGCCGGCCTGAGTGATGGCGGTGGTGGTGGTGCTGGCCTGTTCGCCGCCGGCGGTTCTGATCCGGAGGTTGAGGTTCAGATCGAATTCGGTCGGCGTGCCGATGCTGGCGACGTTGATGACGAAGGCGAGGTCGGGGTCGGAGAGATCGAGGTTGAGGTCGCGCGTGCCGTCGATGCTGCCGTAATCCAGGAAGGCCGTGGTTCCGGTGCCGGTCCCCGGCCCTGGAAAGAGGTCGAACTCGTCGCTGATGAGCTTCGCCTGCCCGCCGCTGACGTCGAGCAAGCCGTCATCAAAGGAGAAGTACTCGCGGGTGCCGCCGAGGATGCCGCCGCCGGAGACTTCGTCGGGCACAGAGATTGGGCCTTGGGGCGTGGAGAAGTCATCGACCAGGATGGTGGCGTGGGCCG
>JBCCZA010000147.1:0-8578 GCA_039188455.1 Planctomycetota bacterium
GCAACACGCCGGGGGGAGGGGCGGCGCGGCCTCTGCAGCTCACGCGTCCGTCGATCGCTAAGGCAGGGTCGCGATCGTCGTTCGTCGGCCGCCCGGCCCATGACGTGCACGGGGGGCGTCCCGTCCGGCGGTCTTCCCCGACTCTCGCGACGCTCGTACGTGCCCTGCCGATGGGGGACGAGCCGCTCACGGGGCGTTCCTACCCACGGATGCACGGCAACCGTGGCGCGCGCAACGGGCACTGATCAAGGGGTGCCACACCCTGACCCGCAGGGCAGGGTGTGCGTTTGCCGTCCATCACCACCTTGCCCGGTGGGGCAGGGTGTGCGTTTGTCGTTCGTCACACACCCTGCCCGATGGGTCAGGGTGTGGCACCCGTTACTGAGATGCGGGGAAGCAGCCGGGACGCCACGCGTCCCGGGGTTTGTCGTCCGCAACGCAGAACTGGCCTTGGAAATGCAAGACCGTGCGCATCCGCAACCCCGGGCTGCGTGGCAGCCCGGCTGCGGTGGTGCCTCCCGGGTTTCCCGTCCGATCCACGCGATACGCCATGTTGCTTTTCAAGGATGAGATTGAGTGCTGTAGCGCGCACGAAGCGGCGTTACGCGGACGTCCCCAACCGTTCCTGCTCGTCTACGATCCGGTCCATCAACGCGTCCATCGCCGCGTCGTAAGGCGCGTCCGCGTCGACCGGGTGGTCGGCCCAGGCCATCGCGAATCCCTCGTCCAGCGTGGTCGGGCAGGCGAAGGCACCGATCACCGACCGCAGCTTGTCGTTGTCGAACTTCACGGACTGGGCCTTGTCGCCGAGCAGCGGGCCTTCCCAGTCGGGGTGGTAGCGGATCAGCGTGTCGGTTGGCACGTGCACGATGGCCGGCTCGTCGATCCCCATGACCATCGCGGCCGTGCGCGTGATGGTGTCCCAAGGCTGGGGGTCTTCGCTGGTGATGTGGAAGTCCTCGCCGAGCGCGGCGTCGGCGGTGACGAGCCGGACGAAGGCGGGGGCGAAGTCGCGCGCGTGGGTGAGCGTCCATAGCGAGGTGCCGTCGCCGTGCTGGACGATCGGCTTGCCACGCAGCAGCCGCGAGACGTTCAGCTCGCGCTCGACGGCCGAGACGGGCAGGCCGGTGCGGTAGGTGTGCGACGGGCGGACGACGACGAACGGCAGGTCGTCCTGGCCGAACAGCATCGCCTCCATGTCGGCCTTCTTGCGGCTGTACTCCCAGAAGGGGTTGTGCAGGTCGAGGTCCTCGGTGACGATCCAGTGCGGCAGCGGCTTGCGATAGGCCGAGGCGGTGGAGACGAAGACGTACCGCCCGCAGTGGCCGGTGAAGAAGCGCAGGTCGCGCTCGAGGGCGTGGGTGTCGAAGAGTCGGAACTGGCAGACGACGTCGAACTTCTCGTCGGCGAGCCGGCCGTAGTCGGCGTCGTCGAACACGTCGCCTCGGATGAGGCGTGCGGCGGGGGGCAGGCCGGCGTTGCGGTTGCCGCGGTTGTAGACGTAGACCTCGTGGCCGGCGGCGACCGAGGCGTGGACGCACTCGAGGCTGATGTCGCCGGTGCCGCCGATGTAGAGGATGCGCATGGTGGGCTCGAGGGTGGAGCGGCCTACTGTTCGGCGGGCGAGACGGGGCGCTCGCCCAACGGGCGGACCCAGAAGTTGCGGTAACGGACCGGGTTGCCCTTGCCCTGCAGGCCGATGGGCAGCTCGGGCGGGTGGGCCGAGTACGACGTGCGCTTCTTGTGCTTGGTGGGGCCTTCCAAGACCCAGCGATCCTGGACGAGGACCCCGTTGTGGAAGACGGTCATCTCGGCCGGGCGTTCGAGCTCGCCGTCGTTGGTGAACCGCGGGGCGCGGAAGATGACGTCGTACGTCTGCCACTGGCCGATGCCGCGGCCGGGGTTCACCAGCGGCGGGTTCTGGCCGTAGACGGCGGCGGCCATGCCATCGGCGTACGTGTCGCTCCCCACGGACTCGAGCACCTGGACCTCGTAGCGGCCCATGATGTAGATGCCCGAGTTGCCGCGCTTCTGGCCCTGGTCGCCCGACTCGGCCTCCGGCACGAACCACTCGGCGTGCAGCTGGATGTCCCCGAACTTCTCGTTGGTGGCCAGCCAGTTGCCGTTTTCTGCGGGGCACTCGAAGTAGCCGTCCTTGACCGGCCATGGCAGCTTGGCGGAGTGCCACGCCGACAGGTCGGCATCGGGGTCGGTCCCGTCGAACAAGACGATCGCGTCGGACGGGATGGGCGCGGGCTCTGACGGCCCAGGCCCCGCATCGACGCGCGGCGGCAACGGGCGGTCGTAGTCGTGGACGGCCCACATGTAGGTGCGCACCTCGATGTCGTCCTGCGCTTGGGCGGTGTCTCGGGTTTCGACGGCCCCGGGCGTCTGAGCGGGCTCGCGCTCTTCGACGGTTTCCTGGCTGGCGCAGCCCGGCGTCAGGACGATCGAGGTCAGCGCGGCGGCGAAGAAAGGTCGGGTTAGACGGTTGAGGGCTTTCATGGCGTAGATCCGGGGGTGACGAGAGAGTTCAGGGCAGCGGCGGCATCACGCGGCGCGAGGCGTCGTCGAAGCCTTGCTCGATGATCTCGCCGGCGTGGCCGATGGTGTGGGTCGTGATCTCGCGGAGCACCTCGGGCGGCCAAGCCTGGCCGGAGGACCACAGGTCGGCCGGGACGATGTTGCGCGTGAGCTGCGCGACGTAGTGCTCCATCTCCTGGCGTCGGGCCTCGGCGGCGGTCTCGTCGCCGGTGCGGATCGGGTCGTGCAGGTCACGCGCGAGCATGAGCGTGGTGACCTGCCAGTCGAAATAGCCCTGCCAGGGGTTGCGTTCTTGGCTGTCAGACATCGGGTGAGCCCTCGTAGGCGTGCAGCGCTTCGGCGATGGTGAACTTGCCCTCGTAGAGCGCCCGGCCGACGATCGCGCCGGCGACGGGCTCGTGGGCGAGGGCGGCGAGGTGGTCGAGCGTGCCGACGCCACCGGACGCGACGACCGGGACGTGCGTGGCCTCGGCGAGCTTGCGCGTCTCGGGGATGTTCGGGCCGGTGAGCATGCCGTCGGTGGCGATGTCGGTGTAGACGATCGCCGCGAGCGGCCAGTCGGTGACCTCGCGCGCGACATCGACGGCGAGTCGGTCGGTCGTCTGCTCCCAGCCGGCCACGGCAAGCTTGCCGTCGCGGGCGTCGAGGCCGAGGACGAGCCGGCCGCGGTAGGTCGGGTTGCCCATGAGCGACTCGAACCAGGACCAGTTCTTCAGCGCCGCGGTGCCGAGGACGACGCGTGTGACGCCGGCGCGGAGCATGGCGTCGATCGTGCCTTCGCTGCGGACGCCGCCGCCGACCTCGACCTTGAGCGGGGTGTGCTTGCAGATGTCGGCGATGACGTCGCCGTGGACGATGTGTCCGGCGCGGGCGCCGTCGAGGTCGACGACATGCAGCCAGCGGGCGCCGGCGTCGGCGAAGGCCTTGGCCTGGGCGACGGGGTCGTCGTGATAGGCGGTCTGCCGGTCGTAGTCGCCCTGCGCGAGGCGGACGACGTGGCCGTCGCGCAGGTCGATGGCGGGCAGCAGGTCGCGGGTGCGTGGCGGGGTGTCGGCGGGGGCGGGCATCAGGCGTCTACCTCGTTGGGCGCGAGGTGCTCGGTCGGGTTCTGTGTCCACGGCCGGGCCAGGGGGCTCTCAGCGGCGCAGTGCATCTCGGCCTCTTCGACGTAGCGCTGCGGCAGGATCGCGATGTACTCGCGCTCGCGGTCGTTGATCGGCCGAACGACCTTGGCCGGCACGCCCATCGCGACGTGCCCGTCGGGCACCTCCATGCCCTCGGTCACCAGCGCTCCGGCGGCGACGATGGCGTGGCGGCCGATCTTGCTGCGGCCGAGCAGCGTCGCGCCCATGCCGATGAGCGAGCCGTCGCCGATGGCTTGGCCGTGGCAGATGGCGCCGTGGCCGATGGTGACGCGCGACCCGATGCGGTTGGGGAACGAGTGATCGACGTGGATGACGGCGTTGTCCTGCACGTTGGTGTCGTCGCCGATGGAGATCGGTGCGACGTCGCCGCGCATGACCGCGCCATACCAGATCGACACGTTCTGGCCGAGCGTGACGTCGCCGACAACGCGAGCCGTGTCGGCGATCCAGGCGTGGTTGACGCGGCGGATGGTCATGGGGCCGAGTGTACCGGTTGCCCCGTCGCGGCCGCCGCCTCGGCGAGCACCGGGCGCGTGGTCGGCGCGTCCTCGCCCCGCCGCCAGACGTCGTGCACGCGGAACGCCTCGGTGGGCCGGTCGAAGTCGACGCGGTGGTGCGTGCCACGGCTCTCGCAGCGCCAGATCGCCGAGCGCGTGATCAGCGCCCCGACCGTCAGCAGGTTCTGCGCCTCCCAGCCCGTGCGATCATCGAAGATCTTGTCCATCGTGTACCGCGCCCAGAACGCGATCATGTGCTCGACCTCGGCCATCCGGTCGCCGTCGCGCTCGATCCCGACGTGCCGCCACATCACCGACCGCAGGCTCGACCGCACGTCCGGCAGGTCAAGCTCCGAGCGGTCGCTGATCGGGATATCGCTGACGATCTTGATCGGCCCGCGGACCCGGCTCTCGTCGGCCAGTTCCTCGAGCGCCGCCCGCCCCACCGCCTCGCCCATGACCAGGCCCTCGAGCAGCGAGTTGCTCGCCAGGCGGTTCGCCCCGTTGAGCCCCGTGCACGCCGCCTCGCCGCAGCACAGCAGGCCCGGCAGGCTCGTCCGCCCGTCGAGGTCGGTCCGCACGCCGCCGATCGTGTAATGCGCCGCGGGGTGCACCGGGATCGGCTGCGTCTTGGCGTCGATGTCGAACCGCTTGAGCGTCCGGTCGATGCCCGGGAACCGCTCGGCGAAGCGCGGCAGGTGGCGCACGTCCAGGTAGACGTGGCTCGTGTCGGTCGCGGCGCACTGCTGGAGGATCGATCGGCTGACGATGTCGCGCGGCGCGAGGTCGCCACGCTCGTCGTACTCGGGCATGAACGCGTGGCCCGATCGGTCGATCAGCCGCCCGCCCTCGCCGCGCACGGCCTCGGTGATCAGCGACCGCGACGCGCCGGCCACGTACAGCGTCGTCGGGTGGAACTGCACGAACGCCAAATCCTGCAGCTCGACGCCCGCCCGGTACGCCATCGCCAGCCCGTCGCCGGTCGAGACGCGCGGGTTGGTCGTCTCGCGGTAGACCATCCCGCCGCCGCCGGCCGCGAGCACCGTCGCCCCGGCCCAGATGACCTGCAGCCCGTACTTGGGGTGGTGCGTGATCGCCCCCAGACAACGCCCCGGCGTGCCCTCGGTCGTGATCAGGTCCAGCACGAAGCACTCGCTGAACCACCGCACGCCGGCCATCGCCGTGAGGTGAGCGTGCAGCGTCCGCGCCAGCGCCCGGCCCGTCGCGTCGCCGTCGACGTGCACGATGCGGTGTCGGCCGTGCCCGCCCTCGCGCCCGAACGCCAGCCCGGCCACCGGGTCGCCGTCGTCCGCGGCCGCCGCCCGGCCGTTGCCGTTCGACACACGCTCGTCGTCGTCCCCGTCCCCGCCCGTCGCGTGGGCCAGGTCGAACTTCATGCCCCACTCGGCCAGCTCCCGCACCCGCGCCGGCCCGCCGTCGACCACCTCCCGCACCGCCGGCTCGTCGCACAGGTCCGCCCCGGCCACCATCGTGTCGCGCACGTGCTCGTCGGGCGAGTCGTCCTCGGTCAGCACCGCCGCGATCCCCCCCTGCGCCCACGCCGTGCTCGATTCCTCGAGCCGACCCTTGGCCGCCACGATCACGTCCGCCCCGCCCGCCGCCGCGCCGATCGCCGCCCGCATCCCCGCCACCCCGCCGCCGATCACCAGCACGTCCGTGAAGATCTGCGGCAGCAGCGTCGCCCGGAACGGGATCAGATAACGGCGATGGTTGAAGGCGTCGGGCATGGCAATTCGTCGGTCGCCGCTCCCTCAGCGATAACCCACCAGTGTAGCTCAACCCCCGCGCACCGGGGCCCACACCCCCAGACCCCCTACTCCAACACGCCCTCGCCCGAGAACAGCGTGAACGGCAGCGGCACGCGGTAGTCCGTCGCCAGCCGACGCAGGTCCCCCGGCGGCTCGTACGTCAGCGTCCCCGACACCCGCCACGCCCGCCCCGTCAGGTCGCCCCCCGCGAACGCCGCCGGCAGCTCGATCACCGACAGCGACCCCTCGCCCATCGGCGCCACCGTGTCCGGCACCATCACCAGCGAGAACGGCTCTGCCCCCTCCACCGTCACCGTGTAGTCCGCCTTGGGCAGCGGCAGCTCCACCTCCCCCTCGTTCGTCACCGACACCCGCACCACCACCGCCGTGCCGTCGTCCGACACGTCCGACACGTCGACCCCGATCACCTCCGCCTTGGGCGAAGGCGTCCCGATGCACCCGCTCAGGCCCCATGCCGCCACCATCATCAACGCGATCAATCGCATCGCGGCAGTGTAGCGAGGCGTCCCGCTCGGCCCTGCTGCGCTGCGCACTCGCAGCTCACCCGATAGCCGGGCTGTGGCACAGCCCGGGGTTCACCCCCCGCTGTGTCATGCGGACCCGCAACCCCGGGACGCGTCGCGTCCCGGCTGCTTTCCCAGCGCATCGCGACGCCCTCTCGTCAGCCCGTCCCGCGCAGCAACTCTCCGTGCTCCTCCAGCACGCCCTTGACCCGCGGCCACATCAACACCGCCTCGACAATCATCCACCCCTCCAGCGCCAACGTCGCCAACGCGATCGCGATCAACGGCCAGTTCGGCTCATCGCTGAAGACCCACGCCGGGAACCCGCCGCTGCCGATGAATAGTTGCCACACCAGCGCCCACGCCGGCATCACGAGCATGAACGCCAGCGGCAGCACCACGAACCACACCGGCTTGTGACGCCGCCACAGCCAGAACCCGATCACCAGGAACGTCAGCCCGCCCAGCAGCTGATTCGTCGCCCCGAACATCGGCCACAGGATCATCCCCCCCGTCCCCGCCGTCATCCACGTCCAGTCCAACCCCGGCTTGGGCATCGCCGCCATCGCAAACGCGACCGTCACCGCGATCACCGTCGCGACGTACTTGTTGGACAGGAACGCCCACACGCCCCCCAAAGCCGCGGCCGATGGCCGCGTGTCCCCACCCCGTCCGCCTTCCGGCCCACCGCCGACACCGTCGGCGGCTTTCTCGCACCCGCACTCCGGGCACGCCGCATCCTCATCCGTCCCGCGCAGGTCGTACCCGCACTCCCAGCACGGGATCGCCCCCGGGTCCGGCCGACGCTTCCACCCGCTGAACAGCTCCTGCACGACGTACCGCTGCAGCCGCGTCGCCGTGTCCAGCGTCGTCCCCGCGAACGACGCCACCAGGACCCCCATCAACGCCACCGCCCACCCCGCCGGCACCCCCATCGCCTTCAGGAAGTTCGCCGCGCCATCCACGAACGCTCCCACCTTCGCCCCCAGCCCGCCAGCGGAGGCCCAAGAGCCGTACCTTGTGTTCCAGGCTGTAGCTCCCCAACCCGTGAATGTTTCGACATTGCCATCCTGCGAGACATACATCTGCGTTGGATCGATCGGGCGTGCGCCGGCTGTCGCCTCGATCACATCCATGCGGCTCCAACTCATGAATGCCCCACCATTGTCGACCTGCAGAATGACAGCCCCCAGCCCCAACCCCGCGACGCACGCCAGGATCACCAGCGTCGCCAGAAACCCCTCGGTCAGCATCGATCCATACCCGATGAACCGCGCGTGGCTCTCGTTCTCGAGCTGCTTGCTGGACGTGCCCGAGCTGACCAGGCAGTGGAACCCCGAGATCGCGCCGCAGGCGATCGTGATGAACAGGAACGGGAACAGCAGCGGCGCCCCGGCCGGCTGCATGTCCACCATCGGCGCGACGATCTCCAACGGCTGACGCTCGGCCCCCTCCACCGGTGGCGCCCCGCCGGCGAACGCCGCCACGACCAGCCCGACCACGATCAACGCCAACGCCGACAGCAGCTGCAGGCTGTTGATGTAGTCCCGCGGCTGCAGCAGCATCCACACCGGCAGCACCGACGCGATCGCCGAGTAGACCAGCAGGATCGCGACCCACACGATCACCGGCCACGTCGCGGCCCAGTCGTTGAACGTGCCGAGCACGCCGACATCGCCGTAGATCACGGTGACGTACATGATCAGCAGCGCGATCAGCGACGGCAGCTTGAGGTCCACGCCCTTGCCGTGCAGCCAGACGCCGATCGCGATGGCCAGGGGGATCTGGATCAGGCAAGGCGTGATCGCCTCGGGGTACTGCTTGAACACGGCGGCGACGACGAGGCCGAAGATCGCGAGCACGATCGTCAGGGCCAGGAACAAGACAAGCAGGAAGAGGAACCGCACGCGGCCGTTGATGACCTTGCCGGCGATCTGCCCGACGGTCTGGCCCTTGTTGCGGAGCGAGACGACGAGGGCGCCGAAGTCGTGGACGGCCCCGATGAAGATCGAGCCGATCACGACCCACAGCAGGGCCGGCAGCCAGCCCCACATCACGGCGATGGCGGGCCCGACGATCGGCCCGGTGCCGGCGATGGA
>JBCCZA010000148.1:0-8499 GCA_039188455.1 Planctomycetota bacterium
CCACCGGCGAGTGGATGCGGCTGCGCTTCGGGCACGACTGGCAAGGCGTCGCCGCCCGTTACACCGCCGCGGCGACGTACCTGGTCATCACCGTCGGCATGGTCGTCTTCTTCCTCGCGGCGGCGGGCAAGTTCCTGGCCGTGTTCCTGCCCTTCGACGAGGTGACGTGCGCCGTGGCGATGGCCGCGATCGCGCTGGCGTACACGCTGATGTCCGGGCTGTACGGCGTGATCTGGACCGACGTGTTCCAAGCGGTCTTGATCGGCTTCGCGGCCATCTACATCTCGGTGCTCGCGGCAGCGTACGTCTCGCCGGAGCTGATGGAGGCGTGGCCAGGGGCGGCGTACAACCAGGTGGTGCCGGTGGTCGGCGAAGGCTTGATTGTGCCGGATATCGGCGCGGAACTCACCCGGGACGCGAGCGAGCAAGGCGGCACGCTCACGCCCGCCGGCGAGGCGCTGCTAGCTCAGGCCCAACAGGCCGACCCGCCCTTCACGCACACGCACTACGCGCCGTTCATGCTGTTCCTGATCTTCTGGGCGGGCAAGGGGATTCTCGAGGGCCTCGGCGGCAGCGGTGGTTCGGCGTACATGGCACAACGGTTCTACGCCGCGAGAGACGAGCCGACCGTCAAGAAGCTGTGCATGCTGTGGACGGTGTTGTTCTCGTTCCGCTGGCCGATGGTGCTGGGCTTCGCGATCCTGGCGATCCACCTGGGCATCGGGCAGCAAGACCCCGAGGCGATCCTGCCGGGCGTCTTGACCAGCGACCTGATCCCGTTGGGTATCCGCGGCCTGCTGATCGCGGCGATCTTCGCGGCGTCGATGTCGACGTTCGACTCGACGATCAACGCCGGGGCGAGCTACGTCGTGCGCGATGTGGTGAATCCACTGATCAGCGAGCCCGGCACGCACCCAATCTGCACGCGATGTGGCTACAACCTGACAGCACACGACGACGCGGACGCTTGCCCGGAATGCGGCGCCGCGCTGCCTGAACACCGGACGACCGACCGCGAGCCGTCGCAACGCACTCAGGTCGTCACGGGGTATCTGGCGTCAGCGGGGATCGTCGCGGCGGGGTTGGTGTTGGCATTGCTCTTTGCCGACGGCGTGGTCGACGTGTGGGTGACGATCGTGATCCAACTTTTCCCGGCATTCCTGATTCCCTTCGCACTACGGTGGTTCTGGGGAAGGTTCAACGGGCTGGGGTTCACGCTCGGTGTGGTGTTTGGCTTCGCCGCGGCATTTGCGATGACGTTCGTTGATTTCGTCGCGCTGCTCTTACCAGAAGGGCAGGAACACGTGCACGCCTCGCGGCTGTTCTGGAGCGAGGTGATCATCCTGAGCACGGTCGGCTTGTCGTCGCTGATCGGCTGCCTGGTCGGCACGTTCGCGGCACGTGATACCGAGACGGGGATTAAGCGGGCGTTCTACGAGCAGATCCGACCGTTGGGGTGGTGGCCGAAGGCGTGGCGGGCGAACGACGCGGCCGAGCATCGCGGGGACGTGGGGCGGCTGGTGGTGGCGCTGGTCTGGCAGATCAGCACGTTCATGCTGCCGATGCTGCTGGTGCTACGAATGTGGGGGTCGGCCGCGGCGGTGGGGGCGGTGTTCGCGGTGACGGGGGCGGTGCTGTGGCGCGACGCGTGGGGGAAGCGGGACGTTGCTGTGCGTGACGAAGGCGCGTGATGGTTCGTCCGCGGACGACGTCCGCGGCTTTGCCGAGGATCAGAGCGGTTGATGCTCAAGGTCGTGGGCCGAGGCGACGCCGGGGTGGGTGACGCGGCCGTCGATCATGTTGAGGGCCGAGGCGAAGGCGGGGTGGTTGGCGACCAGCGCGGGGATGTCGCCCTGGCTGTTGGCGAGTTGGACGGCCCAGGGTTGCGTCGCGTGGCAGAGGGCCTGCGTGCTGGTGCGGCCAACGGCGCCGGGCATGTTGGCGACGCAGTAGTGCACGACGCCGTCGATGACGTACGTCGGCTCGGCGTGGGTCGTGGGCTTGGTGGTCTCGACGCAGCCGCCCTGATCGACGCCGACGTCGACGATGACCGAGCCGTGACGCATGTCCTTGAGCATCGATTTGGGCACGAGGACGGGCGAGCGGGCGCCGGGGATGAGGACGGCCCCGACGACGAGGTCGGAGTTGCAGCAGTGCCACGCGACCGACTCGGGGTTCGAGTGGATCGTGCGGACGTTGGCGGGCATGACGTCGTCGAGGTAGCGGAGTCGGTCGAGGTCGATGTCCATGATGACGACGTTGGCCCCGAGCCCGGCGGCGACCTTGGCGGCGTTGGCCCCAACGATCCCGCCGCCCAGGACGGTGACCTTGGCCGGCTCGACGCCCGGCACGCCGGAGAGCAGGATGCCCCGCCCTTCCTGCGGGCGTTCGAGGTACTTGGCGCCCTGCTGAATGGCCATGCGTCCGGCGACCTCGCTCATCGGCGTGAGCAGCGGGAGCCTGCCGTCGACGGCGAGCGTCTCGTAAGCCACGGCGGCGATGCGTTTATCGATACAGCCGAGCGTGAGGTCGCGGTCGGCGGCGAAGTGGAAGTAGGTGAACACGACCTGGCCTGCGCGGAGCATCGCGACCTCGTGCGGCTGCGGCTCCTTGACCTTGACGATCATCTCGGCCTGGGCGAAGACATCGGCGGGGTCGTCGATGAGGGTGGCGCCCGCGCGGGTGTAGTCGGCGTCGGCGTAGCCGGAGCCTTCGCCGGCGTGGCGTTGGACGAGGACGGTGTGGCCGTGGGCGGCGAGCTCGGCGGCGCCGACGGGCAGGAGGCCGACGCGGTACTCATCCGGCTTGGTTTCGCGGGGGACGCCGATGATCATGATGATTGGTACGCGGGGGCTCAGGCGGCGTTCGGGCGTCGCGCGGGGGCGTCGAGGGCGAGGGGGTCGGCGACGGCGGCGGCGGCGAAGGCCCGCTCGCGTCGGGCGCAGCCGGGGCAAGCGCCGCAGCCCGGCCGACCGACGCCGACGGTGGGCGACGTGCAGGAGCGGGCGAGCCGCCAGTCGACGCCGAGGCGTTCGCCCAGCGCGACGACCTGAGCGTCGGAGAGCTCGGCCAGCGGAGTGTCGAGGCGAGGCGTGGCGCCGGGTTCGCGGTCGGTGTCGAGCGCGGCCATGGCCATGACGAGCTCGGCCAGCTCGGCGATGCGCAGAGCCTGCGACGTGTCGCGCGACGGCCCGGCCGACGCCGGCCAGATCAGCCGATCGCATCGCCGCCGTTGAGCCAGCGCGAGCACGGCCGGCAGCGCCTGGGCGGCCCAGAGGGCGGGCGAAGGTGGCGGCGCATCGGGCGACTCGGGGGCGAGGTGCGGCAGAGCCAGGGTCTCGACGGCCTTGATGCCCTGGGCCTCGGCGGCGAGCTGGGCCGCGGCGAGGCGGGCGGGGGCGTCGGGTCGGCCGTCGTCGATGCACACGGCGATCACGCGCGAGGCGTCCTGCTCGCGCGTTACGACCGCCCCGGCCACGAGCGACCGCGGACCCCCGGCGTGCAACAGCATGGCTCGCGTGCCGGCCATGCATCGCTTATCGGCCCATCGGGCGTCGGCGGTGCAGCCCCGCATCGATCGGCGCTCCAACCCGCTCACGCTCAGCGCGACCCGCTACCATCCGTCCATGCCGATTGTCGTCTTCCAGCACCACCCCATCGAGCACGCCTCGCGGCTCGGCGAGGCGCTGGCTGCGCACGGCCAGCGGATCGAGGTCGTCCGGCTGTTCGACGGCGCCGCGGTGCCGCCGGACCTGGACAACGTGCACGGCGTGATCTCGATGGGCGGGCCGATGGACCTCGCCGACGCGGACGACCACGCGTGGATGCGGCCAGAGATGGACTACCTCAAGTCGGCTCACGACGCGGGCGTGCCGATCGTCGGTGTCTGCCTGGGAGCGCAGCTGCTCGCCGAGGCGCTAGGCGGGAAGACCTCGCCGATGGCGGACGGCAAGGCCGAGATCGGCATCGCGCCCGTCAAGGCCGGCTTCCCCGCGACGGTCGATCCGCTGATGGTCGGCATGCCGTGGACGCACCCGCAGTGCCACGCCCACGCCTGCGAGGTCGCCGAGCTGCCGCCGGGCGCGACGCCCCTGCACTCGACGCCGATGTGCAAGATCCAGTCCTACAAGGTCGGGCTCTCGACCTACGGGTTCCAGTTCCACTTCGAGTGGACGAAGCGCGACATCGACCGCGTGCTCTCGACCTTCGGCCGATGGGTCACCGACAAGGGCTACGACCTCGGCGAGGTCCGCTCGGGGATCGAGGCCGGCTACGACCTGTACCGCCACCTGGGCGATCGGCTGTGCGAGAACCTCGCCGAGATGATGTTCCCGGTCGAGAGGCAGCCGCGGGCATCGGTGCGGCCGGCGGCGAACTACCATGCGTCGATCAGCTGAGCGGCGTCGCTCCGGCCTTGCGGGCCCCGTGTCGGTCAGATCTCGTAGATCAGCGCCTCGTCGCTGGGGCCGTTCGCGTCCGTGCCTTCCAGCATCACGGCCATGCGGACCAGCTCGGCGAGGCTGCGTGCGGCCATCTTCTCCATCACGTGCGCCCGGTGCACCTCGATCGTCTTGTGGCTGAGCTCGAGCTCGGAGGCGATCTGCTTGTTGAGCTTGCCCTGCACGACCAGGTCCATCACCTGCCGCTCGCGCGGGGTGAGCGAGGCCCGCTTCTCGGCGACCGCCTGGAAGTGCTCGGCCGACCGACGTTCGCTCGCCTCCAGCCGCAACGCCGCACGCACGCGATCCAGCAGCACCTCGTCGCTGAACGGCTTCTCGAGAAAATCGAACGCCCCCGCCTTCATCGCCCGGATCGCCATCGGCACGTCGCCGTGGCCGGTGATCACGATCACCGGCAACGTCACGCCCATCTCGTTGAGCCGGTCTTGCAGGTCTAGACCGCTCATCCCCGGCAGCCGCACGTCCGCGACGACGCAGCCCGGCGCGTCCCGCGCCAGTTCGGCAAGGAACGCCGCGGCGGTCGCATATGTCTTCACCGGCAGCCGGATCGACTCGATCAGCCAGCGCAGCGAGTCGAGCACCGCCTCGTCGTCGTCGATCACGTACACCGTTCCCCGCTCGGTCGGCAGGCCAGAGATCGGCGACGGATGGCTCGGTTCGGTCATGAAACGCCCCTAGGAATCAGCGATTCAACACTCTAAGCCGGATCGCCGCCCGGCGAAAGCGAGGCCTCGGCGACCTCGGGCTCGGCCCGACGCGGCTCGTGCTCGGCCACGCGCGGCAGCCAGATCGAGAACGTCGCCCCCGGGCCCGCGTTCCGCCGACCCTCGATCCGTCCGCCCGACTCCTGCAGCAGCGACTCGGAGATGTTCAGCCCCATCCCCATCCCCGTCGGCTTGGTGGAGTAGAACGGCTCAAACATCCGGTCGGCGTCGCTGGGCGCCAGGCCCGCGCCGCGGTCGACCACGTCGATCCGCACGGACGCGCCGTCGACCGCCCCGCGCACGTCCACGACGCACCGGGCCTCGTCGAGCCCCTCGCAGGCGTCGAACGCGTTGCGGATCAGGTTGATCAGCACCTGCTCGACGTGAATCCGATCGACCCACGCGGTGCCGCAGCGCTCGACGCCCTGCACGTCGATGCGCACGCCGTGCCGCCGCGCGTCCGCGACGAGCAGCGTCAGCGCCGACTCGATCATGTCCGCCACGGGCACGCGCTCGCGCTGCTGCTCGCGCCGGCTGGCGAACGCGCGGATCCGACGGATCACCTCCCCGGACCGCGACGCCTGGCGCTCGATGGCCGACAGCGCCGTCCGCAGCGCGACATCGTCGGCGTCGCCCGCCTCGAGCCGACGCAGGCAGCCGCTGGCGTAGTTGGCGATCGCCGACAGCGGCTGGTTGACCTCGTGCGCGATCCCCGACGCCATCTCGCCCAGCGTCGCGACGCGCGCGGCGTGCGCCATCTCCAGGTCGCGGACCCGGCCGGCCTCCTCCAGCCGACGCTGCTCGGTCACGTCCCGCTGGATCGACACCCAGTTCGTGATCTCTCCCTCGGGCCCCCGTACCGGCGCGATATGCCACGCCACCATGTACTCATCGCCGTCCTTCCGATAGTTGGTGGTCTCGGCCGTGAACGGCTCACCCCGCCGAAGCGCCGCGCGCAGCCGATCCAGCACGGCCCGATCGGTCTTGGGCCCCTGCAAGATGCGCGGCGATCGGCCGATCACCTCCGCCTCCTCGAAGCCGGTCGTCTCGTAGAACGCCCGGTTCGCGAACAGGATGCGAGGCCCGGGCGCGTCGACGTCGGCGTCAGTAATCACGACGAACTCGCTGACCTGCTCGATCGCGGCCGAGACGAGCCGGAACTGCTCCTCGACGCGGTGGAACCCGCTGACGTCGGTCACCAGCGAGTAGAAGCCGATGACCTCGCCGGCGGGGGTGATGTCCGGGACAAACCGCGACCGCACCCGCCTCGGCTCGGGGTCGTCGCCGACGTAGGCGTGGCCCTGCACGTTGATGCGATCGCCGCGGAGCACCGACTGCACGTGCGCCTTGATCTCGTTGTAGGTGCGCTGCCCGATCACCTCGGGCATCGTCTTGTCGATCAGCTCCCCGGCGGCTCGGCCGTACCACGCCTCGTACTGCGAGTTCACGAAGCGGTAGCGCAGGTCGCGACCGACGTACGCGATGAGCGCGGGCATGTGGTCCGTGAGGATCCGCACCTCACGCTCGCGGCGCTCGAGCAGCCGCTGCGCCTCGCGACGCTCGGCGACTTCCTGCTCGAGCCGAGCGTTGGCTTCCGACAGCTCAGCCGTGCGCGCGACGACCCGCCGCTCGAGCTCGCGGTTGAGCGTGCCGAGCTCGCGCTTGGCGGCCTCGCGCTCCGTGACATCTTGCACGTGCGAGACGATCGAGTGCAGCCGGCCGTCGTCGTCGAGCATGATCGAGTTGAACCACTCGCACCAGATGACCCGGCCGTCCTTGGTGTAATTGCGGTTCAGCGAGACGTTGCGCGGCGTGTCGCCGGACAGCAGCGCGTTGACCACCACGGCGACGCTCTCGAGGTCCGCCTCGTAGACAAACCCCCAGCCGTCCCACGCGCGGCCAATCACCTCGTCGGGCGTCCAGCCGAAGACGCGTTCGCAGGCCCGCGACCAGCGCGAGACACAGAAGTCGGCGTCCCACTCGATCATCCCGAGTGGCGAGTTGTCGAGGTGGAACCCCAGCCGGCGATCGGCCAGCGCCGAGGTCCGCTCCAGCCGGGTCATCGCCGTCACGTCCAGCGACACCCCCGCGGCGCCGACGACCTCGCCGGCCGCATTGCGGATCGGCTCGATCCGAACCCGCCACACCCGCCCGTGCACCTCCTGGGTGTACCGCTCGATCGATCCCCGAAGCGCCCCGCGATGGGCGCCCATCACCACGGCTTTGCACGCCTTGGTCTCGCCCTCCAGGAACGCCTCCAGCGTTCGGCCGACCCATGCGTCATTCGACACCCCCGCCGCCACCTGCGTCGGCCCGTCGTGAGCCGTGATTCGCAGGTCGCGGTCCACCGTCCACGCGACCGACACCAGATCTTCCGTGATCGTCCGCAGGCGCTGGGCCTCCAGCAGCCGTCGTTGGGGCGTGTCCGTCATCGGCCCATCATCTCGTCGCCGAGCGCCGGCCACAATCCCCCAAGTTGTCACCGCTTGACGCCCGCGCCGGGCCGCCCATACTGCAGTCAACGTCGGCCGCGGCGGGCCACCCTCCGCCTCGGCCTTTCCCCTCCTCGCGTCGCCCTCCCGGCGCCCCCCGTCTCCGGCCCCCGGGCCGCCGCCCGCCATGCTTCCACGCGAACCCGTCCGCAACCCCGGCCTCGGCTTCCTCTACGTCCCGCCCTTCCGCATCCAGGGCATCTCCGTCGCCGGCGAGCAGTCCGTCGTCCAGGTCCCCGAGCTCGACGTCACCTTCGACATCGGTTCGGTCCCCAAGGCCGTCCTCGCCTCGCCCATCGTCGCCCTCACCCACGGCCACATGGACCACGCCGCCGGCCTGTCCTACTACTTCTCCCAGCGCAACTTCCAGGGCATGGGGCCCGGCACCGTCGTCTGCCACCCCGACCTCCGCCAGCCCCTCGACAATGTCATGCAGGCGTGGGTCGGCGTCGAAGCCCAACGCACCCCCTACGAGCTCATCGCCCTCGACCACGACGAGCAGCACCTCATCAAGCCGGCCCACTTCCTCCGCGCCTTCCACACCAACCACACCGTCCCGTCGATGGGCTACACCGTCGTCGAGTCCCGCTCCAAGCTCCGCGAGGAGTTCGTCGGGCTCCCCCAAGAGAAGCTCAAGGAGCTCAAGCAGCAGGGCACCGAGATCACCCGCCGCCTCGAGGTGCCGCTCGTCTGCTACACCGGCGACACCGCGTGGGGCAAGCACTTCGACCGCGACGACGTCCTGCACGCCAAGGTCCTCATCACCGAGTGCACCTTCACCGAGCCCGGCCACCGCTCGCGCGCCAACGTCGGCAAGCACCTGCACCTCAACCACATCCTCCA
>JBCCZA010000149.1:0-8484 GCA_039188455.1 Planctomycetota bacterium
CCGGGCCGCCGGGGCGGCGGGCCGCCCCGCCCCCGCGCGCCCCGGGGGCGCGCGCGCGGGCCGGCGGGCGCGGGCCGCGGGGGGGGGGCGGGGGGGGGGCGCGGGGGGTCGGGGGTCCCGTGGTGCCCCGGGGGGGGCCGGGGGGGGGGGTGGTGGGGTTCCTCAACGGCGACCACGAGATCGAGCCGGCGACCCCGGCGTCGGTCGATCTGGCGCTCGCGCGGGCCGAGGCGTCGGTCGACTTCGCCGAGGTCAAGGGCCAGGAGGCGGTGAAGCGGGCGCTCACCGTCGCGGCCGCCGGAGCGCACAACCTGCTGCTCGTCGGCCCGCCGGGCACGGGCAAGACCATGATGGCCCGGGCGCTGCCCAGCATCCTGCCGCCGATGACGCGCGACGAGGCGCTCGAGGTCACGCGCATCTACTCCTCGGTCGGCCAGGTCCCGCCGGGCTGCCCGCTCATCACCGCCCGCCCCGTCCGCAGCCCGCACCACACCGCCAGCCAGGCCGCGCTCATCGGCGGCGGCACCGTCCCCCGCCCCGGCGAGGTCAGCCTCGCCCACCGCGGCGTCCTCTTCCTCGACGAGCTGCCCGAGTTCCCACGCACCGTCCTCGAGACCCTCCGCCAGCCGCTCGAAGACGGCCACGTCACCATCGCCCGCGCCCAGGCCACCATCCGCCTCCCCGCCCGCTTCATGCTCGTCGCCGCGATGAACCCGACCCCCAAGGGCGACACCCCGCGCGACGAGGTCGGCCAACGCGAGATGCAGCGGTACCTCTCTCGCCTCTCCGGCCCGCTCATCGACCGCATCGACGTCCACGTCGAAGCCCCGCCCGTTCCGTACCAACGCCTCACCGACGCCAAGCCCGGCACCGACTCGGCCACGCTACGCCAACACGTCGTCGCCGCCCGCGAGAAGCAGCTCGCCCGCAACGGCTCGTCGCTCAAGCCCAACGCCGCGCTGCGTGCCGGCGAACTCGACCGCCTTGCCCCGCTCGACGAGCCGAGCAAACGCCTGGTCAAGCAGGCCATGACCGAGCTGGGCCTGAGCGCCCGCGCCTACGACAAGGTCCGCCGCCTCGCCCGCACCATCGCCGACCTCGAGGGCCGCGACGCGATCGAGCTCGCGCACGTCAGCGAGGCCATCGGCTACCGGCTGCTGGATCGCGCGACCTAGCCACGCAGTACAGTCGTAGCATGCCCGCTCCGCTCGCCGTGTTTCAGCTCTTCGTCGCGCCGGTGATCCTCATCTCGGCGGGCGGTTTGATCTGTCTGGCGCTCTACAACCGGCTGGCGATGATCGTGTCGCGGGCGCGGCAGTTTCACAAGGAGCGGTTCGACGCGGCGGGGGCGCTGCAGTCGACGCTGCTCAACGCGCCGGGGTCGGCGACGGCGGGGCGGCTCAAGGAGCGGATCGCGCTGTTGGATCGGCAGAGCCGGGAGGTGCGGGGGCGGGCGAAGCTGGTGCGGGACTCGCTGATCGGGATGATGGCGATGATCGGGTGCATGCTGGGGTGCTCGCTGGCGTTGGGGGCGTCGCTGGGTTGGCGGGGGGCGGTGTACGTGGCGATCGCGCTGTTCGTGCTGGGGGTGCTGGCGATGGGGTGGGCGGTGCTGCTGGCGACGCTGGAGCTGTCGCGGAGCCTGGGGCCGGTGACGCTGGAGGCGTCGGCGGTGGAGGGCGAGGCGGCCGAGGGCGTGACGGAGCCGGCGGGGGTCTGAGGCCGGAGCGGGTTGGGATAGATCGAGGCCGCGGCTGGGCGAACCGCGCGGCGGAAGGGTCGTACGATGGGGCGATGACGACACGCACAACGCTGGCGGCGGTGGGGCTGATGTTGGGTTGGCCGACGGGGCTGGCGATGGCCGGCGAGGGCTGCCCGCTGTGTCTCGCGGCGGCGGCCGCGGCGGCGGAATCGGAGTCAGCATCGCCGGTCGCGGTCGCGACGCAGTCGCCAGGCCAGGTGCCTTCCGCGCTGCCGAACGTGGTGGTCAACGATCCCGAGCTCGACGCGCTGCTGGACCGCGTTGACGCCGCGGCCGAGGGGTTGGACACGCTGTCTGCCGACGTGAAGTACACGACGATCAGTGGCCTGCTCGGCGACGAGCAGGTGCGTGGTGGCAAGATGGCTTACACCGCGCCGGCGAATGGCGAGCCGCAACGCATGGGGATCAAACTGACCTATCGCGCCATCGACGGCGTCGGGCGTTCGATCGATAAGCGCTACGTCTTCGACGGCAGCAGCTGGATCGAGATCGACGGCGACGAGCGACGCTGGACCCGCTACGCCCCGGCCGAGAACGGCAACGACCACCCGGTCACCGCGATGCTGCCGAGCAACTTCGATCGCGACGAGTTGGTCGCGCGGTACGCCGTCGAGCGTCGCGCCGTGCCCGACGCCGCCCCGGACCCAACGCCGACAATCCGGCTGCGTCCGCGCAACGCCGAGGCCGCCGAGTTTGACTACGCCGACGTGACGTTCGACGCTTCGCACACGCCGACTCGGATCGAGATGGTCGGCGGGGAGAAGGAGACGCGGATCGAGCTGCTGAACGTCGAGCGCAACGGCGCGGTCAATGCTGAGTTGTTGGACGCCACGCCGCCAACCGACCCGGGCTGGTCGATCGAGGATCGCGCGGCGGAGTGAGGCGTGATGGGGTCGCGTGGTTAGCCGCGCCCTTCGGGCGAGGGCTAAACGGCCAACGGCGATTACTTGTTGTCTTCGGGCGCGGCCTCTGACTCGGCCTCGGTTTCGCTCGGCGCATCCGCGGGCTTCTCACCGGGTTTGCTCCGCTCGGCGATCATGTCGCCCAGCCCCGACAGCGCCCCGCTGACAGCCTGACCCAACACGCCCACCGCCGCGGCCCCGGCGTGCATCGCCGACGCGACGGTCTCGCCCGCGACCTCGCCGGGGTGCTCGCTCGCGGCCTTGGCGGCCTGCTCGACCTTGGGCTTGGCGGTTTCCGCGGCCGTTTTCACGCGATCCTTCAGGGCCGACGCCTCCTGCTCGACCATCCCCTTGATGCCGCCGGCGACGCTCGTCACCGCCTGCAGCAGCGACTGGCGGACGGCCTCGAGGTCGTCGGTCGCCCGCTTGAGGTCTTCCTTGGCGAACTTCTGCCCGCTTTGCGACGCCGAGTTGAGCGTCTCCTTGGTGGCCTCGGCCGCCTCGTTGAGCCCGGCCGCGAAGCCGTCGACGACGTCGTTCATCGCCGACCGCGCTTCGCCGTCCTCGGGCTTGCGGTTGGCGGCCTCGGCGGCGGCGTTGAACACCCGCGTGGCCAGGTCGCCGAGCCCCTGAGCACCGGCCCCGGCCGCGCCCATGCCGGCGGCCAGCGTGTCGCGCGTCAGCCGGCGGACGCGGTCGGCGATGTCCTTGCCCTCATCCACGATGCGTCGGGTCTCGGCGGCGGGGTCCATGCGGGGTCTCCTGGGTCGTGTTGCGGTTGGGGTGCGATCGGTTGCGGGCGTGGTGACAGGCTAGGCGTTACGCGGACTCGGCCGGGTCGTTGACGCGGAGGTCGACGTCCAGTTCGCAGGCCTCGGCGAGTTGTTCCATCTGCTCGGTGAACGCGGCGAGGTCGATGTCGCCGGGCGGGCGGGCGTCGACCACGGCGGTGAACATCGGCTCGCCGGTCATGGGCGTCGAGGTCACGCCGGTGGTTAGCTCATCGACGTTGACGCCGCGCTCGGCCAGGGCGTGGGCGACCTCGCGGACGATGCCCGGCCGGTCGTGCCCGACGAACTCGAGCCGCAGCGGCGGGCCCTCCTCGGTCGGTGCCTCGCTGTCGTCGGCGACCGCGACGTGCACGGTCAGCCCCTCGTCGCTCAGCGTGTCGAGCGCCCGCACGAGGTCGTCGACCTTGGCCGCGTCGATGTCGATGCGCACCACGCCGGCGAAGTGCCCGGCCAGCCTAGTCAGCCGCGACTCAACCCAGTTCCCCCCCAGCCGCGCCACGCGCGACGCCGCCGCGTCCACCAAGCCCGTCCGGTCCCGTCCGAGGATCGTCATCACCAGCGATCGATGCATGCCCGCAGCCTACCGCGCCACGCCCGCGTCACGTCCCGGATCCACGCCCGCCGTTCAGCCCCCGCCCAACGCCCGCACCCGCTGCTCGGTCGGCTCGACCTCCTCGATGCGGATGCCGAAGTTCTCCCCGAGCTTCACCGCCTGCCCGCGGGCCAGCACCTTGTTGTTCACCCGCAGCTCGAGCAGCTGGTCGGACTCCTTTTCCAGGTCGAGGATTGCGCCAGGCCCGAGCGCCAGCACGTCGTCGATCGACATCCGCCGCTCGCCGATGGTGACGATCACCGGCACGGCGAGTTCGAGGATCTGGCGGACGTCGGTCTTCATGGGGGAGGCTTAGGCCTAGGACACGGGGCTTAGGTCGGGGCAGGCTGCTAGATGCGTATCGGCTACACCCCTGTCCGCGCTACATTCGGGCCCGATCACGACCCTAAGCCTAAGCCTCAGGTCTAGGCCTATCCCTCCCCAAACGCCGCCGCCGCCACGTCCAGCGCCTTGGCCAGCGCCGCCGCCTTGTTCACCGTCTCCTGGTGCTCGGCCTGCGGGTCCGAGTCGTACACGATCCCCCCGCCGGCCTGCAGGAACACCCGCCACGTCGGCCGCGCCCCTTCCCCTTTGCCCGGCAGGATCACCATCGTCCGCAGGGCGATCGCCATGTCCATCCGCCCGCTCAGGTCGGCGTAGCCCACCGCCCCGCCGTACGGCCCGCGGCGGGTCGGCTCGTGCTCGTCGATGATCTGCATCGCCCGCACCTTCGGCGCCCCCGACACCGTCCCCACCGGCAGGCTCACCCGCAGCGCATCCCAGCAGTCGACCCCCTCGCGCAGCACGCCCTGCACCTCGCTGCTCAGGTGCATCACGTGGCTGTATCGCTCGACGGTCAGCACCTCGGTCAGCTCGATCGTGCCCGGCTCGGCGACACGGCCGACGTCGTTGCGGTGCAGGTCGACCAGCATGACGTGCTCGGCCGTGTCCTTGGCGTCGCCGCGCAGCTCGGCCTCGAGCGCCGCGTCCTCGGCCGCGTCCCGCCCGCGCCGCCGCGTCCCCGCCAGCGGTCGGCTGGTGATCCGCCGGCCCTCGCCGCCCGGCGCGTCGTCCACCCGGCACAGGATCTCCGGCGACGAGCCCACCAGCATCGCCCCCGACACCTGCAGGTAGAACAGGTACGGCGACGGGTTCACGACACGCAACGCCCGGTACACGTCGAACGGGTCGACCCGCGTGTCGATCTCGAATCGCTGGCTGGGCACGACCTGGAACGCGTCGCCGGCCGCGATGTATCGCTTGATCGACTCGACCGCCTCGCCGTAGCCGCCGTCGCCCATGTTGCTCGTCGGCAGGGCCGGCGGCGGGCTGGCCAGGTCGATCGCGGCCCGCGGGTGCAGCCGGGCGTCGGCCGACGCGTCGGTCAGCAGGTCGAGCATCGCGTCTAGCCGAGCCATCCCCTCATCCCACATCACGTCCACCGGCTCGCCGCTGCCCGCGTCGGCGTGCGTGATCAGGGCAACCGTCTTCTGCGCGTGATCGAACGCCACGACCTCGCGGTACAGCTGGAAATGCAGGTCTGCCAGCCCCCGGTCGTCCGGAGGGGCGTCGGCCAGCTTTTCCGGCTCGAGGTAGCGCACCGTGTCGTACCCGGCGTAGCCGACCCAACCCCCGCTGAACGGCGGCAGCCCGTCCGCCTCGACCGCCGACATCGCCCGCGTCAGCTCGCTCATCTCCGCCAGCGGGTCGTCGACCGTCTTCTTCCACCCGGCCCGCGGGTCGACGTGGTCGCGCAGCTCGACGTCGTGCCCATAGGCGAGCAGTTCCCGCACCGGCCTGGCGCCGAGGTAGCTGTACCGCCCGACGCGGTCGCCGTCGAAGACCGACTCGTACAGGAAGCTCGGCGCCTCCCGCCGATCCGGCGCGACCAGCCGCCGATACGCCAGCACCGGCGTCAGCGCATCGCCGATGACCCGACGCACGATCGGCACCCACCCCCGGCCGCCGCTCTCGGCGACGGCTTGCTCGAACGCGGCGCGGCCCGTCATCCCTGGTGCTCGGACTCGATCGACGCCCGCTGCCCGGTCGCCTTCTGGTCGACGTACCGCTTCAGCCAGCTCTCCCACGTCTTGCCCGCCGCCGGGTCGCGGCCGCTGAACACCACCGCCGCGACCTCGCCGTACGCCACGGTTCGTCGTCCGCCCTTGGCTTCCAGCAGCGTCAGCTCGGCCTTGCCGGCGTCGCGGTTGGACACGTAGCCCGTTGCCTCGGTCCCGTCGCTCAGCCGCAGCGTCACGTCTCCGCGATAGTCGAACGCCGCGTCGATCGCCCCGGCTCGGTCGGCGTCGCTGTCGCAGGCGACCACGGCCCCCTCCAGGCTGTTGTCGTGGTTCTCGCTGCGGATCGTCTCGGTGGCTGCTTCGCTCGTCATGGCCGGCTAGTCTATAAGTCCTGCCCACGACGCGGTCCGCCGAGCCTCCTCATGCAAGTCGACACCTTCCTCGCCCACCATGGCATCCGCGAAAACCCCTTCGCGGCCGAGGAAGCCCGCCTCGACCCCGTCTTCAACCGCCTCCCCCGCGACCAGGCCGGCCACCCCGAGCTGCCCAAGGTCCTCGGCCAGATCGATCGGCCCTCCACCGCCGTCGTCTTCGGCGAGAAGGGCACCGGCAAGACCGCCTTGCGCCTCCACATGGCGCACCTCATCGACAAGCACAACCAGGAACACCCGACCCGTCGCGTCGCCTGCGTCGCCTATGACGACCTCAACCCCGTCCTCGACCGCTTGCTCCGCCACCACCGCCAGAAGCCCGAGCGGCTGCTGGAGAAGTTCCGCCTCGAGGACCACCAGGACGCGATGCTCGCCGCGTCGGTCACCAAGCTCGTCGACGCCTTCCTCGACGCCGGCCAACCGACGCCCGCCAACCCGCCGATCCGCCTGCCGGACGAGGACCGCCGCGCGATCCGCCGCCGGCTCGGCTCGGCCGGCCGACGGGACCTGCTCGTTCTCGCCGCCCTGTACGACGCCCCGCCCGGCGGCGCGACGATCGAGCGGTTCACCAAGCTCCGCAAGCGGATTGGCCAGTCGGCCGGCTTGCTGTTGCCGCTGGCTTACGTCGCCGCCGTGCTGCTGGCGATCGTCGCCGGCACGCTGGGCATCGCCACCGCCGTGCTCGACCCGATCGATCGGCCGTGGTGGCTCATCCCCGGCTTGGGGCTGGCGATCGCCGGCGCCGCGGCCGCGGGCGGCTGGTGGCTGTGGCGACACGCCAAGTGCTGGTGGCTGTCGCGCTCGATCCGCCGCGAGACGCCCGGCGTCGAGCGTCACCTCGGCACGCTCCGCCGCGCGCTGACCACCTTCTCCGCCGGCGAGTTGGCCGCCGAGCCCTTGCCGACCGCCGACGGCGGCGAGCTCGCGTCCGACGCCCGCTACCAGCTCACCCGCCGGCTCATCGAGCTGCTCGAACGCCTCGACCACGTCGGCCTGGTCATCCTCGTCGACCGCCTCGACGAGCCGACGCTGATCTCCGGTGAGCCCGAGCGCATGAAGGCCGTCGTCTGGCCGCTCTTCGACAACAAGTTCCTCAAGCAGGACGGCCTGGGCCTCAAGCTGCTGCTGCCCATCGAACTGCGGTTCATGCTCAACAAGGAGGACCCGGACTTCTTCCAGCGCGCCCGCCTCGACAAGCAGTCGCTCATCGACCGCCTCGCCTGGTCGGGCACGACGCTGTACGACCTGTGCTCGCGGCGCATGAAGGCCTGCCTCGACACCGGCACCGACCTCTCGCTCACCGACCTCTTCGCCGACGACGTCGACCGCCAGCTGCTGATCGACGCGCTCGGTCAGATGCAGCAGCCGCGCGACGCGTTCAAGTTCCTCTACCGCGTCATCCGCGAGCACTGCCGGCTGGTGCCCGAGGAGGCCCCGCAGTACCAGATCGCCCGGCTGACGCTCGAGTCGGTCCGCCAGGAAGAGGCCCGACGGGTCGATGAGTTCTTCCGCGGCTTCGCGCCGGCGTGAGTGTGCATGCGTGCCCTTAGCTGCGACGCTACGCGTCGCTGAAAGACATGTCGTGCGCCGCCGTGGTTCCTTCACCCGTTTAGCCGGCGAGCTCACTCGCCGGTTGGACGCGCGACGGTCGGTCACGTCACCGGCGAGAAATCTCGCCGGCTAAACCCGCGACTTCGCTGCGCTCCACCACTGGCCACTTAACTGTCAACGAGCCTCGCGTGACGCTCGCGCTGCTTCGCCGACGTTCCACAGCGGTTGCACACTTGTCACGCGCTACGCCGGGGGGAGGGGCGGCGCGGCCTCTGCAGCTCACGCGTCCGTCGATCGCTGGGGCAGGGTCGCGATCGTCGTTCGTCGGCCGCCCGGCCCGCGACTTGCGCGGGGGGCGTCCCGTCCGGCGGTATTCCCCGGTCTCGCGTGCTCGTACGTGCCCTGCCGATGGGGGACGAGCCGCTCACGGGGCG
>JBCCZA010000150.1:0-8469 GCA_039188455.1 Planctomycetota bacterium
CGTTTTCACGCTTGTATTCGCGAGATTTCGGTCTCGCACCCCTTCTCTTAACGGAATGAAATCAATGGCGAATGACCTGATGACCAAAGAGCGGCTTGTCGATTTGCTCCGCCCCGCAATGAGCGAGAATGTCGAAAAGTTTTCGTCTCAGAAGTCGGACAAGGCGCTGCAGGCCGAGGCCGAGATCGCCAAGATCGAGTCGCTGCTCTCGGGGATGGCGGAAGACTCGCCGGCCCGGGCCGAACTGGAGCGGGCGACGCAGACGCTGGCGTACGACCCGAGCGACGACCGCAAGTCTCGCCTGCGGGACGCGGCGATCGCGGTCGTGACGATCTGCAACGAGTTGGGCGTGCCGGTTGAGGTGAAGAAGCCCAAGGCGGCGCCCGCGGCGACCGGCGGCGCGACGGCCCCGGCCGACAAGGCCGCCGGCGGCAAGCGCCGTCGCACGAGCCCCGCCGAGATCGAGCGGCTGGCCGTGACGGTGCGCAAGGCGTTACCGCCGGCGTCCACGTCGGACGCCCGCTGCAAGACCATCGAGGACATCGCCGGCGACACGGGCCTGAGCAAGGACGCCGTGCGGTCGGCCTTGAGCAAGCTCAAGCGCGAGGGCGACGCGGTCTCCAACGGCTTCCGCGGCCCGCGCGGCGGCTGGCGTAAGGCCCCGGTCTGATCAACGGCCGCGAGGGGTCAATCGACCCCACGCACGCGGGTCTCGAACCCCTCGGCGACGACCACGCTGATCTTCTGCCCCGGCTCGATGGCCGGCCCCACGGCGATGCACTCGACGCGGTGGCCGTTGATCCGGCACGCGCCCACCGGCCGCAGGTCGGTCAGCGCCACGCCCGTGTCGCCCACCGATACGTCGGCCGAGTGGTTGTCGGGGTTGGTGATCTCGGCGTCGGGCAGGGTTTGGCGGAGCGTGAGCCAGTGTCCGACGGGCGTGTTGGGGAAGATCTTCATGGCCGCGATGATCGCCGGCGGGACGGCCAGGATCGCGACGATCGAGGTGACCAGCCCGGCCGTGGTGTCGACGCCGAACATGCAGATGATGCCGCCCACCAGGCAGATCGCCGACAGCACGCCGATCACGCCGCCGGAGGGCACGAACACCTCGAGGATGAACAGCAGCACGGCCCCGCCGAGCAGGACGACGGCCCCGATCAGCATGGCCTGGGAACCGGCGGCGCCGCCGGTCGCGGTGGGGGCGGCTTGAGCGAGGAGGGCGAGCATGCGCGGTGGGTCTCCGTGGGGGCTGGCGAGGGTCGGGTCCGCGAGAGGTTATCGCCCATAATCACCCGGTTCTTGCCGAGAAGCCAGCCGGCCGAGGTTAGACTGCTTGACGAAAGACCGCGGCTTGGCCGATGACGGTGGAGTGGAGAGCGAACCGGTGAACGACCCTGGGCAGGGCGATGGGGAGGCGGCGGGGGCTCCGTCTGCGCCGACTTCGGCGAGCGGCGTGGGCGGGGTCGCTCGCGATCGTTCGCGGTTGCGGGCGGCGGTGTTGCTGGCGGGGTCCACGCGGCGATCCCGGCTCTGCGGCGCGACGGGCCGACCGGTGATCGATCTGCCGGTCACGCCCGACGAGACGATCCTGGATTATTGGCAGCACGAGTTGGTCGACGTCGCGCTATCCCGCAGCCTGACGTCGCTGAGCGTGCGGGTCATGGTCGATCGTGGCGGGCTCAAGCCGACGCTCCGCGGCAGCGAGCCGCCGCTGCAGATGCGTCTCGAGGAGGACCCCTATGACTATCGCGGCACGGGCGGGCTGATCAGCGACCTGGCTCGCGAGTATGAGGACGACGACGAGCTGCTGATGATCAACGGCTCGGCCCTGCCGATCGAGCGTCTGGTGGCGATGGTGGACCGGCTGGAGTCGATCGACGCCGACGTGGCGATTCTGGCGTCTGAGACCGGCGAGCCGGGCGGGCTGCTTCGGCTGCGGTGCGGGGCGTTTCGGGGGATCAAGCCGGTGGGCTTTGTCGACCTCAAGGAGCAGGCCCTGCCGCAGGTCGCCTCGGTCTACAACGTGCAGGTCGTGAGGATGGCGGGTGTTGGCGGGGGATCGATCCGCACGCTGCCGTCCTACGTCAATGCGCTGCGGGCGTTCACGGGGCGCCGCCGCGGCGACCGAGGGAGCTGGGGGCCGTGGCGGGAGGACTGGCGGTCGACCTTCGGGCTGGTCGAGAACGGGGCCACCGTCGACGACACCGCCGTCATCCACGACTCGGTGGTGCTGCGCGGCGCAACGGTTGGGCGTGGGGCGGCGATCGTGCGGTCGGTCGTGGCGGGCGGGGCGACGGTTCCGGCGAAGACGGCGATCGTCGACCGCGTCTGCGGGACGGGTGGTCGGTCGCGGGCCGTGGAGGACGCCGCGTGATCGCCGAGGTGCAAGGCACGAGCGAGCGCCCGTCGAGCCGGGTGGATGGGGCGATGCGTCCCGGGTATGGCTCGGACTCGCCCGTCGAGCCGACGATCTGGGGGCTGGACGCCGAGGGGCTGCTCGAGCGGTTCTGGGCGGCGCGGGGCGTGCAGGTGGTGCGGCGGGGCGAGCCGGTGCTGATCGAGGCGTCGGCCGAGCTGTACCTGCTGATCGACCGTTGGGGCCTGCCCGTGTTCGGGCTGGAGACGGTGCTGGACACGATGCAGTGGCTCAAGCCGCGGCTGCTGCTGGTCCGGGTGCACGACCGCGAGGAGCACGCCTATCGCGAGCGGGTGATCGCCGATGCGTCCGGGCGGTTTCGCCATTTCGAGCGTGATTACGGCCGGGATCGCGGGTGGCGCGTGATGCGGGCCGCGCTCACGACCGACGCCGAGCTTGCGCGGGCGTGGCGGGTGATGGACGAGCCGACCTCCGGGGAGGCGTGGCGTTGGCTTCGGGGCCAGGCTCCGCTCAACGAGCGGGCCACGATGTCGCTGTCGGGCTCGGTGTTTGCGCGCGATAACGCCGACGAGCGGGCCCGGCTGGTGCGCGAGCTGGTGCGGCGATGGTCTCGGCCGGACGTGTCGATCCCGTCGGCGAAGCCGTTGGAAGGCAACGACGAGGTGTGGGTCGCGCCCGACGCGACCGTGTCGGACGCGGGCATGCGGCTGGTCGGGCCGGTGTGGGTCGGGGCCGGGCGTGAGCTGTCGGGGGAGTCGAGCGTCGTGGGGCCGTCGGTCTTATGGGATGCCGAGGCGTCGCGGCCGGCGGTCGAGGCGCTGGACTGGGGGGCGATGAGCCCGGTCACGCTGGGCGTGCGGAACTTCAGGCCACGCCGCCAGTCGGGTGTCAGCCGGCTCGGGAAGCGCACGTTCGACCTCGCGTTCGCCTCCGCGGCCATCCTCGCGACCGCGCCGGTCTACCCCCTGGTGATGCTCGCGATCTGGCTCGAGGACGGCCGGCCGTTCTTCTTCGCCCACCCCCGAGAGACGCGCGGCGGCCGCGAGTTCCCCTGCCTCAAGTTCCGCTCGATGCGCAAGGACGCCGAGGAGATCAAGCGCCGACTCATGGAGGAGAACCAGGTCGACGGCCCGCAGTTCTTCATCGAAAACGACCCCCGTCACACCCGCGTCGGCCGCTTCATCCGCAAGACCCAGCTCGACGAGCTGCCCCAGTTCTTCAACGTCCTCGCAGGCCACATGTCCATCGTCGGCCCCCGCCCCAGCCCGTACAAGGAAAATCAGTTCGCCCCCGCCTGGCGCGACGCCCGCCTCTCGGTCCGTCCCGGCATCACCGGCCTCTGGCAGGTCATGCGCACCCGCGAGAAGGACATCGACTTCCAGGAGTGGGTCCGCTACGACCTCGAGTACGTCGAGAACGTTTCGTTCGCGATGGACCTCAAGATCATCGGGCTGACGATCATGCAGATGCTCAAGCTGCGCAAGCCGCCCGAGCCCCCCTCAGCCGTCGCCGACGAGCCACCAGATCAGCAAGACCTGAAGCCCGAGCAGTGAGCCGATCGCGATCAGCGTGTTGACCAGTCGCGGCGGTCGCAGCCAGTCGCGCCACGTGACGCGCTTGGGCAGCGGGATCATCGCCAGCTGCTCGGCGCCGGCCGAAGCGCAGTACTCCGGCAGCGTGCCCCGCCGCGCCTGGTCCTGCACGATCGCCACGATCAGGTTGACGTCGAACGGGCTGAGTCCGAGCGATCGGCCGAGCCTGACCAGCTTGCCCCGCTGCTCGGGGACGATCGTCGCGTGGTCCAACGCGTGAGCCGCCCGCAGCGCCACGACCCACCGCGGGTCGTCTGGCCTCAGCGATTCCCCCCGCACCAGCGCCTTGCCCTCGGCCATCCGGGCCACGGCTCGGCGGGTCGCGGCGGCGTTGCGCACGGCCGCCCGGCGGGCTTCGCGGTCCGGCAAGGCGCCCGGGGCGTCGGTCTCAGGGTCTCTCACGAGCCTCAGACGACCCGCCGAGGCGGACTCTTCGACCTCAGGCTCGGGCGGCGCGGCCGGGCCGGCGAGCCGCTGGGCCCGCAGCTGAGCCAATCGGGCCCGCTGCCGCCAGGTCAGGCCCTGTCGGCCGACCTGCATACCGAGATCGTCAAACGTGCTGCTCATGCCTCCGGACAAACCTAGCACCGGGCTGGATAATGCCAAACGCAATCGCCTCTGAAACGCACAAACGGCGTTATCGGACGTCGGGCGACCCGCCCCGACCCTCACCGCCACCCGGACGCCCGCTCACGCCATCGGCAGGCTGATTCGGCGGTCCAGCTCGTCCACCGGCTGAGCCACCAAGTCGTAGTCCGCCCAGGCCGTCACCCGGCAGCGGACCAGCTCGCCCGGCGAGAGGGCGTTCATCGAGCGGACGTAGGTCGTCGCGTCGATGTCCGGGGCCTGGCGGTAGGTTCTGCCGGCATAGACCGTCTCGTGCGTCGGCTCGTCGCCGTCCTCGCCGGACAGGGCGACCTCGGCTTCGCCGTCGATGAGGACGTCGAACTCGGCGCCGGTCTCGGCCATGTCGGCGTTGCGGTCGAAGACGACCTGCTGCTGGGCGAGCATGAGCTCGTCGATGCGGTCGGCGATGACGTCCTCGGGCACGGCCATGCCGGCCTGGCCGTGCATTCGGCCGGCGGGCGTGCCGGGCTCGGGCGAGTACGGGAAGACGCCCATGGCCTCGAACTCTTGCTCCTCGACGAAGCGGACGAGCTCATCGTGGTCGGCCTGGGTTTCGCCGGGGAAGCCCGAGATGAAGGTCGTGCGGATCGCCATGCCGGGCACGCGGTCGTGCAGCTTGTCGAGCAGCCGGCGGATGAGGTCGGCGGAGGTCTTGCGACGCATGCCATCGAGCACGGGGTCGGCGATGTGCTGCAGCGGCATGTCGATGTACGGGACGACGTGGCGCAGCCGGGCGATGGCGTCGATCATCTCGTCGGTGAACCGCGAGGGGTAGGCGTACATGAGCCGCAGCCAGCCGCCGCCGAACTCGGTGGCCGTGTCGTGCAGGGACTCGAGCAGCCCGGCCAGCCCGCCGCCGTAGCCGATGTCCTGGCCGTATGAGGTGGTGTCCTGGCCGATGAGGTTGATCTCGAACGCGCCGTCGGACATCAGCTCGCGCAGCTCGGCGGTGATGGCGTCGATCGGCTTGGAGCGCATGGCCCCACGGATCGAGGGGATGGTGCAGAAGGCACAGTTCTGGTTGCAGCCCTCGCTCATCCGCAGATAGGCGTAGTGGCGGGGCGTGAGGCGGAGGCGAGCGGCGTCGGACTCGAAATAGCCGCGGTGCTCGGCGTCGTCGATCTCCCGGGCCCGCTTGGCCAGCCGGGCCGAGGCCGCGATGGAGGAGTAGACCGGCAGCTCGACGGCGACGTCGCTGCCGATCGGCTTGTCCTGTTGCGGGGGGCGCACCGCCGGGACGATGCGGTCGCGGTCGTAGACGCCGATCATGGCGTCGATCTCGGGGACCCACTCCAGCAGCCGGGCGCGGTGCCGTTGCACGAGGCAGCCGGCGACGACGACCCGCTTGGTCAGCCCGGCCTGCTTGGCCTCGACCGCCCGGCGGACCTCCTCGACCGACTCGGCCTTGCTCGCCTCGAGGAACCCGCAGGTGTTGATCACCACCGCGTCGGCCTCGCCGGCCTCGATGGCGTCCGCGTCGACCGGCGTGATCCCGTCCTCGGCCAGCAGCCCGAGCATTTTCTCGCTGTCGACGAGGTTCTTCGGGCAGCCCAGCGAGACAAATGCGACGGTCTGCACGTCGTGGTCTGCGGCGGATTCGGTGGGGGCGGCGGGGGGCATCGAGCCCCGCAGTGTATGCCAGGTGCGGTTAGGCGAAAAGCCTCCGGACGCGATTACATACAGTGCCGGGATGTCTTGGATGCCGGCAATTGGCGGCGCAAATCGTGTCGGCGGTCTGAAGCTCGGACCGGGGCACACGCTTGTGCTATTTGATCAGATCGAATCCCTCGGGGCAGTTAAGTATCAATTCATGTCGGTAGCTTTTGACAATCAAACGCAGGCACCTTGTCTGGTTGTGACCTCAGAAGTGAACTCGATGGCCGAGACCATGGGCGGAGGTTCCCACTACTTGGGCTTGCTCACCGAGTCGGGCCATGCCAATTACGGTGACTCGGATGATTGGGCCGATCCCAAGAAGTTCTTTGTGAAGTCCGCGGAAATCGCCGCCGAACGCTTAGGGGTGGACCTGAAGTAAACGCTTAGTGCGCGTGGCCGTGGTGGTCGTCGGCGTGGTTTGCGTGGTTGTGGCCGCTGTGATCGCCGTGTCCGCCGTGGTCGTGCCCGGCGTGGGTGGCGTGTTCGGCCAGGGCGACGGCGGTGGCGAGGGCGACGCCGAGGAGCAGGGCGGCGGAGAGCTTGACGCGGTCGTGGGCGTGGAAGTGCAGCTCGGGCAACAGGTCGGAGAGGGCGATGCAGAGGAACACGCCGGCGGCGAAGGCCAGGGCCGGGGCGGCGTCGGCCTGGATACCGCCGGTGGTGAGGCTGGCGAGGGCGTAGAAGCCGATGGCGCCGAGGGGCACGACCAGGGCGAAGGCGGCGTTGGCCAGGTGCATGGCACGGCGGGAGGCCTTGCCGTGGCGCATGAGGCCGATGAGGGTGAGCGAGTCGAGGGGCTTGTGCAGGGCGATGATGAGGAACACGGCCAGGCCGGGGATGGCGCCGGGCTCGGCGGCGATGGCGGCGGCCAGCGCGATGCCGGCCAGCAGGGAGTGCAGGGTCAGGCCGATGGCGACACCGAGCCAGGCGATGCCGCGTTGAGTCTGCGGGGTGTCGGGGGCCGAGCCTGTCGTTTCGAGATTCGCGTTTTGCGTTTCGAGATCGCCGTGGTCGAAGGCGTGGGTGTGTTCGTGGCCGGGGTCGGCGGCGGACTCGGCGAGCTCGTGGTGGTGGAAGGTGAAGAACCGCTCGACCAGGTACATGGTGAGCAGCCCGGCCAGCGTCCAGGCCCCGAGCGCCAGCGGCGAGAGGTCCATCGCGGCGTGGGGCAGCATGTGCAGCAGGGCGGTGCCGATGATGAACCCGGCGATGACCGAGCCCAGCAGCTGCAGCCGCTTGTGCGTCACGGCCATCAGGGCGGGCAGCAGGCCTCCGAGCAGGGAGACGGCGAGGATGAGGACGGAGTAGAGAGCGAGCCAGGCGGCCGGGGGCATGCGGGGAGGATACGGGCAGGGCGGTGGATCGGTGGATCGGCGGGTGGGTGGGCTTGCGGCGATTGGGCGCGTGGCTGGTCGTTGATCCCGCTCACCAAACGGCCACACCGCCAAATCAGCAAGCGGTTACAGTGCCGGATTCCCCGGAGCCGTTGCCATGACCACCACGACCCAGATCGACCACGACGCAGTCGCCAAGGCGCGGGTGCTCGTCGAGGCGGGGTCGTGGATCCGCGAGTTCGAGGGAAGAACGATCGTCGTGAAGGTCGGCGGGTCGATCATGGACGAGCCGGACCAGCTGGCCGCGGTGATCGGGGACGTGTGCTTTATGGCGAGCGTGGGGGTTCGGCCGGTGATCGTGCACGGCGGCGGCAAGGGGATCACCGCGGCGATGGCCGAGGCGGGGATCGAGGCGCATTTCGTGCAGGGCCGGCGGTACACCGACGAGCGGACGCTGCAGATCGCCGAGACCGTGCTGGTGCAGGACATCAACGCGGGGATCGTCTCGGCGATCGACGCGCAGGGGCAGCGGGCCATGGGGCTGCACTCGTTGCGGTCGTGCGTCGTCTTCGGCAAGCGGCTGATGCTCGAGGAGGAGGACGGCCGGCGGGTCGACGTCGGCATGGTCGGCGAGGTCGAGGCGATCAACGGCGAGCTGCTGGCGGCGTTGACCGACCAGCGGATCATCCCGGTGATCGCGCCGATCTCGCGGGACGTCGCGGGCGGGGGCAAGCTGAACATCAACGCCGACTCGGTGGCCGGCGAGGTTGCCGCGGCGGTCAAGGCCGAGAAGCTGATGCTCGTGAGCGACACGCACGGCGTGCGGCGCAGCCACGACGTCGACGACCTGGCCAGCTCGCTGACGCGGGCGGAGATCGAG
>JBCCZA010000151.1:0-8448 GCA_039188455.1 Planctomycetota bacterium
GCGGCGTAATAGTGGCCGTAGTAGTAGTGCCCGCCGCCGCGGAAGACGACGCCCTCGCCCGAGCGGGTGAGGTACTCGAGGCCGAGGTCGATGGCCTCGTCGTCGTAGACGCCGGCGTAGTAGAGGGTGGCGACGCCCGCGGCCGAGCGCGGGAAGGCCGAGCCGCCGGCCGAGAGCATGTAGCGGAACCCGCCGTCGCCGGGGTTCTGGCACTGACGGACGTAGGCGACGGCGCGATCGATGGTGGCTTTGGGCACGCTGAGCCCGGCGTTGCGCGCCGAGCGCAGGGCCATGACCTGGCAGATGGTGACGGAGATGTCGGCCTGGAACGGGACGGGGTGGTAGCGCCAGCCGCCCTCGTGGTTCTGGGTGTTGACGATGAGGCGGACGGCGCGGAGGAGCGTCTCGCGGAGGCGGGGGTCGCCGGTCATGCCGTAGGCCTCGCCGAGCATGAGGGTGGCGAAGCCGTGGCCGTACATGGGGCCGTGCGAGGTGTCGGCGGCGAGCAGGCCGGACTCGGTGGCCGAGGAGATGACGAAGTCGACGGCGCGTCGGACGTTGGGGCCGTACTCGCCGCGGTCGGGCAGGTGGCCGTCGGCCATGAAGGCCATGGCGGCGATGGCGGTGATGCCGACGTGCCGGCCGTAGCGCTCGCTGCCGTAGCTGCCGTCGTCGGCCTGGAGGGTGGCGAGCAGCGCGAGGCCGCGCTCGACCGACTCGCGGCTGGCGGGGGTGATCTCGGTGAAGTTCGCGGCGGTGGCGCCGAGCGAGCCGTCGGCCGACGCGACGCCTGTTGGGGCGGTGGCGGCGAGGGTCAGCCCGAGCAGACCGGCGGTCAGGTTGAGTCGGGGTTGTCTCATCGTTCCTCGCTGAGTGCCTCGAAGTATTGCTCGGTCAGGCCGCGGTAGAGCGGGCTGATGCGCTCGTTGACGCCCTCGGAGAGCTCGCGCCGCACGCGCGGGGGAAGGTTGCCCCACTCGCGGCGGGCTTCGGCGATCGGGTCGTTGGCGACGGAGCCCTCGGCAACGGCGCCGGGCGAGGCGTCGCCCGAGTTCTCGCCCGAGGCGTTGTTGGTCTGCTGGCCGCTCGCCGCGCCCTGGCGTTGGCCCGAGGCGCCCTGCCGGGCGAGCTGCTGGCTGCCCGCGTCGGCGTCGCGCTGGTCGGACGACTCGCTGGACTCGCCGCCGCCGCCCTGCTGCTGCTGGGCGGCCGCGATGACGCGGTCGAGCTTGTCGATGGCTTCCTGCATCAGCCGCTGCGTGGTGAGGCCGGGGTCCTGCTCGCGGCCGAGGCGGTCGGCGGCCTCGGTCATGTCGATCAGCGACGACTCGAACGGGTTGTCTCGCATCGTCTCGCCGCGGAGCTCACGGGCGACCTTGGGGTCGAGCTCGACGGCGGTCGCGGGATCTTCCGTCATCGATGGGGCGGCGTCGGCGTCAGCGTCGCCCTCGGCGTCGGTGGTGGCGGGGCCGGAGCCGGGATCGCTCGACGCGGGGCGATCGGTGTCGCTCGGCAGGCCGAGTAGCTCATCGAGGCTGGGGGCGCTGTCGCTCGACTGGGCGAACGCGCCCGAGCCCAGCATGGCGGCGGCGGCGAACGTCAGGGTGAGCAACGCGTGTCGGGGGGTCATCGCGTGGGCTCCTCGGGTTCGATCGGCTCGTCGCTCGTCGCGTCTTCGGGGGTGAGGTCTTCGGGCATGATTGTTTCGGGTGGTGGTGGACCGCCGGCGGGTCGGCTCATCTCCTCGGCCAGGTCGCGGCCGAGCTCGCTGAGCCGGCGCTGGAGCGTTGACAGGGCCATCAGCCGATCCTCGGTCGCGCCATCGCCCTCGGCCGCGACGCGTGTCTGAGCCAGCAGCGCGGCCTGCGTCGCGCGCATCGCACGCAGCTCGGCGATCGGTGGGATCAGCTGCGGCTCACCCCCGCCGCCGGAGTCACCGCCGCCGCCGTCCGATCGCTGTCCCTCAAACGGCTCGTCGTTCGGCGGATCGGCCAGCGCCTCGGCCAGCGCGAGCAGGCCGTCCTGCGCATCGCGCTGCGACAGCCGCACGGTCGAGTCGACCCGGCCACGGCGCAGCACGTTCTCGGCCGTGTCCATCGCTCCCTCGACCCAGTCGTGCAGCGCCGCGAACACGGCCGACTCCTCGGCGGACGCCTTGCCCAGTGTGACGACCTCGTCGCTCAGCTCGCCCTGATCGCCCGACAGCGCGATCACCGCCGCCCGCGCCCGCCGGGCCGCCCGCCCGACCAACGCCTCGGCCTGGGCCTCGGTCTGCTCGATCAATTCCCCCTGCCGCTCGGCCAACGCCTCGTACTGCCGACGCAGCTCGTCGCGTTGCCGCTGGGCCTCGGCCTGCTCGTTCTCCTCGGCCAACGCCTCAACCGCGGCCAACGCGGCACGCAAGGCGGCCTCGGCCTCGGCTTCCTCGGGGGCCGCCGCCCTGCCGTCGGACTCGCGTAATGCCTGGACCGCGTCGCCCTGCCGATCGATCGCCTCGACGATGGACGCGACCGCTGCCTCGGCGGCTTCCGCGCCGCGTGCCGTCTGCTCGGCCGACATCGTCGCCACGCGAATGCCCGACTGCCCCTCGGCCAGCCCCCGCCACGCTGCCGCCGCGACCGCCGCTTCCACCGCCGCCTCGACCCGGCCGAGGTGCTCGACCTGCCGCTCGATCAACGCCCGCAGCGTCTCGCTCAGCTCGGCCAGCCGCCGCTCCAGTAGCTCCTGCTGGCGACGCTCGCGCTGCTCCATCGCCTCCATCATCCGATCCATCGTCGCGCTCGCCGACGCCTGCGACCCGGCCGCCCGCGACACCTGCCCCTGCGACGCCTGGCTCGACGCCTCGCTCATCTGCTCGGTCAGCCCCTGCCGAAGCGAGATCTCCGCCGCTTCGCGCAGCACCATCGCCGACGCCAACGCCCCGTCATCGCCGCCGTCCTCCTCGAGCGCCGCCGCGGTCGACTGCATCTGCCGCGTGAGCTGCTCCGCCTCCTCGGCGAGCTGGCCCTGCCGGTCGGCCAGGTCGTCGAGCTGCTGGCGCGTCGCCTCGTCGAGGTCGGCCATGTCTCGGCCGAGCGTCTCGGCGATCAGCCGCCGCGCCTCGCGCTCGAGCGCCGCCTGCCGCTCGGCCAACGCCCGCAGCCCCAGCCGAAGCGTCACCGCGTCCCCGGACATGTCCAGCAGCCGGCCGAGCTCAGCTAACGCCTCGGTCGCCGCCGCCTGACCCTCGGCCGCGCGTTGCTCGGCCTCCGCTGCGCCCTGCTCGTCGCCCGTTGCTTCCGCCTGACGCGCTTCGCCCAGCGCCTCGGCCGCGTCGTTCGCCGCCGCCTCGGCCTGCTCGAGCAGCTCGCCCGAGGCTTGCAGGACCTCGCTGAGCGCCGGCGCGTCCAGCCGGTTCATCGCCACCCGCTCGGCCAGCCGGTCGACCACGCCCGCCTCCGACGCCACGCGGTCGCCGACGCGCGCCTGCTCCGCGGCGTCCGCCGACTCGGCCGACAGCCGACGCTGCCCCGCCTCGACCCGCATCGCTCGCCGACGCACCGCCCCCAGCTCCGCCTGGATCTCACCGGCCATCGCCGCCGAGTCGATCACCCGCAGCCGCCGCGGCGTCGACCGCACGGGCGCGTGCGTCTGCCCGCCCAGGGCGTAGATGTCCTGCGCCACCGTCACCAGCTCGATCGTGCTCCCCGGCCCCAGCTCATAAGTGGCTAGGTCCAGCTCCGCCCGGCACTCGACCCGCGCCGATGCCTCGGTCGACCGGGCGATCACCCGCTCCTCGGCCGTCTCGTCCGACCCCGACTCAGCCACCCCAGGGATCGACGCCCGCAGCTCCACCCACGCCAGCCCCACGTCGTCGCGGCCCACGCCGACCAGCGGTAACACCGCCCCGGACAGCACCGTCACGTCCGCCGCCGGCTCGATCACCGACGCCGTCGGCTCCCGATCCGCCACCGCCCCGATCGACACGGACACCGCGTCGTTGCTCCGCAGCCCGTACGCGTCCTCCAACACCACCCGCCCGCTGACTCGCTCAGCCAGCACACCCGATCCCCGCCACGCGCTCGCCCGCTCACCCGCCGCCGACTCATCGGCCGACAGCCAGCCAAACGCCGGCCCGACCACCCTCGCCCATGCCTCGCCCGTCAGCGGCTTGCTCGACGTCAGCTCCACCGACACCGTCGCCCCCTCTAACGCCTCGGCTGTCAGCCCGCCCAGGTCGCCGTCTTCTGCCGCCCAGTCGATCACTCTCGGCTCGACCCACCCCGCCGCGTACGCCGGCGGCTCGATCGTCAGCCGCATCGCCGCCACCTCCGGCCGCGTCGCGATCCGTGCTACCCCGCCATCCACGCCGTGGTCCCCGCCCGCCAGCGCGTAACGCATCTCGACCACCCCGCCCGGCGCCGCCGCCAGCCGCCGCTCCACCCAAGCCGGCACCTCGATCAGCCCTTCATAGACCCCCGCCGACACGCCCTCCTCACGCGCCACGCCCTGCCGCGACAGCCCCACCGTCGACCAGTCCCGCCCGCTCGCCCCGCCGCCCTGCTCCCCGAACGACGCCGTCACTCGCAGGCTCGACCGATCCCCACGCACCACCCGCGCCCGCAACAGCACCGCCGCGTCCGACGCCCACACTCGCCCCTCCGTCGCGTCCTCGATCTGCTGCGCCCGCGGCCACGCCGCGTCCCCCAGCGGCGCCACCCACCGCTGAGCCGCCGTCGATAGCGTCGCCGGCGCGACCCCGCCCACCAGCACCACCACCGCCAGCCCCGCCACCAGCCCCAGCCCGTACCGCCTCAGCCCCCGTCCCTTCAGCACCCGCCCCGCACGCACCTCCCCCGCCATCGCCTCTGCCCGCTCGGCCAGCCGCCCCCGCAGCCGCGCCGACACGCCCCCCGACTCCGCCCCCGCCAGCTCCACCGCCGACGCCAGCCACCCCCGCGTCCGCGGGTACAGCCGCTCAATCCGCAGCGCCAGCTCCCCGCGACTCAACCGCAGCCCAGCCGCCCGGCGCAACCGCGTCGCCAGCCACACCACCGCCCCCGCCACCACCAACACCCCGATCGCCAGACGCAGCCAACCCGGCAGCAGCAACAGCCGATCCGACACCCCCAGCAACAGCGCCAGCCCCACCAGCACCGCCAGCCATTGCACCACCCGCAGCGCGATCAGCAGCCGCCGTGCGCGTCGGCCCAGGTCATCCAGCACCCCGATCCACTGCGTCATGCACGGCCCTTAGCTTCCAGCAGGCCCCCACACCTCACACCCTAGCGTCCCCGCGGCCCGAATCCAACGCGCAACCCGCCGCAATCGCTCCGCCCGCACCCGCCCCGTGGCGTCGCCAAAACAGGCTTCCAACGTATCCCCTGGCCGGCTACATTGTTAACAATTCTCGCCTCTCCGCCTCAATCCGCCGCCATCGTCGAGCCTCACATGCACCGCTTCCCGCTCACCCGTCGCCTCGCCCTGCCCCGCTGCCTCCCGGCCGCCCTGGCCCTGCTCGTTGCACCCGCCTTCGCCGACAAGCCCGTCCAGGTCGACGTCCAGCTCGACATCCGCCACGACGTCGGCGGCGTCAGCGAGTTCGACCGCTCCGTCTTCCTCAGCGTCCACGGCGACCCGTACGAGCCCGAGTGGCGCAGCGAATCCGACAAGCTCGACTACTTCGTCAACGACCTCAATGCTCACTTCGGCCGCGAGACCGGCTGGATCAGCGGCGCCCTCCGCGACGCCCGCGAGGACCCCGACCGCCCCGGCTACGTCGACCCCGCCTACATCGCCGAACTCGCCGCCGAGCGCCGCCAAGACTTCGCCGGCTACAGCGACACCCACCGCCTCGCCAAGGGCCAAGAGGTCATCGTCGCCGCCCAACTCCACCCCTTCTGGCCCGGCGAGAAGCCGACCAAGGCCGGCTGGACCCTCTCCGCCACCGACACCCCCGACGAGCCCTTCCGCACCGCCAGCGGCGAGTTCATGGGCCGCTACCTCCAAGCGATGTACGGCCCGGTCACCCGCCCCAAGCCCCGATACATCGAGGTCGTCAACGAGCCGCTCTACGAGCTCTCCACCCACGGCGACACCCCGCCCGCCAAAGTGTTTGAGTACCACAACACCGTCGCCGACCTGATCCGCCAGTACAACGACGACGTCCTCGTCGGCGGTTTCACCATGGCCTTCCCGCTCTTCGAGCGCGACGACTTCGGCCGGTGGCACGAGCGCTTCAAGTCCTTCGTCGACATCGCCGGCGACAACATGGACTTCTTCAGCATCCACCTCTACGACTTCCCCGGCATCAGCCGGGGCAAGGTCCGGCTCCGTCGCGGCAGCAACATCGAAGCCACGTTCGACATGATCGACCAGTACTCCGAGCTCAAGCTCGGCCACCGCAAGCCCTACCTCATCTCCGAGTACGGCTCGCAGATGCACGACTGGTTCAACCAGCCGTGGGAGCCGGAGATCGACGGCAACATCCTCAAAGCCGGCAACGCGATGGTCATGCAGTTCATGGAGCGGCCGGACCAGGTGCTCAAGGCCGCGCTGTTCGCCATGCCCAAGGCCGAGTGGGGCCGACGCTCGGCAGAATGGCCGTACTCCTGGCGCATGATGCGCCGCGCGAACGAAGGCGACGCCGACCTCTCCGACGACAACGAGGGTCCGTGGGTCTGGACCGAGGTCATCAAGTTCTTCGAGCTCTGGTCGGAGGTCGACGGCACCCGCGTCTACACGACCAGCTCCAACCCCGACATCCAGGCTCAGGCCTACGCCGACGGCCAACGCCTCTACCTCATCCTCAACAACCTCGACGACCACCCGCACGACATTCAGCCCCACCTCGTCGCGCCCAACTTCCCCCTGCCCACGGGCGCCCGCGTCCGGCTGATGGACTACCCGCAGGGCGAACCCCGCCTAGTCGAGACCGAGCTCCGCCGTGTCCCCGAGACGTACACGCTGCCCGCGCTCGGCACCGCGATCTTCGCGATCGACTACCCGCGCCCGATCACGCCCCGCCAGTCCGCCTCGGAGGCCAAGTACTTCGCCACCGACTATCTCCAGCCGATCGAGAAGCGCCAGCCCATCCGCTTCGACATCCCCAACGTCGAGCTCGGCGAGCACGGCCAAGCCACCCTCCGCCTCGGCGTCGGCCGCGACCACGGCCACAGCCCGGTCCCCGCCTCCGTCCGACTCAACGGCCGACCGCTCCGCCTGCCCGACAACCTCCGCGGCGACGACACCCAGGCCGACCGCCAACGCTTCTTCGGCCTCCTCGAAATCCCCGTCCCCTACAACTTCCTCCGCGACAACAACACCGTCATCGTCACCTACCCCGACACCAACGGCCACGTCAGCACCGCCGCCCTTCGCGTCGTCAACCTCTCGCGGCCGATTGACAACCCGTCGTAAGCTGGCGCAATCGCTGCGTCCGGTAGTCCAACTCGTCAAGACCCCCAAGCATCGCTTGCGTGCCGCGTCTGTGGCTACGACCTAAGAGGATCGACTGAACAAGAAGCCTGTCCTGAGTGCGGTGAGTCGATTCAAACGAGTCTTGAACCGGTCCCTTCGCGTAGTTGGTGCTTTTACCTCTCTGCGTTTCTGATGCTTGTGGCCTTGGGTGCGTCGATCGCCGCCGTCGTTATTGAGCTGATCTACTTTCCGTCGCCTGTGGTCTCAAGCTCATTTGCCGGTGGTGCATATTGGTCCGCCGTTGCCTGGGTTAAGACCACCGCAATCGTCATCGGCCTGTTGGCGGTGTTCCTACTGTTCCTTGCCAAAGACATGAAACTCGCGTTGCTAAATCTCGCGACCATATTCGTTGCGACGTGCCTGCTTGGATATTTCAGCTAGCCGTGTCCCCAGACGTACGGTGCAATGCAGTCTCTCGATCACGCCACCGACACGTCCCGTCGGTACGTCTCGGGCATGGTCAGCACCACCGCCATCGTGATGAGCGCGGTCAGGGTCAGGTAGAACGCCGGCACGAGGTCCTGGCCGGTGTTGCGGATCAGCCACGCCGCGACCAGCGGGGTGGTGCCGCCGAAGATCGCGACCGTCACGTTGTACGCCACCGAGATGACCGTGCAGCGGTACCGCGCCCGGGTCAGCTCGACGATCGCCGCAGAGTTGGCGCCGAAGGCGAAGCCCAGCAGGATCGCGAACGCCAGCTGGCCGAGGAAGATCAGCACCGTGTCGTCGTGATGGATCACGGTGAACAGCGGGACCGACAGCGCCGCGCAGCCGATCGACGCGATGAGCAAGACCGGTTTGCGCCCGATCCGGTCGCTCAGCCACGCCGACGCCGGCACGATCACCAAGAGCGTGCTCATCGCGACCGTGTCGATCTCCAGCGCCCGCGCCATCGACACGCCGACCTGCTCGGCCAGGTACGTCGTGACGTACACGAACATCATGTAGAACCCGACGTTGGCCATCAGGATCAGCCCCGCGATCCGCAGC
>JBCCZA010000152.1:0-8432 GCA_039188455.1 Planctomycetota bacterium
GCGAAGATGTCGGCGATGATCCGCATCGACGGCTCGGGCGGGTAGATGTACGTGTTGCGGACCATGAACTCCTTGAGGATGTCGTTCTGGATGGTCCCCGACAGCTGTTCGGGCTTCACGCCCTGCTCTTCGGCGGCGAGGATGTACAGGGCCATGACGGGCAGGACGGCGCCGTTCATGGTCATGGAGACGGACATCTTGTCGAGGGGGATGCCGTCGAAGAGGGTGCGCATGTCGACGATGGAGTCGATAGCGACGCCCGCCATGCCGACGTCGCCGAAGACGCGGGGGTTGTCGGAGTCGTAGCCGCGGTGGGTGGCGAGGTCGAAGGCGATGGACAGGCCCTTCTGGCCGGCGGCGAGGTTGCGCTTGTAGAAGGCGTTGGACTCGGTGGCGGTGGAGAAGCCGGCGTACTGGCGGACGGTCCACGGCCGCATGACGTACATGGTGGTGTAGGGCCCGCGGAGGAACGGCGGGATGCCGGGCATGGTGTGCAGGTGTTCGACGCCGGCGAGGTCGTCCGCGGAGAGCAGCGGCGGCACGTCGATGTGCTCGGGGGTGTGCCAGTCGGCCTGGTCGACGGGTCGGCCCAGCGAAGCGGAGGAGGCGTCGGCCCAGTCGGCCTTGGTGGCGGTGCCGCGGTCGTCGGGGGCGAAGGGGATGTCGGCGAAGTTGGGGATGGCGGTCATGGCTGGGCTCGGTTTGGTTGAACCGCGGAGGCGCAGAGGACGCTGAGGCTGGACCGCCTCGGTTCTGAACTCGTCTCGTCGTGTGTTGTGGCTCTCGATGTCATGCGCTTGTTGTGCCGTGTAGTTGGTTTTTCTCTGCGCTCTCTGCGCCTCTGCGGTTGTCTAGTGATGCAAGACGCCGGCGTGCTCGAGCATCTCAGTGAGCGTGTTCAGCACGTCGCACTTGATGAAGATGAAGCGATCGACGCCGGCGTCGCGGTAGGCCTGCTCGTGTTCGCCGGGGGTGCCGGCGAGGACGAGCTGTTCGCAGCCGGCGGCCTTGAGGGCGCGGGCGACGTCGGGGACGAGGTCGGGGTAGAGCTTGTCGGAGGAGCAGAGGCAGGCCATGGTGGCCTGGGCGTTCCAGAAGGCCTGGGCGGCCTCGTTGGCGATGTCGTTGACGTCGCCGGTGATGGGCGGCGTGGGGACGGGCTCGATGCCGCCGGCCTCGAAGAAGTTCTGGCTGAAGGTGGCGCGGGCGGTGTGGTGGGCGACGGGGCCGAGGTTGACCAGCACGATGCGCGGCCTCAAGCCGGTGAGGGCGAGGAAGCGATCGGAGGCGTCGCGGAGGTGCTCGAACGGCTCGGCGTAGGGGTGCGGGGCGAGGGGGGCGATGAACTGGCCGTCGCGGTCGGCGAAGATGGCGTCGGAGAGTTGGCCGAGGGTGGCGCCGGCCTCGGCGGCGGCAACGGCGTGGGCGGTGATCAGGCCGGGGTCGGTGGTGACCGAGGCGGCGGCGGCGAGGGAGTCGAGCGTGGCGGGGGCGTCGGCGCGGTACTCGTGGCGCTGGTGGCGGAGGCGTTCGTGAGCGGCGTGCATGAGCGATGGGCGGTCGGCGGCGCGGGCCTCGACGGGCTTCTCGCCGAGGTTGGGGAACTCGCTGACGCCGGTGACCGCGTCCTTGCGCCGGGCGATGTTCTTCATGCGGGGCGCGAAGGCGGAGTCGATCTGCTCGGCGACCCAGCCGGTGGTCAGGGCCTCGGCCATGCCGCCGCGGCGCTCGATGTCCTGGAAGATGGGCCAGGCCTCGGTGCACAGCTGGTCGGTGAGCGACTCGACCATCCACGACCCGCCGGCGGGGTCGACGACGCGGGCGAGGTGGGACTCCTCGGCGAGGATGGCCTGGGTGTTGCGGGCGATGCGTCGGCTGAACGGGTCGGGCAGGCCGAGCGCCTTGTCGAAGGGCTCGCAGGTGATGATCTGGGCGCCGGCGGCGGCGGCGGCGAAGGTGCACACGGTGCCGCGGAGCATGTTGACGTACGGGTCGCGCTGGGTGAGGACGCGCTTGGAGGCGCGGACGTGCATGGTCATGCCGGTGCGGGCGAGGTCGTCGGAGACGCCGCAGTGGGCGGCGACCTGGGCCCAGAGTCGGCGGGCGGCGCGGAGCTTGGCGACGGCGAGGAAGAGGTTGGTGCCGATGCCGAAGGAGAACATGAGCTGTCGGGCGGCGGCGTCGGGCGACAGGCCGGCGTCGGTCATGGCACGCAGGTAGGCGACGGCGGTGGCCATCGAGAAGGCGAGGTCCTGCGTGGCGGTGGCGCCGGCGTGGTGGTACGGCGCGACGCCGACGCGGACGGCGGTGAAGCGCGGGAGGTTGTGGTCGGTCCAGACGGCGAGGTCGCCGAGCTGGCGCATGGCGACATCGAGCGAGACGGGGTACTCGCCGCGGCGGGCGAGAACGGCCAGCGGGTCGGCGTTGAGCGCCCCGCGCGCCTTGTCGAGCGGGACGTGGCGACGGCGGAGCAGCGTGACGAGCTGGGCGGTGGCGGGGATGACGGCGGCGCCGGCCTCGAGGGCAATCCCGGCGATGTCGAGCAGGACGCCGTCGAGCAGGACGTCCCAGTCGTCGGCGTGGTTGAGGGGGATGCCGTCGCGGGCGGCGATCTCGGCGGCGGCGGGGTGGTCGGCGTCGAGCCCGATGCGGGCGGCGGCGTCGAGGCGGACCTGCAGCGAGGTCACGCCGCCGTCGAGGTCGTCGTGGATCGCGCGGTTAGACGCGCCAAGGTCGGGGTCGAGGTGTTCCTGACGGACGTCCCAGCCGCAGGCAGCGCCGCCGAGCGCGTCGGTGCCGCGCGTGGAGGGACGGAACCCGGGGAATCCCGAAGGGTCGCCGTCGCTCGGCCAGTCCTCGGCGGTGTAGACCGGCTGGAGGTCGACGCCCTCGTAGGTGTGGGTGACCAGGCGTTTGTCGAACGGGGCGCCGGCGAGATCGCGCTCGACGGCTTGCCGCCACTGGTCGTACGAGACGGCCGGGAAGTCTTCCAGCCACGTCGTCTGAGCGTCTTGCATGTCGGTATCCCTTGGTTGGGGATACGCCATGCTAGAGGAGACCGACCCGCGTGTCAGGGGGTTTGCCGTGCGTGTTTACCCCATTGGGAATAGGTCGCATCGGGATAACGAAAACGGCCGATCGAGGCGCCGATTTCACTATCATCGGCCGCATGAGCACCGCCCATGCCGTCGATGTTTCGTCGCTCGAAAGCCTCGCGCTCGCGGCGTCGCTCGCCGAGTCGGCCCTGAACGATCAACCGCTCGACGCGGGCCTTGCGAGATCGCTGCTCGACGACGGCGACGACGCCACGATCGACCTGCCGGCCCTGCTCGCCGCGGCGTACGCCGTGCGCAAGCATCACTTCGGCGACGCCGTGCGCGTGCACGTCCTCAACAACGCGCAGAACGGGCACTGCCCCGAGGACTGCGCGTATTGCACGCAAGCCAAGACCTCGTCGGCCGACATCAACCCGTACCCGATGAAGTCGCTGGACGAGATGCTCGACGAGGCGAAGGCCGCGCAGGCGTCGGGGGCGCATCGGTACTGCATGGTGTTTGCCGGACGCGGCCCGTCCAAGGGTCGGACGCAGCAGCTGGCCGAGGCGGTAAAGCGGATCAAGGCGGAGGTCGGCATCGAGGTGTGCGTGTCGGCGGGGCTGCTCGACGAGGCCAAGGCCGAGGTGCTCGCCGAGGCGGGCGTCGACCGGTACAACCACAACCTCAACACGTCGCCGCGGAACTACGCGTCGATCTGTACGACCCACACGTACGCCGATCGGCAGAACACGCTGTCGGCGGCGCGGCACGCGGGGATCGCGCTGTGCTCGGGGCTGATCGTCGGCATGGGCGAGACGCGCGACGAGCTGGTGGCGCTGGCGACGACGCTGCGTGAGCTGGCGGCCGAGTCGATCCCGGTGAACTTCCTGCTGCCGTTCGAGGGCAACCTGATGAACCGGCCGGTCGACCTGACGCCGCGGTACTGCCTGCGGGTGCTGTGCCTGTTTCGGCTGATGTGCCCGCGCGCCGAGGTGCGTGTCGCCGCGGGGCGCGAGCACCACCTGCGCAGCCTCGAGCCGATGGCGATGCAGCCGGCCAACTCGCTGTTCCTCGGCGGCTACCTCAACGCCCGGGGCGAAGAAGCCCGCAAGCTGTACACGATGCTGACCGACGCGGGCTACACGCTGGACTGCACGGCCGAGCTGGCCGAGGTGTTCGACGAGATCGATCGCCTCGAGCGCGAGGCCGCCGACAACGGCACACCAGCAACGCTGACCTGCGGCGGAAAGGCGAGCGGCGCCGTCGCCCCGGCCAACGGCATCAAGTCGATCGACGAGCTGCGGCCTTACGCGTCGTCCAGGTCCTGATCGTCGTACAGCTCGAACAGCGCCTGCGTGCCCTTGTCGCCCAGGCCCTTGCCCGCGAGCTTCTCGTACATCGCCAGCGCGGTGGCGAGACCGGGCAGCTCGAGGCCCATGCGGTCGCCGGACTCCGACGCGATCGTCATGTCCTTGATGAAGTGCTTGACGAAGAAGCCCGGCTCGAAGTCGCCGTCGAGGATGCGCGGCGCGAGGTGGGACAGCGACCAGCTGCCGGCCGCGCCGGCCGAGATGCTCTCGAGCACGGTGCGCGGGTCGAGCCCGGCGCGCTCGGCGTAGGCCAGCGACTCACACACGCCGAGCATCCCGGACGCGATGGCGATCTGGTTGCACATCTTGCAGTGCTGCCCGCTGCCGGCGGGGCCTTGATAGACGATGTTCGCGCCCATGATGTCGAGCAGCGGGCGGACCCGGTCGAACGCCGCGCGGTCGCCGCCGACCATGATCGATAGCTTCGCCTCGCGGGCGCCGCGGTCCCCGCCGGAGACGGGCGCGTCGAGGGCGAAGCAGCCGTGCTTGGCGGCGCGGTCGGCGATGGCCTTGGCGAGCGCGGGGCTCGAGGTGGTCATGTCGACGAAGTACGTGTCGGGCTTGGCGTGGGCGAGCAGGCCGTCGTCGCCGAGGTACACGGACTCGACGTCGGGCGGGAAGCCGACGATGGTGAAGACCACGGTCGACGCCTCGGCGACGCCGCCGGGCGTTCCGTGCCAGGTCGCGCCGCGGTCGATCAGCGCCTGGGCCTTGCCCTGTGTGCGCGTGGTGACGTGCAGGTCGGCGCCGGCGTCGAGCAGGTGCCCGGCCATCGACGCGCCCATCACGCCCGTGCCGACGAATCCGATCGCGGTGTCCTGTGCGTGCATGGCGTGGGGCTCGGCGAGCCGGTTTTCCTTGATTTAAGTATGTGATCCGGTCTTGCCGGGACGCTCGCCCACCGATACGCTCGGCCTGCGTCTCGTCTTTGCGTCTCACCCGGAGCCTGCCCGATGACTGTAGCCGAACCGGCCACCGCCGCCCGCGTCGCCCCGCCGGGGTTCACCCACGACCAGTGGGCCCAGTTCATGGAAGACGGCTTCCTCGTGATCGAGGACGCCATCACCCCGGAAGAAGTCGACCGCTACGTCGAGACCATCGAGCGGCACGCCGAGGAGCGCGGCCTCGTCGAGCCCGGCCTAAGCGTCGCGCCGCAGAACATCGTCGAGTGGGACCCGCTCTTCGCCGAGCTCATCGACCACCCACGCCACATCGGCTACGCGTACGACCTCTACGGCGAACAGACCAAGCTGCAGCAGAGCCAGTTCATGCTCCGCCCGCGTGGCGGGTCGCACAACATCTGGCACCCCGACGGCGCTCGCGCCCTGCCCTACCCGGTCTTCAGCCCCGTCCTGCCGCTGCAGCTCAAGTTCGGCTACTGGCTCACCGACCTGCCCGAGCGCCGCATGGGCAACTTCGTCTGCGTGCCCGGCAGCCACACGACGCAGTACCAGCCGTACTACGACACGCACGACGACGTGCCGGGCCAACAGATCCTCAAGTGCAAGGCCGGCACCATGACCCTGATGCACAACGCGCTGTGGCACCGCGTCGACCCCAACGAGTCCGACGTCGTGCGCAAGAACCTCTTCTACACCTACAGCCCGGCGTGGGTCTGCAACCAGGACCGCTGGCACAGCGACCCGAACTGGCTCGCCGAGCAGACGCGCGAGCGCCGCATCCTGATGCGCAGCTACGGCCCGCCCTACGACTGTGCCAAGCCCCCGGCCAGCGAGTTCCCGCTCTACCTCGACCGCGACACCGCCAGCGATCGCGACGAAGGCGTGTACCCCGCACACGTCCAACTGCTGCGACGCAAGCGGCTGACCTTCGCCGAGAAGATGATGGGGCTGCCCCACGATCGGCCGGGGGGCGAACGGCCGACGCTCCGAGACAACGACTAAGACGCCGGACCTCGGTAAAGACTCAATGCCCGTGGCAGGACTCGAACCTGCACGGCCTTGCGGCCACCGCCACCTGAAGACGGCGCGTCTGCCAATTCCGCCACACGGGCTGTGTTGGGCGAGCCGGGCAATATATCGGCTGACGCGAGGGGCGGCCAGCCTCTGCCGTTAGCCCCGGCTTCTAGCCGGGGTGACCCCGGGTGAAACCCAGGGCTAACGGACAGACATCAAAGCTCCAACACCGTGATGTGCGTGTTGGAGTAGACGCACAGCTCGCCGGCGATCGTCAGCGACTCGCGAGCCACCTCGACAGCGGGCATGTCGGTGTGAGCCAGTAATGCCCGGGCGGCGGCGGTGGCGAAGTTGCCGCCCGAACCGATGCCCAGCACCCCGCCCGACGGCTCGATCACGTCGCCCGTCCCCGACAGCAGCAGGCTCACCGACCGGTCCGCCACGATCAGCAGCGACTCCAGCTGACGCAGCGCCTTATCCGTCCGCCACAGCTTGGCCAGCTCGACCGCGGCCTTGGTGATGTTCTGCGGCGAGTCCTTGAGCTTGCCCTCGAACCGCTCGAGCAGCGCAAACGCGTCCGCGGCCGACCCGGCAAACCCGACCAGCACCCCCGCCCCCTCGGCCCCGAACCCATCGAGCTTGCGCACCTTGACGGCGTCGGCCTTGGCGACGGTCTGCTGCATCGTGACCTGCCCGTCGCCGGCGATCGCGACCTTGGCGGGATCGTCCGGCCGGCGGACGCAGACGATGGTGGTGCTGCGGATCTCGGGCTTGGGCATGCGGCGAGTGTAGGTCACCGGGCGCGGCGGCTAGGCTGCGGCGATGCCTGACGACGCGGGGCACGTGCCGGTGTTGCTCGACGAGGTGATCGAGCTGCTCGACCCCAAGCCGGGGGACGCGGTCATCGACTGCACGGCCGGCCGCGGCGGGCACGCGGCGGCGCTGGTGGAGCGGATCGGGCCGGGCGGGGTGCTGCTCGCGCTCGATCGAGACGCGGACAACGCGGCGTACACGCGGCAGCGCCTGGCGCCGATCGCCGAGCGTGTCGGGGCGACGGCGCACGTCGAGCACGCGTCGTTCGCCGAGACCGAGGCGGTGCGGGACCGGCTGGGGCTCGGCGGCGTGAACGTCGTTCTGGCCGACCTGGGGTTTGCGTCGAACCAGATGGACGACGCGTCGCGGGGGCTGAGCTTCCAGGCCGACGGGCCGCTGGACATGCGGCTGGACGCGACGGGCGCCACGGGTGGCGGGCCGACGGCCGGTGAACTGGTGAACGAGCTGGATGAAAAGTCGCTGGCGGACCTGATTTATGAGTTCGGCGAGGAGCGGCTGAGCCGGCGGATCGCGCGCAATATTGTGGCCGCGCGTCGGGAGGGGCCGATATCGACCACTCAGGAATTGGCTCGGCTCGTGCGCCGGGCCTACGGGCCGCGAGCGGGCGGCCGGGTTGATCCTGCCACGCGGACGTTCATGGCGCTGCGCATCGCCGTGAACGACGAGCTGGTCGCCTTAGACCGGCTGCTGGATCAGGTCGAGCGTCTGCTGAAACCGGGCGGCCGGGTTGGCGTCATCAGCTTCCACTCGCTCGAGGATCGACGGGTCAAACATCGCTGGGCCGAGGCGGCGCAACAGGGGCGCCTGCTTCGGGTCACCCGCAAGCCCGTGACCGCCGACGACGAGGAATGCCGAGCCAACCCCCGCGCTCGGTCGGCCAAGCTCCGCGTGGCCGAGTTGGTTGAGGCGACGCACGACGCCCCGCCGACCCGGACGCGCTGACGACGCCCCGCCAACCCGGCGCGGGCACGACGGGAAGGCTCGATGACACGCGAAACCAAGGTCGGACTGCTCATCGGACTGGCGATCATCGTCCTGGTCGCGGTGATCGTGAGCGACTACGTCGCCGTGCGCCACCGCGCCCAGCCGGCCGACCCGCTGACCGACCCGACCGTCACCGCGGCCACCCCAACCACCACGCCGCAGACCGCCAACGCCCGGCCGGCCACCCAGACGCCGGCCGTCGCCGAGCCACGCCGCCCGATCCCCACGCCCGAAGAGATCGATCGCGCCCTCGCCGAGTCGCGCGACGCGCAGCGCCAGGCCCGCGACCGCGC
>JBCCZA010000153.1:0-8385 GCA_039188455.1 Planctomycetota bacterium
CGATCCACGAGATCCGCCTGTCGGATCACGGGCCCTTCTGGGACGAGGGCTATCGCGCCGTCATGGCCACCGACACGAGCTTCTTCCGCAACGCCAACTACCACCGCGCGACCGACACCCCCGACACGCTGGACTACGACCGTCTGACCGAGGTCACGCTGGGCTTGGCCGGTGGTGCGGCTCACTTGGCCGGAGGCCGGCTCCGCCTTCGCCGATAGCCCGGCTGAGCGATTACGTGCCGACCGGGTCGTCCAGCAACTCCCACCCGCCCTTGTCGTCAAACGCGATGTTGGGTTTCACGTAGGCGTTGTCCTTGATGATCGTGCCGTTGTGGCCGCCGTCGTCGCGGACGCCCTCTTTGCTCGACGCGTGGTACATCGCGTTATCTGCGATCACGCAGCCAGCCAGGTCCTTAGCGATGATGCCGTAGTACGGATAGGGGTACGTAAAGTCGTGCTCTGTGCGGTTGTACCAGCCCCACAGCGTGTTGCCGGTCACCGCCGTGCCGTGGCAGCCCTCGAGTAGGACCTGGCTGCACTGGTCGTCCTGCTTGTCGACGCCGCTGCTGCGGATCATGTTGCCGCTGATGGTGTTGGCGACCGAGTCCTTGAGGTGGATGCCCGGGCCGAAGTTGTGGTCGATGGAGCAGCCGGTGATCTGCATCGAGTTGCTGCCGTTGAAATAGATGCCGCCCTGCTTGTTCCACTCGACGCGGTTGGCGGTGATCTTGATCGACGCCGAGCCGAAGAAGGCGAGGGCCTTTTTCTCCTCGTCGCTCATGTCGTCGGGGGCGTGCCCGCGGGCGTACAGGCCGTAGCCTCCGTTGGCGGTGACCTGGCAGTCGATGATCCAGCCGTCGTAGCCGCTGGTCAGGTCGATGCCGTGCTCGCCGTTGAACATGATGAGGCTGCGTCGCACGCCCAGCACCCAGGCCTTCTCGAAGCGGATCCCCGAGCCGGTGAAGTGCTCGATGCGACAGTCCTCGATCATGTTGTGCAGCTCGTTGCCGCGGTTGCGGGTGTAGACGCCGTGCATCCGTTCGCCCTGCTTGCGGCCGTCGAGCGTCAGGCCGAGCAGGCGTGTCCCACGCCGGTCGTCGAGATCCAGGAAGGCGTTCGCGTCCCCGGAAAGCGCCGCGAGCGTCGTGCGGCCGGCGAAGTCCGGGTCGACATCGTTGCGATCGGAGTACGCCCAGGCCGACTGCCCCATCAGGGTGACGTGGCTGGGCAGTCGTAGCGGGTGCGTGAGGTAGGTGCCGGTCGGGAACCAGACGGTGCCCTCACCGGTCTCAGCCGCGGCAAGCGCGGCCTGGATCGCCTGGGTATCGTCGGCCTGGCCGTCGCCTTTGGCGCCGAAGTCTTGGACATTGAGCACGCGATCAGTCTCCAGAAAATCGGCCAAAGTTGGCGAGACCGTCAACCGGGTCGGCCAATGTACGGGGCCGGCGCGAGCGGCGAGTCCCGGTCAGATCGACGGCGCGACCGGCTCGAACCGCGACTGCACCTCGGTCGGGCGGTGCGACTTGGCGACGGCGGCGATGGTGTCGAGCACGTCCACGACGTGGGCGGCCTGCTTGCCCGTAACGCGCGACGGGCGGCGTTCCTGCAACGCCGCGCACACCTCATTGAGCCCCCGGCCGAACTGCTGCGGCCCGGGCGTGCTCTCGGGCCAAGCTTCACCGACGAGGTCCTCGCCGAAGTCGGCGTGCTCGACGCTGGCATCGTTGTTCTGGAAGTTGCCGAGGACGACCGAGCCCTTCTCGCCGTGCACCTCGAACCGCGGCCCCTGGTGCGTGTTGTTGCTGTGCACGAAGAAGTTGGTGGTGAGCCGCAGCACGATCTCGCCGATCTCCAGGATGGCGATCGTGAGCTCGGGGGCGGCGATGGTGAAGTCGCGGCCTTCCTTGGTCGTGCGGTGCGGGTAGACCGTGGTCTGATGGGCCGAGACCACGCGCGTGACCGGCCCGAAGAACGTCGTCGCGAGCGTGAGCGGGTAGACGCCAACGTCCCACAGGGGGCCGACGTCGTAGAACGGCTCGGGGTTGGGGTGCCAGCTCTCGATCCGCCCATGGTTGACCTCGGCGTAGACGAGTCGGGGCCTGCCGATCACACCGTCGCGGATGAGCTTCCAGGTCTTCTGCTGGGCGTCACCGAGGAAGTTCATCGGGGCGCCGGCGAGCGTCACACCCTCGGCCTCGGCGAGGGCAACAAGCTCGAGCGCCTCGATGGCCGAGAGCGCTAGCGGCTTCTCGGAGTACACGTGTTTGCCAGCCTCGAGCATCTGCTTGGTCGTCGCGTAGTGCACGTGGTGGATCGTGAGGTTGACCACCAAGTCGACCGACTCATCGGCGAGCACGGCGTCCAGCGAGTCGTAAGCCTTGCCGCCGTGCTCCTCGGCGAACGCCTTGGCGCGGTCTGGGTCCACGTCGAAGAAGCCAACGAGCTCGACGGCCACGGGGTACTGCTTGGCCTGCTGGCTGTAGCGGGTGGCGATGTTGCCGCAGCCGACAATGACGGCGCGAATCGGGTCGGGCATGGGTTGTCTCCAGGGAGGCGGCGACTGTAGCAACCCGTGCCGGACTCAGGATGGGCTCAGAACCGCCCGGTGACCGCGAGCGTGATCGAGGCGAAGTGCTGCTCGCCCTGCTGGCCGACGATCTTGTCGGTGTGGAACGTGACGCCGTAGCCCGCCTCGACCGACCAGCCGTCCCAGCGATAGCCGATCGCCCCGCCGACGCGCCCGAAGGCGACGAAGGTGGAGGACTCGTCGTCGAAGTCGCTGTCGCCCCAGACCGGCCCGTCAAGCACGGTATCCCAGCCAACGATGCGCCCGCCGCCGCCAAGATAGCCGTACGCGGAGAAGGCTCCCGCGCGGGGCAGCCGGCGCGGGGCGGTCGACGAGGGCAGGTCGGTGAGGAAGCCGGGGCCGAAGTTGTCGGGCAGGTTGTAGCCGAAGCGCAGGACGCCCGAGCCCTCGCCCGTCACGCGAAGCGAGCCCACGGAGGCACCGAGTTGCGGGATCGCGTCGAGGCCCCACCCGCCGCGCGGCGAACGATCGCCCAGCGCGTCGATCGGGCTGCCGTCGTTGAGCAGATCGAACCGCCACTTGTGCCAGTAGGTCAGCTGAACGATGGGCCGGTCGGGGTGCTGAACGTCCCAGCCGTTGGGGTCCTCTCCGCCGAAGATGTCGTGCACAGTCGACTGCACCTGCTCGCCGCGGGCCGACGGGCCGATGAGGCCAAGGTCGAGCTCGAGATGGTCGAACTCGGTGAGCGCGGCGTATTCGGGGTGCTGCCGGTCGCGCTGGACGAAGCCGCCGACGTAGAACAGGCCGGCATAGGGGTGTTGGCCGGGCGTCGGTTTGTCGTTGAAGATGTTGTCGGGGGTGTAGAGCTGATAGGCCGCGACGAACCCGAACGCGGCGCGGTCGGCGACCAGCGGGGTGCGTTCGGTCAACCAATCGGCTAGGCCAGCGGAGGGCAGGCCGACGACCAGCGCGGTGCCGGAGGTGTAGTGGCGGTCCTCGCGATCGAGGTTGAACGACGAGTCGTTCTCGATGAGCACGTCGATCTGTACGGCCTGGAATTCAGGACTTGCCGTGAGATCTTGCGCATGCGCTGAAGTCACGGCGACGAGCATTAGCAGGCTCACGAACAACCCGGTCATTCGTCGATCGATCGCTGTCACGCCGCGGCCTCCGATCGGATCGACTGAGTCTCCGTCCGAAACACGTCTACTTCCGCATCGACCCGTCGGCGCAGTCGATCGAAGAACACGTCGAAGTCGGCCTGGATAGCGCCGTCGAGCTCGGCGAACGTGTCGGCCGCGTGGGAAAGATGTACCGATCGCTTGAAGCGCATCGACAACCGCTGCTCCATTAGGCCCAACACCCAGCGGATGCCGTCCAGCTCGGCGTAATGGCGCATCCAGCCTGCTTCAACGAGCCGACTCAAGCCGGGCCGTGCGCCGGGCGGAGCGTCGTCGAGTGAAGCGTGGATGGCGATGTGATAACGATCGATCGCGGCATCGACCTCCTCGCCCTGCCACTGCGTGAAACGCCTGGCCAGGCAGTGGTCGAACAGTACGTCGGCCAGGATCCCCGAGAATCGGCCGTGGCGTTCGCGCAGCCGCTCGCGTATTCGGCCGGCGTCGGGGTCGCTGTCGGTGACACGATCGACCCAGCGGTGCATCGCCGCCCCTCGCGCTACCGCGCCGGGCACGCCGTCGATCCGTCCCCGCACGAAGTCGGGAAGCAGCGAACCCAGCAAGAACCCAGAAGACGCTTCTACCCGTTCAGCAATCACCAGATGCGCGAGGTAGTTCACGGCAATGATGATACTCCTCGCGTCAATGCACGCGTGGTTCAGGCCGCCACCGTCGAAACGACCGGCTCCATCCGCGGCGGCATCGCCACCACACCCGTCTCATGACGATCGCCGCCCGCGACGCTCGCCTCAGGCCGGCGGCGCTCACCCGACTCGCCCGCCGGGATCGCCATCTCGAGCAGCAATCGCTCCGCTTCAGCTAGCCGGTGCGCCTTCGACTGCACGCACACGGCCAGGTCCGTGCGACGGACGGCTTCCCAGGCACTATCGATCCGGTCGAGCAGGTAGAGGATCAGGGCACTCACCGACGCAGCCGCGTCTTCATCGCGGTCGGCCGCCCCCACGAGCAACCCATCCGGCCGCTGCATGCTCGCCAACGCCCACTCGCCCCGCCGCATCGCCAGCCGTGGCGTGTCATCGGCGCGGTGCTCGGCGACGATCCGCTGCAGCGCCGCGACCGCGCAGGCCGTCGCCAGCGGGTCGGACTCCCACGACCCATCCGGCTGTTGCCGACTCAGCAGCGACCTTGTCAGCCGTCGGCTCAGCCGGGTCGGCCCGAACGTGATCTCCGCCAGCCGCCGCAACGCCAGAGCAGCGCAACACGACGGGCTGCTCGCCAGGCGGACGCGCTGCGTAAGCGACAGGGGCAGCCCGGCGCGGCCAAGACCGTCGATCAAGCGATCGGTGTCGGCGACGTCGGTCAGGGATTCGAGGCGGGCGGCGGTGAGCATGATCGGTTCTCCGGAGTGCGGCCTGAGAATACCGAACGCAATCCGACCATGCAATGCTTTTGATCTAATTTTGTTTGGTCTTTTTCGCGAGCCAAACATCACGAAAAAACCTCCACCGCAGGGCTCCGATCCTGCGGCAGAGGTGCGCCACGGCAGTCGAACTGTCGATGGGAACCAGATGGTATCGGTCGATTTCCGGGCGTGTCAACGACGACGATTGGACTGCCGGAAATCGTTCTAAGCGACTATTAGCAATGTCTTTGCAGATTCTCAGACAAAATGCTCTCAAATCGAAGGCGTTCCTTCACCCAGCGCTCGCGCGGCCAACCTAAGCTGCGGGCATGAGTTACCGAGCAAGCGGCGGTCCGATTGACGGCTCTTCTGCGAAGCCAGAAAACTCAGATCGGCACGCGAGACCCGCGCTGGAGGTCGCTGTGGGGGTCGTTCTAGGCGGAGAGGCCGGCCGAGAGCGGGTGCTCATCACCCGACGTCACGACGATCGGCCGCTGGGCGGGCTGTGGGAGTTGCCCGGCGGGAAGGTCGAGCCCGGCGAGTCGGCCGAGGCCGCGGTCGTCCGTGAGCTGGCCGAGGAGACGGGCCTGGCCGTTCGGGTTGTGGGTTCGCTGCCGCCGATCGACCACGCCTACGAGCACGCCACGGTCCGCCTGCTGCCGTTCTGGTGCGAGGTCGAGTCCGGCGCGGCCCGGCCGCTCGACGTCGCCGAGGTCGCGTGGGTGCAGCCTGCCGAGCTGCATAATCGCCCCTTCCCGCCGGCCAACGCCCCGCTGATCGACGCCGTCGTGGCCGCCCTGCAGGGCTGACCCGCGCCAACGCCCCGCCGCCGGTTCCCTATCATCCGCCGATGCAAGGCCCAGCGGCCATCGGCCAGACCTTCCGCAACGCCGCCCGGGCTCAGCACATCATCTCGGTGGCCGTGCGCTTTGGCTTCGGCGACGTCCTCGCCAAGACCGGCATCGACCGCCTCGTGGGCGAGGGCCTCAAGCTCGTCGGCGTCCGCAAGGCCGACGAAGAGACCCGCAAGCTCCCCCACGCCGTCCGCGTCCGCAAGGCCCTCGAATCCCTCGGCCCGACGTTCATCAAGATCGGCCAGGTCCTCTCGACCCGCCCCGACCTGATCCCCGAGTCCTGGGCCCGCGAGTTCACCAAGCTGCAGGACGACGTCCCCCCGGCCGACCCCAAGGAGATCGAGGCCGCCATCGCCAACGAGTTCCCTCAGGGCCTCGATGCCGCGTTCGGCAGCTTCGACCACGAGCCCCTCGCCGCCGGGTCCATCGCCCAGGTCCACGCCGCCACCCTGCACGACGGCACCGAGGTCGTCGTCAAGGTCCTCCGCCCCGGCATCCGCCAGACCGTCGAGTCGGACATGAGCATCCTTGAGGGGCTGGCCGAGTTCGTCGAGGACCACTTCACCGACCTGGGCTACTCGCCGACCGAGGTCGTCGCCGCCTTCTCCAACGAGCTGAAGCGCGAGATCGACCTGTCGCACGAGGCCCGCGCCGCCGAACGGCTCCGCCGGGCGTTTGCCGACAACCCGCACGTCGACTTCCCCAAGATCTTCCACCACCTCTCCAGCGAGAGCGTCGTGACCATGCGTCGCGTCAAGGGCACGCCGCTGTCCCGGCTCGACGCCAACAGCCGGCCCAAGGAGGAGATGCAGGCTATCGTCCGCCACGGCACCGACGCCGTGTTCCGCCAGACCCTCGAGATCGGCTTCTTCCACGCCGACCCGCACCCCGGCAACCTCTTCGCCTCGGACGACGGCCAGGCCACCGTCACCTTCATCGACTGCGGCATGACCGGCCACGTCGAGCCCGCCACGCAGGAAGCCCTGGCCGAGCTCGTGCAAGGCGTCATCCAGGGCGACATCGACCGCGTCATCGACGTCGTCACCTCGCTCGCCGAGACGGACCCTGCGATCTACCGCGACCGCGCCTTTCGCGCCGACGTGTACGACTTCATCGGCCGGTTCCAGGATGTCTCGCTGGCCGAGCTCGACATGGCCGAGCTGCTGGAGGACTTCTTCGCCAAGGTCCGCAAGCACAAGATCCGCGTGCCCGGCGACCTGGTCTTTCTCATCAAGGCACTGACGACGATCCAGGGCGTCGGCGAGAAACTCGCGCCGGATTTCGAGGTCATCTCGCACGTCCGGCCGTACGTCGAGCGTCTGGTTAAGCAGCGGTACGGCCCGCAGGCGATCCTCGGTCGTGCCCGCCGCGCCGCCAACAACTACACGCGCCTCATCGAGGACCTGCCGACGCAGGTCCGCTCGCTGTTTTACGACGTCAAGCAGTCGAAGATCACGGTCAACCTCGAGCACCGCAACCTCGACCACCTCACACGCACGATCGACACCAGCGTGACGACCGTGGCCAACGCGTTGATCGTCTCGGCGATCATCGTCGGCTCGTCGGTGCTGCTGCTGGCCGCGACGCGCAGCGACCCGTGGTGGGGCAAGGCGATCTTTATCTTCCTGGCGGTGGTGGGCTACCTCACCGGCGCGGCGCTCGGCCTGCTGAAGCTGTTGACGAGCTGGCTGCAGCGACGAGCGGGCAAGTAGGCGATGGCGATCCTCGGCCACGGCGTCGACCTGGTGGACACGGCCCGCATCGCGGCGCTCGTCGAGCGGCACGGGCAGCGGTTCCTCGTGCGGGTGTTCACCGAGGCCGAGCGAGACTATTGCGAACGCGACGCCAAGCGGCGGATCGAGAAGCTGGCCGCGCGATTCGCCGCGAAGGAGGCGGTGCTCAAGGCGATGGGCACCGGGCTCACGCAGGGGATCGCGTGGACCGAGGTCGAGGTGGTCCGCGACCCGCTGGGCCAGCCGGGCGTCCGGCTCGAGGGCGCGGCCGCGGCGGAGGCCGAGAAGCGAGGGCTGAACCGCTGGTCGCTGAGCCTGAGCCACTCGGCCGGTTTGGCGGTGGCGTCTGCGGTGGCCGAAGATTGAGACTCGACTTGCTTAGCTGCGACGCTACGCGTCGCTGAAAGACGTGCCGTGCGTTGTCGCCATGTCACCGCCCGTTTAGCCGGCGAGTTCACTCGCCGGTTGGGCGCACGACGGTCGGTGACGTCACCGGCGAGAAATCTCGCCGGCTAAACCCGCGGCTTCGCCACGGTGGTGTGCAATCTGTCAACGAGCCTCGCGTGACGCTCGCGCTGCTTCGCCGACGTTCCACAGCGTCTGCTCACTGTCACGCAACACGCCGGGGGGAGGGGCGGCGCGGCCTCTGCAGCTCACGCGTCCGTCGATCGCTAAGGCAGGGTCGCGATCGTCGTTCGTCGGCCGCCCGGCCCATGACGTGCACGGGGGGC
>JBCCZA010000154.1:0-8372 GCA_039188455.1 Planctomycetota bacterium
AAGCAGGTCGAGCCCGACACCGACGTGCACGCGCTCTTCGGCGGGTACACCACGATCACGCCGCTGCAGTTCGACCTCACGGGGCACGGCCGGCTGGATCTGTGGCGGGACCACCTCGATGGCCGCGTCTGACGCCAACACGCCTCGCCGATCGACGACTCACTGAGTCCTAACAGCCTTAGCGGCGCGGGCCGTGGCTGGCTTTATCATGCCGCCGATGCCCGAGTCGCCCCCGACGCAGTCCGAGCTCGACGAGCTCTCGCCGGACACGCTGGCGGCGTTGGCGGAGGTCATCGACGACGCGCACCACGAGTCGCTCGCGACGTTCGTGCGGCTGATCGCGCCCGAGGACACGGCCTACACCGTCAGCCGGCTCGACGAGGAGCGACGGACGACGATGCTCGACGCGCTGGCGGTCGAGGACCCCGAGCTGGCGGCGTCGATCCTCGGTCACTTCGACGACGTGGTCGCCGCGCAGATGCTCAACGAGCTGGAAGCGCCCAAGGCCGCGGCGATCGTCGACCTGCTGGACTCCGACGAGCAGACGGACGTGCTCGCCGACCTGCCGGACACGTTCGCCGAGGAAGTCCTGCAGGAGATGGACCCCGAGGAGGCGCACGACGCGCGCCAGCGGCTGGTCTACGGCGAGGACACGGCCGGCGGGCGGATGATCACCGAGTACCTGCTGTACGACGAGAGCGACGACGTCGCCGAGGTCATCCAGGACCTCAAGGATCAGGCCGACCGGTACGACCACTACGAGTCGCGGTACGTCTACGTGACCGACGGCAGGGGGCATCTCAGCGGCGTGGTGCCGATGCGGTCGCTGGTGCTGGCTCATCACGGGCGGCGGTTGGCGGAGCTGGCGAAGCGCGACCCGGTCACGGCCAACGTGCACGACCCGTTGGACGACCTGGAGGGCATGTTCGACCGCTACGCGTTCTCGGCGATCCCGGTCCTCGGCGACGACGGGCTGTTGGCGGGGGTTATTCAGCGGCACGCGGTGCAGGAGGCCGTGGGCGAGCGTGAGTCAGAGAACCTGCTGAAGTTCGGCGGCATCGTCGGCGGCGAGGAGGTGCGCTCGATGCCGGTGCTGGGGCGTGCGGGTCGTCGGCTGCTGTTCCTCCTGCCGAACATCGCGCTCAGCTATGCGGCGGTGAGCATCATCGCGGCGTTCGAGTCGGTGATCGCGCAGCTGACGGCGTTGGCGGTGTTCATCCCGATGGTGGCGAACCTGTCGGGGGCGGCGGGAAATCAGGCGGTGGCGGTGAGCATCCGGGAGCAATCGCTGGGCCTGGTCGAGTTCCGCGACGTGCTGCGGGTCTGGCGGGCCGAGTTGCTGGTGGGGGTGCTGAACGGGGCGGTGATCGGGGCGATCCTGGCGGTTCTGGTGCTGCTGCTGTGGGGCAACACGATCCTGGCCGGGGCGGTGGGCGGGGCGTACGCGGCGAACTGCGTCTTTGCGGTGATGCTGGGCGGGGCGCTGCCGTTGGCGCTCAAGGCGATGGGGGTCGATCCGGCGATGGTGAGCAGCCCGATCCTGACGACGTTGACCGACATGGTGGGGTTCCTGCTGGTGTTGGGGATCGCGGCGATCGCGCTCGGCATGGGCGGGCTAGCGGCGTAGGTCGGGTGGAAAACCTGCTGACGGTTCTTCGGCGGCGGGGATGCGGGGGTTAGCATGGACACCGATGGGGATCGACGACGCACCGCTGCTGCTGATCGTGACAGGGTCTGGCCTGGAGCCCGAGGCTCACGACCGGCCGCTGGCGTACGATCTGTCGGACCGGGTGGTGGCCTGGTGCGGGGATCACTCGGACGTGATGGCGACGCCGGTGGTGCCCGTGGTCGTGAGCGACCTGGCCTACCTGAATCACAAGTCGTGGCGGCGGCTGCCGACGATCGGCATCGGCGGGCCCGAGCAAAATGCCTTCACCGAGTACTACGCGAGCTTCCTGCCCGAGCCGGACCCGATCGAGGACCCCGAGCGGCAGGTCGTGATCCAGATGGACCCCGAGTTCACGGACCTGCACGTGAGCGTGTGGGGCTCGACGTCGTCGCTGACGCAGCGCGGGGTCGAGCTGTTCTGCGACGACTACCTCGATCGTTATCTGCGGGCGGTGGCGACGCAGGTGGAGCCGAAGGTGGATTGACTGGGTGGCGTGGGCCGGGTTTTGTGCGAGGTGGCTTGCTTGGGGGCGGGATGCGTGGGTCCGGGCTGGCCGTGCGGGCGTGGGCTAAACTGGGCCCATGATGCTTCGCGTCGTCATGGTGTGCAGCGGGAATACGTGCCGATCGCCGATGGCGGAGGTGTTTTTCCGGCAGATGGTCGACGAGGCGGGGGGTGTGTCGGCGCCGGGGCTGGAGGGCGTGGAGGTCGCGTCGGCGGGCGTGTTTGCGGGGGCGGGGCAGCCGGCGTCCGAGGAGGCCAAGGCGGTGGCCGCCGAGTACGGGGCGGAGCTGAACGGGCATCGGTCGACGCCGCTGACGCGCGAGGCGGTGACAGAGGCGGATCTGATCTATACGATGACGGATGCGCACCGCAACGCGGTGCTGGCGATGGCTCCGGAGGCCAAGGGCAAGACCCAGCGGCTGGATCCCCGGGCCGATATTGCCGATCCTTTCGGCGGTACCACGGACGCGTACCGCGACACGGCGGAGCAGATCCGCACGGCTCTCTCGTCTCGCATCAAGGAACTCAACCGATGAAACTCGCGATCGGGTCCGATCATCGCGGCGCCGACGTGGCGAAGCGGGTCATGGCGATGCTCGTGGAACAGGGCCACGAGGTCGCGTCGTCGATCTCCTGCGGCGACCGGGCGACGGATTACCCCGACACGGCCTACGCGGTGTCGACCGCGGTGGCGACCGCCACGGCGGACATGGGGGTGCTCGTGTGCGGGTCGGGCATCGGGATGTGCATCGCGGCCAACAAGGTCAAGGGCGTGCGGGCGGCGATTGTCCACGACGAGGTCGGCGCCGAGCAGGCCCGCAGTCACGCCGACGCCAACGTGCTCTGCCTCCCGGCCGACCTGCTGGGGATGCGGCTGATCGAGCGGATCGTGATGGTGTTCGTGTCCGCCGAGTTCGCCGGCGGCCGGCACGAGCGACGGGTCAGCAAGATCGCGGCGATCGAGTCCGGCAGCTACACGCCGCCGGCCGAGGCGTCGGACGACGAGCCCCGCCGCGAGCTGCCCACGCCCGAGTCGCTGCTGCGTCGTTCAGGCTGATGCGGTGAGGGGTGTTGGGGTGGGCGGGCGAGCGGCGCTGCAGTGTTCCCTATGATGCCGCGGATGCCGCAGCGGGTCCGGTCAGCGTCCATGGAGAGCGAGTCCCCGCCGCGCGTGGCGGACCCGAACCGATCGATCGTTGACAGCATCGAGTGGTCATCTGTCGTGCCGTCATTGCAGATGCTGTCGGCGTGCCGGCTGGCGTTCTCGCCGTCGCGGCTGGTGCTGGGGCTGCTGGCGGTCGTGCTGGTGTACGTGCTGGGCACGGCGATGGACGCGGCGTGGGGCCCGGCCGACGCGGACACGGCCGGCGGCGGGGGGTACCTGATTTTCGAGACGCTCGTGCAGCGCGAGGTGTCGGCGTTCAAGCACACGATCGGCTCGGCGCTTCGGCTGGAGATCGGCGTGCCGGTGCTGCTGCAGCCGGGGTCGTGGGAGGGCTCGGGCGTGCTGGGCGGGCTGACGGCGATGGTCTTCGGGATCCCGCTGTGGCTGGTGACGACGCACCCGGGCTTCGCAGCGGTGTTCACCCTGGTGGCGCTGCTGGTGACGGTGACGCTGGGCGGTGCGATCAGCCGATCGATGGCGATGCAGGTGGGGCGGCATCGGCGGATCGGAGCGGGCGAGTCGATCGGCTATGTCACGCGTCGCATGGTGTGGTACCTCGCGACGGCGCTCATCCCGCCGGGCGTGGTGGTCGTGCTGGCGTTGCTGGCGTCGGTCGTGGGGCTGCTGTTCAACGTGCCGCTGCTCGATGTCGTGGGCGGCCTGCTGTACGGGCTGGTGCTGATCCTGTCGATCGGCGCGGCGGTGGTGGTGATCGGCATGGCGGCGGCGGGGAACCTGATGATGCCGGCGCTGGCGGTCGAGGGGACCGACGCGTTCGACGCGGTGAGCCGGGCGTTCGCGTACGTGTACGGCCGGCCGCTGCACTTTCTGTGGTACACGGCGGTGGTGCTGGTGGCGGGGGCGCTGACGTACGCCTTCCTGGGGTTGGCGGTGTGGCTGACGCTGTGGCTGGCGCGGACGTCGGCGGGGCTTTGGGTTTTCCGCGGCGACGAGGCTCAGTGGTACGACGCGGTGGTGCCGCCGCCGCAGGGCGGGCAGATCATGGTGCCGATCGCGTGGGACGAGATGTCGGAGTCCTCTAGGCTAACGGCGACGCTGATCCGCCAGTGGCAGATGCTGATGCTGGCGATCCTGCCGGCGTACGCCTTCTGCTACTACTTCTGCGCGTACACGTGGGTCTATCTGTTGATCCGCCGGTCGGCCGACGGCGCGCCGATCTCGGAGGTGTACGAGGGGGAGGGTTCGGCGTCTCAGGACGTTGGCGACGCGGTGCCCGAGCCGTCGGCGGAGCGGGGTTGATCGTGCGTCGGCTGACGCGAGCCTTGTGGGCGGGGTGGCTTGCTTGTGTGGTCGTCGTGGCGGTGCACGCCGACGAGGCAAGCGACGCGCCGGCGTACGAGCGCATCGTCTCGCTGTCGCCGGTGCTGACGCAGGTGGTGGTTGACCTCGGTTTAGGCGATCGGCTGGTGGGCGTGGCGGAGTACGACAACGTTCGGCCGGACCTGCCGATTGCGGGGTCGTTCGGCGAGGCCGACGCCGAGCGCGTGCTGACGCTCTCGCCGGATGTGGTGCTGGTGACCGGGCTGGGCGGCGAGCCCAAGGCGTCGGTCATCGCGGCGGCGGAGCGCGTGGACGCGGAGGTGTTCGCGTGGGAGCTGCCCATGCGGCTGTCGATGATTGAGACGACCGTCTTCAACGACGACGAGCCGGCGGGCGTGTCGCAGGCGCTGGGCGTGCCGGGCGCCGGGCGGGCGTTGCGCGAGTCGTGGTCGGCGGAACTGGACGATCTGGCGACGTCGGCCAAGGACGAGGTGGCTGGGCGGCGCGTGCTGCTGCTGCTGGACGCCAACCCGGCGAGCGCGTTGGGGCCGGGCTCGCCGTTTGTTGAGCTGGTCGAGCGGTTGGGGGCACAGAGCGCTTCGCCGTTGGCGACGGCGTGGGGCGTGCTGGACGCGGAGCGATTGATGCTCGCCGAGCCCGACGTTGTGCTGCTGCTTCGGCCCGGGGATGCGCCGCTGTCGGGCGATGCCGATGGCCGGGTCGCGCCGCTCGCGGACGTGTGGGCCGGGCGGGGCGTGCGTGTGGCGTTGATCGATCACCCGCTGGGGTTGCTGCCGTCGACGGCCCTGCCCGAGGTGGCCGAGGCGATGGTCGAGGCGATCGCGGGGCGGCGGGGCGTGGTGCTAGGGGCAGACGAGGGGACAGAGCCCTGAGCGGCGGGGCGCGGCGAGTGCCGGTGGCCGAGGCGGCCGCGGTCGCGGCCGGGCTGCTGGCGGTGTGCGTGGTCGCGCGGGTGCTGGTGGGGTCGACGGCGGTCGGGTTCCCCGAGGGCGTGGCGTGGTGGCGGGTGGCTGGGGTGCGGCTGGAGCGGGTGTGGCCGGCGGTGCTGGTCGGAGCGTCCCTGGCGTTGAGCGGGCTGGCGTTGCAGGGGTTGCTGCGGAACGCGCTGGCCGAGCCGTTCGTGCTGGGGCTGGCGAGCGGGGCGGGGCTGGGGGCGGCGGTGCAGGCCACGATTGGCGCGTCGCTGGGCGTCTGGCCCGGGCCGCTGTACCTGGGTGCGACGGCGGGCTCGGCGGGGGCGCTGGCGCTGGTGTACACCCTCGGCCGACGTCGGGGCGAGATCGACCCGCTGGGGCTGCTGCTTGCGGGCGTGGTCGTCGGAACGATCGCGGGGTCGGGGGTGATGCTGGTGCGGGCGCTGGCGGGGTCGGACGTGCTGCGGGAGACGATCGCGCGGTGGATGATGGGCCACCTCGATGCGTCGGCGGGTTGGGGGCGGCTGATTGCGGTGGGTGTGGTGACGGCGGCGGGCGGGGCGTGGCTGTGGCGGGTGGGGCGTTGGCTGGACGCGGCGTCGCTGGGGCGGGAGGAGGCGTTGGCGCTGGGCGTGCCGCTGGGGCGGTTGCGAGCGGGGCTGTTGGGTGTGTCGAGCCTGCTGGCGGCGGGGGCGGTGGTGCTGGCGGGGCCGGTGGCGTTCGTGGGGCTGATCGCGCCGCACGCGGCGCGGATGGTGATCGGGCCGGGGCATCGCGGGCTGGCGGTGGTTTGCCCGTTTGTGGGGGCGGCGCTGGTGGTGGGGGCGGACGCGGCGGCCGCGGGCGTGAGCCTGGGGCTGGGGATCGGGGAGCTGCCGATCGGCGTGGTGTCGGCGGTGCTGGGCGGGCCGGTGTTCCTGGTGATGCTGAGGCGGTACCTCGCGGGGCAAGGAGACGTGTGATGAGCGAGCACTTCGCGGATCGGTTGATGGCGGCGGTGGAGCGGACGGGCGGGCCGGTGTGCGTCGGGCTGGACCCGGTGGTCGAGCGGCTCCCGGCTGAGCTGCGTGAAGCGTCCGCGGGCGAAGCGCTCGCTGCGTTCGGTCAAGGCGTGATCGAGTCGGTGGCCGACGTTGCGGCGGCGGTGAAGCCGCAGCTGGCGTGCTACGAGCGGCACGGCGTGGCGGGGCTTGCTGCGTATGAGGCGACCGTTCGTGCGGCGCGCGAGGCGGGCTTGCTTGTCGTGGCCGACGCCAAGCGTGGCGACATCGGCATCTCGGCCGGGCACTACGCGGCCGGGTTGCTTGGGCCGGATGCGATCGGCGGCGGTGCCGACGCCCTGACGGTCAGCCCGTATCTCGGGCCTGACACGCTCGAGCCGTTTGCCGACGCGGCCGTCGCGCACGGCGCGGGGCTGTTCGTCCTGGTCCGCACCTCGAACCCCGGCTCGGACGCGTTGCAACGCTTGCGGCTGGAGGACGGCCGGGAGGTCTGCGAGGCGGTGGCGGACCAGGTCGTCGAACTCGGCGATCGGTGCGTGGGGGACTCGGTGTACAGCGCGATCGGCGCCGTTGTCGGTGCGACGCATCCCGAGGACGCGGCGAGATTGCGGCGGCGCATGCCGCGGCAGGTCTTTCTCGTGCCCGGGTACGGGGCGCAGGGCGGCGGCGTCGCGGACGTGCTGCCCTGCTTCAACGACGACGGCCGCGGCGCACTGATCACCGCCAGCCGGTCCGTGATCTTTGCGTACGAGAAGCGCGACGCGTCGGTCGGTTGGCGTGACGCCGTGCGCGACGCGGCGACCGCGATGCGCGACGAGCTAGCGCTGGGCCTGCGGGCCGGGGGCTGACTCGATCTCGGCAGACGGTTTCTCGTCGCTCGGCGGGACGCGTACCTCAGCGGCCGGCGCTTCGCCGATCCCTGGCAGCCGGCCGGCCTGCGCCGCGTCGATTAGCCACGAGCCGAACACCCCGAAGAACAGCGCCGCGAACGCCGCGATGCCCGCCCCCAGTCGCCGACCCGGCCAGAGCACACGCTCGACCCGCGGGTGCGGCTTGCCGAAGAAGCACGCCCCGGCGATCCGCAGGTAGTACCCCGCCGAGATCGCCGAGTTCAGCACGCCGATCACCACCAGGATGTGCAGGCCCGAGTCGTACGCCGAGCCGAACAGGTACACCTTGCCGACGAAGCCAACAAACGGCGGCATCCCCAGCAGGCTGAACACGCTCAGCAGCATGATCCACGCCAGCCACGGGTACTTCTCTGCCAGGCCCGACAGGTCGTCGAAGGTGTCGGCCTCCTCGCCGCGGTCGCGCAGGCAGCCGATGACGGCGAAGGACGCGATCGTGCCGAACGCGTAGCCGACCAGGTAGAACAGGATCGCCGACACACCCTCGGACCCGGGGCCTGAGTGCGCAACGAGCGAGGGACCGACCAGCAGGCCGATCAGCATGTACCCCGAGTGGGCGATCGACGAGTAGGCGAGCGTGCGCTTGACGCTGCGCTGCACCAGGCCGAGCACGTTGCCCATCGTCATCGTGAGCACGGCCATCCACCAGATGAGGTAGAAGATCGGCTCGGGCATCGGCAGCGCCTCGCCCTCGGGCCCGGGGTGCCAGGCGACGAGGCTGAGGATCGCGAGCAGGGCGACGAACCCGGCGGTCTTGGGCACGAAGGCGATAAACGCCGTGACCGCCGTCGACGCGCCCTTGTACACGTCGGCGGCGTAGAAGTGCATCGGGAACGCCGCGATCTTGAACGAGATCCCCAGCACCGCCAGCACCACCCCGACGAGCATCGTCGTCGAGATCGACCCGGT
>JBCCZA010000155.1:0-8295 GCA_039188455.1 Planctomycetota bacterium
CCTTCTCCTACATGTACTCCTGCGGCAGCATCGCCTACATCTCCGGGCCGATCATCGGCGGGGCGTTGGCCGCGACGACCGACTACGCCGTGCCGTTCTGGATCATGCTCGGCCCGCTGGCCTTGGGCTGGCTCAGCATCCTCTTCTTGTTCCGAGAGACCCACACGCCCGACCCGACCAAGCCGCTGGCGATCGGCCGATCGATCGCCAACCTGCGCTACATCGTCACCGACGCGCCGCTGCGGCCGATCTACCTGCTCAACCTCACGATCTACACCGCGATCTACGGCTTCTACCGCATGGCCGCCGTGCTGCTGGAGCAGAAGTGGCAGATGTCGGTCGACCGGATGACGCTGTGGTACTCGGGCATCGCCGGCGCGGTGACGGTGGCCCTGCTGGTGGTGATGCCGCGGCTGAGCCGGCACGCCAGCCTCGTGTGGATCACGGCCTTGTCGTGCATCGTCGGCGGGGTGCTGATGTGCCTGACGCCGCTGCCGCCGACCGTGCTGTTCTCGATCGTGCTGCTGTGCTACCCGGCGTCGTTCTGCACCGGGCTCACGCTGCCGGCCTGCGGCGGGTTCATCTCGACCCAGGCCGACGAAACCCGCCAGGGCCAGGTGATGGGCAACAACCAGGCCCTGCAGGTCGGTGGCGAGGCGGGCGGCTCGGTGGTGGGCGGGCTGCTGGCCGCCGCGTGGACGCCGCTGGCGCTCATCGTGTTCGGCGGGGCGTTCGTCGGCGCCGGCGTCGGCTACCTCGCGTTCCGCAAGCGCAGACCGGTCACGTAGCGTCCGCCGCGGCGGGTATGCTCAGCCGATCCCGTCACGGAAGACGCCGCATGACCACCGCCCCGGCCCGCCAGTACACCACCGACGACCTCCAGGTCCTCGAAGGCCTCGAGCCCGTCCGCAAACGCCCCGGCATGTACATCGGCGGCGTCGGGTCAGCCGGCCTGCACCACCTCGTCTGGGAGGTCCTCGACAACTCGATCGACGAGGCCATGAACGGCCACGCCTCGCAGATCGACGTCGCCCTCCACCAAGACGGCTCCACCGTCACCATCGCCGACAACGGCCGCGGCATCCCCGTTGACATCGACCGCAAGACCAAGACCTCCGGCGTCCAGATCGTCTTCACCAAGCTCCACGCCGGCGGCAAGTTCGACGGCAACAACTACAAGACCTCCGGCGGGCTCCACGGCGTCGGCGCCTCCGTCGTCAACGCGCTCTCCACCAAGCTCACCTGCGAGGTCAAGCGCGAAGGCAAGCTGCACCGCATCGCCTTCAGCCAGGGCAAGCTCACCGACAAGCTGAAGAAGGTCGGCGCCGCCAAGGGCACGGGCACCTCCGTCACGTTCCACCCCGACCCCGAGATCTTCCCGCGCATCGAGTTCAACCCCGACACGATCCGCGACCGCCTCGAGACCGCCGGGTTCCTGCACCGAGGCTGCAGGCTCGTGCTTGATGACCAAGTCAACAAGCAGAAGCACACGTTCCACGCCGAGCGCGGGCTGCTCGACTTCCACGACAAGCTGCTCAAGGACCGCTCGGCCAAGCCGATCACGCCAGACGCCTTCTCGCTGACCCGCGAGACTGATGACGGCCGCGTCGAGCTGGTCTTCCAGTGGACCGAGTCGACCGACGAGTACCTGCGCAGCTTCGTCAACGGCATCCCCACCGCCAGCGGCGGCACGCACGAGAACGGGCTGCGCGCCGGGCTCACCAAGGCCGTCCGCAACTACATCGAGACGCACTCGCTCACCCCGCGCGGCGTCAAGCTCACGCACGAGGACATCCGCGAGGGGCTCGTTGGCGTGCTGTCCGTGTTCGTCGGGGACCCGCAGTTCCAGGGGCAGACCAAGGACCGGCTGAATAACGCCGAGGCACAGGCCTTGGTGGAGTCGGCCGTGCGCCCGCAGCTCGAACAGTGGCTGAACAACAACCCCTCGCAAGCAGAGGCGATCGTCGCCCGCATCATCGCCGCGGCCCGTGCCCGCGAGGCAAGCCGCGCCGCGTCGGCGTCGGTCTCGCGCAAAACCGCCACGTCCGGCCGGCTCATGCTCCCCGGCAAGCTCGCCGACTGCTCGGCCAAGAACCGCTCCAACTCCGAGCTGTTCATCGTCGAGGGCGACTCGGCCGGCGGCTCGGCCAAGCAGGGACGCGACCGCACGACCCAGGCGATCCTCCCCCTGCGAGGCAAGGTGCTCAACACCGAGACCGCGTCGCTCAAGAAGGTCCTCGACAACAAGGAGCTGGCCGACCTCGTCACCGCGCTCGGCTCGGGCGTCGGCAAGGACGTGGACGCCGCCAAGCTCCGCTACGACCGCGTCATCCTCCTCGCGGATGCCGACTCCGACGGCCACCACATCACCACGCTGCTGCTCACGTTCTTCTACCGCCACGCCCCCGAGCTGATTCGGGCGGGCAAGGTCTTCATCGCCGTGCCCCCGCTGTACCGCATCGACATCGGCAAGGAGACGCACTGGGCGACCGACGACGCCGACCGCGAGCGCCTCCTCGCCAAGCACGGCAAGGGCAACGCCAAGCCGGACATCACGCGGTTCAAGGGCCTGGGCGAGATGATGCCCAGGGTGCTGTGGGACACGACGCTCAACCCGAAGACCCGCCGGCTGCTGCGGGTCGAGATCGCCGACGGGCTCGAGACCGATCGGGTGATGAACGACCTGATGGGCAAGGACGCCTCGGCCCGCTTCCGCTTCATCATGGAGCGTGCCGAAGAAGCGGAAGAGCTGGACGTATGAAAGCCCGGTCGTCCAGGACGCTCGACACCCTGGACACGGCGTTGCGGCGCAGCGCGACGGTGCGGGCGTGGGGGACGGCGGGCATCGTCGGCGTGATGCTGGTGCTGTATCTGATCCAGGCCGGGCTGGCGGCCGCGGGGCTCTTGTCGACGAGCGCGCCGTACTTCCTGCAGGCCACCCCGTTGATCCTCGGCATGGCGCTGCTGCTGTTCGAGATCGGACTGCTACGGTGGCTGCGCAGCGACCGCTGGCGCTCGGCGATGCGGCCGGCGGCGGTGGCGATCAACACGATCGTTGAGTGCAGCGTGCCGACAATCGCGATGGTGATGGCGTGGTACGGCGGCGTCATCCCCGGATACGCCGCGCCGGTGCTCCCGCCCGTTGTGGCGTACACGTTCTTCATCGTGCTCACCATCCTGCAACTGCGGCCGTGGCTGACGGCGCTCGCGGGCGGCGTCTGCGCCGTCCAGCACGCCGCGCTGATCATCGCCGCCTACCTCGCGCTGACCGACGAGGCGGAGCGGGTGTTCCCGCTGATGCTCTACCTGACGTTCCCGGTGCTGATCGCGATGATCGGCGTCGCCGGGTGGTTCGTCACCGCGCGGGTGCGGTCGTACGTCGAGCGGGCGACGCTGGAGCGCGATCGACGGCATCGAGCCGAGGCCGACATCGACGCCGCCCGGCTGATCCAGCGCGGGCTGCTGCCGAAGCGCGACGCCTCGATCGCCGGCTGGTCGATCGCCGGCTGGAGCCGACCGGCTGACCAGACGGGCGGAGATTACTGGGATTGGAGCGCGTTGCCGGAGGGGAAGGTGGCGGTCTCGATCGCCGATGTCGCCGGCCACGGCATCGGACCGGCGATCGTGACCGCGTTCTGCCAAGCCTACGCCCGCAGCGCGCTGCATCACTCGCAGCGGCTGGACACCGCGCTGTGCGAGATGGCCCGCCGGCTGGTGCGCGACATGCCGACCGGACATTTCGTCACGTTCGCGGTGGCCCTGCTTTCGCCGAACGACGGGCGGGTGCCGTTCCTCTCGGCGGGCCATGCGCCGTCGCTGCTGGTACGAGCGGGATCGGGCGACGCCGTCGCGCTAGACGCCGACGCCCCGCCGATGGGCGTGTTCCCCGAGATCAGCTTCGACGACGTCCCCGTGCTCGACCTTGCACCGGGGGACTCGCTGGTGCTGCTGACCGACGGCTTCTACGAGTGGGAGAACCGAAGCGACGAGCTCTGGGACATCGATCGCCTCGTCGCCTCGGCCCGCCGTCACCGGCTACTCGACCCGTCGAGGATGATCGCCGCGATCCTCGCCGACGTGGAGGCGTTTGTCGCGGGCGCGCCGCAGCTCGACGACCTCACCGCGGTCGTCATCCGCCGGGTTGCGGCGTGAGCGGGTTGGCGGGCACAATCGCAACACGCCCGCCGGCCCGGGACCGACGGTCGGCCGCCCAGGAGCAAGCGATTGAAACGCGATCCGACCGGCATCTCGATGGGCCTGGGCGCCGCCATGCACCGCAGCGCCGTCGTCCGCACGTGGGGCACGTTGGGGATCACGGTCGCCGGGCTCCTCGTCGCGTCCGTGCGCATCGTGACCGAGGGCTTCATCTACGACGGCACGGTGCTGATCTTGATGCTGGGCACGCTCGCGTTCGAGGGCTCCGTCCTCGCCCAGCTGCGCCGCGCCGACCGCACGGAAGCGCCGAGCACGAGGCTGGTGTTCGTGCAGACGATCTTCGAGTGCAGCCTGCCGACCACGTTCCTGATTGTCCTGTGGGTCTATGGCCGGATCGCGCCGCCGCCGCTGCTGGTGACCCCGGCGATCATGAGCTACTCGGTCATGGTGATGCTGACGGTGCTGCACCTTCGGCCGTGGCTCACGGGCCTGGCCGGGCTGTACTGCGCGTTGCAGCACGGGGCGCTGGTCGCGGTCGCGGCCTGGCGGGGCGACCTGGCCGAGAGCCAGCTGGGGGCCGCGGTGTTGTCGACGTACCCGATCCTGCTCGCCTTCATCGCGGCGGCGGGGTGGTTCGTGACGACCTGGGTGCGGACGGACGTGGAAGAAGCGGTCGAGGAGGCGCAGCGCGTCGCCGAGTACGAGGGCGAGCTCGCGGCGGCGGGCACGGTGCAACGCGGCCTGCTGCCTCGCACGCCGCCCACGCTGCCGGGGTGGGCCGTGTCGGGGTGGAGCCGGCCGGCCGAGCAGACAGGCGGCGACTATTGGGATTGGACCGAGATCTCGGACGGCAAGGTGGCCGTGTCGATCGGCGACGTGGCGGGCCACGGCCTCAGCCCGGCGATCATGACCGCGTCCTGCCACGCCTACGCTCGGAGCGCGCTGTACCACAATCAGGGCCTCGATCTCGCGCTGAGCGAGTTCGCCAAGCGGCTGGCCCGCGACATGCCCGACGGGCGGTTCGTGACGCACGCCGCGGCGGTGCTGTCGCCGAACACGGCCGAGGTGCCGTATCTCTCGGCCGGCCAGGCGCCGTCGCTGCTCGTGCGGGCCGAGTCGGGCGAGATCGTCGCGATCGACGCCAACAGCCCGCCGCTGGGCTTCGACCCGGACGTGCAGTTCGACGGCGTGCCGACGCTCGCGTTCGGGCCCGGCGACGCCCTGATGATGATCACCGACGGGTTCTACGAGTGGGAGAACGGCGACGGCGAGGTCTGGGGGATCGAGCGGCTGACCGAGTCGCTCGGTCGGCACCGCCAGCTCGAGCCGGCGGAGATGATCGCCGCGGTTCTCGGCGACGTCGAGGCGTTCGTCGCAGGATCGCCGCAGCCGGACGACCTGACCGCCGTGGTGATCAAGCGAGTCGCGTCGTGATCGGATCGATGCGCCGCGTCGGCGCACTTGCGGAAAGAGGAGCGAACGATTGAGCCGCGACACGACCGGCATCTCGTTGGGCCTGGGCGCCGCCATGCACCGCAGCGCCGTGGTCCGCACGTGGGGGATCCTCGGCGCCGGGATCGGCGCTTTCATCGTCGCCCTGTTTCGTCTCGCCACCGAGGGGTTCATCTACGACGGGACCCTGATCACGCTCATGCTGGTGACGATCGCCGTTGAGGCCGCCGTCCTGTTCAACCTGCGTCGCTCGACGCGCACGGAGGCGCCGCACCGCACGCTGGCGCTGGTGCAAACGCTGTTCGAGTGCAGCGTGCCCACGGTCTTTCTGGTCGTGCTCTGGGTGTATGGGCGGATCGTGCCGCCGCCGCTATTGGTGATGCCGGCGACCGTGGTGTACACGGTGTTCGTGATGCTCACGGTGCTGCACCTGCGGCCGTGGCTCACGGCGGTGGCCGGCGCCTTCTGCGCCCTGCAGCACGGCAGCCTGGTAGCGATCGCGGCGTGGCGTGGCGATCTGGCCGACAGCATCCTGGGGATCCCGGTGATCGCGACGTACCCGGTGGTGCTGGGCTTCGCCGCCGCGACCGGCTGGTTCGTGACGGTCTGGGTCCGGGCCGACGTCGACGAGGCCGTGGCGGAGGCGCAGCGGCGGGCCGAGTTTGAGGGCGAGCTGGCCGCCGCCGGCGCGGTCCAGCAAGGCCTGCTGCCCAAGCGTCCGCCGGCGCTTCGCGGCTGGACCGTCGCGGGCTGGAGCCGGCCGGCCGAGCAGACCGGCGGCGACTACTGGGACTGGACCGCGCTGCCCGACGGCCGCGTCGCCGTCTCCATCGCCGACGTCGCCGGCCACGGCCTGGGCCCCGCGATTATCACCGCGTACTGCCACGCCTACGCCCGCAGCTGCTTCGTCGCCGGCATGGGCATGACCGACGCCCTCAAGCGCGTCGCCAGCCTAATCAGCGACGAGATCCCGCCCGACCGTTTCATCACCTACGCCGTCGCCGCGATGACCCCCGACGCCGGCCGGGTCGTGCTCCGCTCCGCAGGCCAGGCCCCCAGCCTGCTGGTCCGCGCCGACACCGGCGGGGTCGAACAGCACGACGCGAACGCTTTGCCCATCGGCTTCGGCCCCGATCTCGACGTCGACGATGTCGATGACCTCGAGCTCCGGCCGGGCGACTCGCTCGTCCTGGTCACCGACGGGTTCTACGAGTGGCACGAGCCGGGTGGCGAGCAGTGGGGCGTTGGCCGGCTGCTCGCGTCGGCGGCCAAACACCGCGCCGCCGACCCGGACGCGATGATCCAGGCCATCCTCGCCGACGTCGAGGCCTTCGTCGCCGGCGCGCCGCAGGAAGACGACCTCACGATGGTGATCATCCGACGCGGCACGCCATGAGGCCGGCATGGCACGCGCAGCCGCCAAGGCGTACGGTCTGCACATGCGACGCTGCGGCATAAAGACGAGCCAAGTCCGATGACCAGCCCGTTTCTCGCGATGCCTGGTTTTGGCGAGGCGGCGCACCGGATCGCCGTACTGCGCACCTGGGCCGTGATCATCCTCGCGCTCACGCTGCTCGCCGTCCTCACGGTGCGAGCGCTAGCCGATCACGTCGCGCCAACAATGTCGCCGCTGAGCACGACCCTGGCTCTGGTGGTGTTCGAGCTGTGCATGCTGGCCGTGCTCTATCGCCGCGACCCGTCGCGGGGCGTGCCGTTGCCCATCGTGGTCACGCAGACCGTGGTCGAGTGCTCGTTCCCGTCGTTCACAGCGATGCTGAGTTGGCTGACCGGTTCGGTCGAGCCGTGGGTCATCATCGTCAGCCCCGGACTGATCGTAAACACGATGTACATCGTGCTGGCGATGCTCCACCTGCGACCGTGGCTGACGGCGTTGGCTGGGCTGCTGTGCGCGATTGAGCACGGGCTGCTGGTGATTGTCGCGATCACGGACGACACGGTGCGGGCGGCGTGGGTCTCGACGGGCCTGTTGGTGACGTACCCGGTGTTCTTCGCGATGCTGGGGGGAGTCGGTGTCTTCGTCACGCTGCTGCTCCGCCAGTACGTCGCGACGACCGTGACCGAGACACGCCAGCTCGCCGCCGCCGAGGGCGAGATCCGCGCCGCCAGCGACGTCCAGCAGCACCTGCTCCCCTCTCAGCCGCCGACGCTGCCGGGCTGGCAAGTCGCCGGCTGGAGCCGGCCGGCCGAGCAGAACGGCGGCGACTACTGGGACTGGCTCGCCCTGCGCAGCGGCAAGGTCGCCGTCTCCATCGCCGACGTCGCCGGCCACGGCCTGGGCCCCGCCCTGGTCACCGCCGTCTGCCGCTCGTACGCCCGCGGCTCGCTTCGCGACTGGCCCAACCTCGCCGACGCCGTCCGCCGCGTCGCCCAGCTGCTCGTCGAGGACATGCCCGAGGGCCGATTCGTCACCTACGCCGTCACGCTCATCACCCCCGCGCCCGACCCCGCCGCCCCCGCCCGGCTGCCCCTGCTCTCCGCCGGCCACGGCCCCAGCCTGCTCGTCCACGCCCAAGACGGCCGCGTCGACCAGCTCAACGCCGACGACCTCCCCCTCGGCGTCACCGCCGACATGGAATTCACCCACGTCCGCGAGCTCACCCTCGAGCCCGGCGACACGCTCGTCCTCCTCACCGACGGCTTCTTCGAGTGGCAGAACCCCGACGGCGA
>JBCCZA010000156.1:0-8115 GCA_039188455.1 Planctomycetota bacterium
CAACACGCCGGGGGGAGGGGCGGCGCGGCCTCTGCAGCTCACGCGTCCGTCGATCGCTAAGGCAGGGTCGCGATCGTCGTTCGTCGGCCGCCCGGCCCGTGACGTGCACGGGGGGCGTCCCGTCCGGCGGTCTTCCCCGATGTCGCGTGCTCGTACGTGCCCTGCCGATGGGGGACGAGCCGCTCACGGGGCGTTCCTACCCCCGGAAGAGTGGCAACGCTGGCGCGCACGAATCGGCGTGTCTGGGTTAGCCGCCGCCCTTGGGCGGCGTGGTGTTCGTCCATCGCACCGCGGAAGCGCCGCCCAAGGGCGGCGGCTAACGGTTCGTGTGAGGCAATCCGCGGCGCGCACGGTAGTCACGCACCGCGCCTCAGTCCGCCAACTCCAGCCGGACGATGCGGAACGGCTTGACCGTGCTGTCCGTCCCGGCGTTCAGCCCGGGATGCGCGTTAAGGTGGTTCTGCGTGGCGTACAGCGAGCCGTCCGGGCCGAACGCGAAACCGTCCGGCCAGGCCAGCAGCTCGTCGTCCTGCGCGATCACGGTGTAGCCGTCGGGCGTCGTGACGCCGATCGCCGAGCCCTCGATGTCGGTGATGTAGACCCGGCCGTGACCGTCGACGGCGATCCCGTCCGACGGCGGCTTGGGGCCGTAGACCTCGATCGCCTCAGCAAGCGCCGCGTCTTCGAGCGTCGGATCGGCCAGCGCCTCGGCCGGCAGGCGGAAGATCTGGTCGCCGTTGATGGTGCCGAAGTACACCCAGTCGAACGCGGGGTCGATCGCGATCGGGTTGACGCCCAGGTGCAGCGGCACGGTGATGCCGTTGACGTCGGCCGCGACGAACGCGCCTTGGATCACGACGTTCCGCTCGGACGGCATCAGCGGCTCAGCCTCCTCGAGCACGCGCCGGGCGTCGCCGCTGGCGAGATCGACCACGACCAGCGCCGGGCTCGACGGCTCGCCGGGCGCGGGCAGGGTCATGTCGGCGATGTAGATCAAGTTCCGCCGCTCGTCGATCGCGAAGTCCTGCAGGAACGAGATGGGCGTGACGACGTCCTCGGGCAGGACGATCTGCTCGACCAGCACGTCATCGATCGTGTCCCAGCCGACTAGGCTCGGCGGGTGGCCGGGGCCGCCCATGTCGAGCATCCACACGACGCCGTCGGTGGTCGAGCCCACGCCGATGATCGACGCGATGCCGACCTCGCCGGTCTCGGGGCCGTTGGACCAGTCGAGCGTGGGGAAGGGGGCCTTGGTGCCGTCGGGCAGGAGCTCGACGACGCGCAGCGTGGGGCCGTCGAGTGGGTGGTTGGAGAGGATGACCCGACCCTGCGGCGTGACGGCGATGTTGCCAGGGCGGGTGTCGTGGACTTCGGCGACGACGCCGAGCTTGGCGTCGGGCGGGGCGGCGGCCGTGGAGGTCGCGCTGTCGGGCGCGGTCGAGCAGCCGACCGCGAGAGCCATCGTGGCCAGGGCAACGGCGGAGGTCGTGAAGGCGTGGCGCATGGGGCGGGTTCCGTGTCGATGGGGAATCGGGAATGTCACGTTAGGCTGGATGGATGAGCGAGACGCAGCTCATCGCCGTGCACCCCGTCCTGCCCGCGCGAGACGTCGCGACGCTGGCGGCGTTCTACGTCGACCGCCTCGGGTTTGAGCTCGAGCTCCAGGACGCCGAGGACGCCCCGCGGTACGCCGCGATCGCGCGCGACGGCGTCGAGCTGCACCTGCAGTGGCAGGACGGATCGCACTGGATCGAGGGGCAGGATCGGCCGTCGTTCCGCTTCCTGGTCGCGGATCCCGATGCGCTGTTCGCCGAGTTCGACGCCGCCGCCGCCATCCCGGAAGGCAAGCAGGTCACCGACACGCCCTGGGGGACGCGCGAGTTCGCGTTCTACGACCCGGACGGCAACGCGCTGTCGTTCTACCGCGACCTGTAATCGCGGCCTTCTCAAAGAGGGGCGTGGAGGTCTGGCGGTGTTCGAGGAACTCCTGCGCAACGTGCCGAGCGATTTCTGGGGTGCGATGGCCCACGTGCTGTGGCGGGTGGACTACGCCGACCCGCTGTCGGCGACGTACAGCGTGATCAACCTGCTGGAGGCGGTCGCGTGGTTCGCCGTGGCGGCGTGGGTGCTGCGTCGGCACGTCAAGCAAGGCGGCGGCGGGTGGAATTACGCTTACGCCGCCGCGTTCGTCGTGTTCGGGCTCAGCGACGTGCTCGAGTCGCAGATGGTGCCGATTTGGCTGGTCGCGGCCAAGGGGGTGATCTTCGGGCTGATCCTGTGGCTGCGGTACGAGGTGCTGCGGCGGTACTACCCGGGCAGAAAGCTGTAACCCCGGCCGACTTGCCGAGGATGGCGGGTTGGCCGACACTCGTGCCCCATGCCAGGCTCGATCACGCCTCTGCCCATCATGCTCGAGGAGGAAGATCGCAAGATCTACGACCGCCTCGAGCCGCCCAAGACGATTGTCGTCCGCTACGGCTACCAGAAGCTCGTCGCCGAGCTGCCCTACTCAGGCAACGACAAGCCTGGCTGCGGCAGCAAGCTCGTGGCTCGGACGCCGCGGGGGACCGAGCTGGTCGAGATGCTCACGACGACCTGCCCGAACTCGGGCTGCGGCAAGAGCGTCTCGCGGTCCGAGATGCTCGACTACATCAAGAACTCCGGCGGCAAGCAGTACCCCTTCACGACCAAGGGCCGGATCGAGCGGGTCGCGACGATCGACGACCTCAACGAGCAGTCGCGCGTCGAGGGCACCAAGCCGGAGATGGTCAAGCTCGGACGTCGGCTGATCGCTGAGCACGGGCTCGATGAGCAGATGCGGCTGGTCGACGTCGAGCCGATCCTCGGCGGCGAGAAGGTGAGCTTCTACTTCACCGCGCCCGACCGCGTCGACTTCCGCGAGCTGGTCAAGTCGCTGGCGGCCGAGCTGCACACGCGGATCGAGATGGTGCAGGTCAACGACCGCGAAGAGGCGCGGCTGGTCGCCGACTACGAGAAGTGCGGGCAGCACTGCTGCTGCAAGCAGTTCCTCAAGGTGCTCAAGCCGGTGAGCATGCGATCGGCCAAGGTGCAGAAGGCGACGCTGGACCCGCAGAAGATCAGCGGGCGTTGCGGGCGATTGATGTGCTGCCTGCGGTACGAGGATCAGACGTACGACGAGCTGCGCAAGCGGCTGCCGAAGCGCAAGACGTGGGTCGAGACGGCCGAGGGCTTGGGGCAGGTGTGGGACACGCAGATCCTCACGCAGCTGGTGCTCGTCAAGAGCGGGCCGCAGCCGCCCGAGGCGGTGCCGATGGAGGACATCGTGCGGTTCCTGAACGCCGAGGAGTGCAAGGAGCAGGACCGGCTGCTGCGCGAACGGCAGAAGGAAGCGGCCGAGGCGCGCGAGGAGCGGGCGAAGCGCCGAGAGTCGGGCCGACCGCGCAGCAGCAACCGGCCGCGCACCGGTAACGAGCCACGCCAGGACGACCGTCCGCGCAAGGACACACCCGACGGCGAAACGGGCCAGCGTGCTCAGCGCGACAGCGGCACCGCCGATAGCGAACCCAGGGCCGAGGGCGATGCGCCCAAGCGCAAGCGACGACGGCGGCGACGACGGCGCGGCGGCGGGGGTGGCGAGGGCCCCGGCACCGGCAACGGCCCGCCCCCGGCCGACGGGTGATCGACGCGCTCAGGGGGCGCCGGGCTGGCCGATCACGAGCGCGCCGTCTTCGACGCTGATCACGAGCAACACCTGCACCGGCCGGCCGAAACGCTCGCCGGCGAAGAGCGACCGCCCGATCGACGGCGGCAGCGGCGGCGCCTCGAGCGCCGGCGGCGCGGGCTCGATCGGGTGGCCCTGCGCATCGGCCGTGGCCGCGGCCTCGGTGTCCTCAACACCCCCGGCCGACGCATCCGGCGCCGTGATTGCCGCGTCCGCCGTCTCGTCGGGCGCGTCGGCCGCCGCGTCCTCGGCCAGGAAGCTCGGCACGGACTCGGGCACCGACCACGGCCAGTTCAGCCCGATCACCAGCAGTTCGCGCGGCCGCAGCGTCACCGTCGCCGACAGCGTGTCGTACAGCCGACCGTCGAGCTCGGCCTGGCTGGCCGTGCGCGGCAGCAGCTGCACGGCCGGCTGATACAGCTGCGGCGTCAGCTCGATCTCGACGCCGCCCGCCGTCACCCCCGCCTCGCGGATCAGCAGCCGGAACCGCCCGCTGTCGGCCCACTCGCGGCGGACGTTCATCGGCGGCACCGTCAGGTCGATCGGCACCGGTCGCGTCAGCCGCGGCCCCGAGCGCACCGCCGCGGGCTCGTCGATGTTGACCAGCGTGCTCCGCCGCGTGTCGGCGTTGGGCCCGATCGCCTCGGCCACGTCGCCGATGTCGCCCACCGCGACGCGCCCCAGCCGAAGCCCGTTGTTCTCCCAGACCGTGCGCTGGATCGGCGACAGCGCCGACTCGTCGATCAACGCCCACACGTCGTTGAGCGGGCGGTTGAGGTCGAGCTCCACCCGCTGCACGCGATACGCCAGCCGGCTGCCGGTGTCGGCCTCATCGGTCGGCGGGGCGATCGGCTCGGGCGGGGCGATGTCGCGCACCTTCACGTCCGGCATCGGCTCCTCGGCCGTCTGCGACGACGGCGTGCACCCCGCGAGCCACAGCCCGCCGCACGCCAGCAGCCCCCCCACGATCCTCGTCGCCCAACGCGTTCCCATCACCGCACGACCTTACCGTCTCACGCCGGCGTCAGCGCCTCGATCAGCACGCCCAGCCCCTCGTCCAGCAGCTCCTGCTCGATGGTCATCGGCGGGGCCAGCCGCAGCACGCCGCCGCCCGTCGCGTTGATCATCACCCCCCGATCCATCATCCCGACGACGAGGTCGCGGTGCGTCTCGACCGCCAGAGGCTCGACGTCCACCTCGACCCCGACGTACAGCCCGCGCCCACGCACTTCCTTGACGACCCCTTGCCCGACCAGCGGCGCCAGCCTGGCCGCAACGTGCTCGCCCAGCTCAGCCGCCCGCTCGACCAGCCCGTCGCGTTTCATGACCTCGAACAGCTTGGCCGTCACGGCCATCGACAGGCAGTTGCCGCCGAGCGTGGTGGCGTGCTTGACGCCGTGCTTGCTCGCGTCGAACAGGTGCGTGTGCTTGGGGTGGATCACGCAGACGCCCACCGCCAGCCCGCCGCCCACGCCCTTGCCCAGCGTCATCACGTCCGGCGTCACGCCCCAGTGCTGGTGCCCGAACCACCGGCCCGTCCGCCCGCAGCCGACCCACACCTCGTCGCAGATGAGCAGCATGTCGCGCTCGTCGCACAGCGCCCGCAGCTTGGCGAAGTAATCCGCGTCCGGCACGTTCACCCCGCCCTCGCCCTGGATCGGCTCGGCGATGATCGCAACCGTCTCGTCGTCGACCGCCGCCTCGACCGCCGCCATGTCGTTGTACGCGCAGTTCACGAACCCCTCGGGCAGCGGCTCGAACCCGGCCCGTACTGCCGGCTGACCGGTCGCGCCCATCGTGGCGAACGATCGGCCGTGGAACGATTGCGTGGTCGACACGACCTTGTACCGGCCGAGGTCGGTGGTGGCTTGGCCGGGGTTGGCCTTGCCGTAGAGGCGGGCGAGCTTGATGGCCGTCTCGTTGGCGTCGGCGCCGGCGTGGCCGAAGAACGATCGGCCGTCGAAACCCGACGCGTCGCGGATCGCCTCGGCCGCGCGGACCTGCGGCTCGGTATGCAGCAGGTTGCCGACATGCCAGAGCGTGTTGGCCTGCTTGGTCACGGCCTCGACCACCTCGGGGTGGCAGTGGCCCAGCTGCGGCGCGCCAAAACCGGCGAAGAGATCGATGTAGCGCTTGCCGTCCGCGTCCCAGACCTCGGCGTTCTTGCCCCTGGCGATCGCGATGGGGAAGCGGCCGTAGTTGGGCGAGAGCGCGGCGTCGGCGCGGGCGATGAGTTCGGCGGTGGCGGGTCCGGGCGAGGCCATGCGGCGGAGTTTAACGCTCTGCACGAAAACCGAGCGAGCGCGAGGCTCACGCGATCGCCCGTGTGATTTGCGCCGCGGCTTGCCGCGAAGAACCAGCCAACCGCGTCAAGCCGCGGCGCTAGTGGGGCCGTATCGCCACAACGCACCACCGCGAGCAACACCGCCTGTCCCCCAATGCAAACGCCCTCGGCATCGGAGCGGCACCGAGGGCGTTGCGACTGTCACGGAAGGGTACTGCAAGTCGTGTGGTTTTGGCCACACGAAATCGGACTCTTAGAGCATATCCTTCACGGCCTTCATCGGGCGGACCTTGACGGTCTTGCTCGCGGGCTTGGGCTTCTGGGGGACCATCTCGCCGGTGAAGGGGTTGCGAACCATCTTGCCGCCGCGGACGGCGGGCTTCTTAACCAGCGTCATCTTGTACAGGCCGAGCATGTTGAACGTGCCGTGCTTCTTGAGCGACTTGACCATCATGTCGGTCAGGGCGTCGAAGATCTCGACCACTTCCTTGCGGGGGTAACCGGACGCTTCGGCGATGCCGCGATAGATCTCCGACTTCGTCGGGGGCTTGGTGGGCGCGGCGGCTTTCTTCTTCTTGGTGACTTTTTTCGCCATGGGTTCTCCTTGGGCTGGCGTTGGGGGTCGTCCGTGACAGGGCGGGCGGTCGGCCCGCTGGGTTGATCGAGATTCTGGCTTGTTTTCCTGCACTTTTCAAATGCCGATCGCGGAAACCCAATCCAGCCAAGGCGATCCGACACCGCTTTCAGCCGTTTTTCGCTCTGTCAAGCTGGCAGCCCATCGCCCGCCGCGGCGCTGCGTGGCAGCCTCTATTCACGCCGAATCCGCCCTCACGGGCCCGAAAACCCCCGCCGCGTGGCACTGCGTTTGTCCATAACCGACAGCCGTGCGTACGGCCAACACCGCGCCGGCACCCAGAAAGGAACACACACCATGAGCAAGACCATCGGCATCGACCTGGGCACGACCAACTCCGTCGTCGCCGTCATGGAGGCCGGCGAACCCAAGGTCCTCATCAACGCCTCGGGCAACCGCACCACCCCGTCCATCGTCGCCTTCACCGACAAGGGCGAGCGCCTCATCGGCCAGCCCGCCAAGCACCAGCAGGTCACCAACCCCAAGAACACCGTCTTCTCCATCAAGCGCTTCATGGGCCGTCGCCACAGCGAGGTCCAGTCCGAGGAGAAGCTGGTCCCCTACGAGGTCGTCGGCGGCGCCGATGAGCTCGTCAAGGTCAAGGTCCGCGACAAGGACTACACGCCGCAGGAGATCTCGGCGATGGTCCTGCAGGACCTCAAGAAGACCGCCGAGGAATACCTGGGCGCGGCCGTCGACAAGGCGGTCATCACCGTCCCGGCGTACTTCAACGACTCGCAGCGCCAGGCCACCAAGGAAGCCGGCGAGATCGCCGGCCTCAAGGTCGAGCGCATCATCAACGAGCCGACCGCCGCGGCCCTGGCCTACGGCCTCGACAAGAAGTCCAACGAGAAGATCGCCGTGTTCGACCTCGGCGGCGGCACCTTCGACGTCTCCATCCTCGACATCGGCGACGGCGTCTTCGAGGTGCTCTCGACCAACGGCGACGGCCACCTCGGCGGCGACGACTGGGACCAGCGCCTCATCGACTTCCTCGCCGACGAGTTCAAGCAGAAGGAAGGCATCGACCTCCGCAGCGACCCCATGGCCCTGCAACGCCTCAAGGAGGCCGCCGAGAAGGCCAAGATCGAACTCTCGCAACAGCAGCAGACCACCGTCAACCTGCCGTTCATCACCGCCACGCAGGAAGGCCCCAAGCACCTGCAGGTCGACATCACCCGCACCAAGTTCGAGCAGGTCTGCGCCGACCTCTTCGACCGGATCAAGGGCCCGGTGCAGCAGGCGATGAAGGACGCCAAGCTGTCCGGCTCGGACATCGGCGAGGTCGTCCTCGTCGGCGGCTCGACCCGCATCCCCAAGGTCCAGCAGATCTGCCAGGAGCTGTTCGGCAAGGAGCCCAACAAGTCGATCAACCCCGACGAGGTCGTGGCGCTGGGCGCGGCGATCCAGGGCGGCGTCCTCGAGGGCGACGTCAAGGACGTCCTGCTGCTCGACGTCACCCCGCTGACGCTCGGCATCGAGACGCTCGGCGGC
>JBCCZA010000157.1:0-8108 GCA_039188455.1 Planctomycetota bacterium
AGCGAGCGATCCTCGAACGCCACGGCCGACGCCTCGCGGGCCACCTCGCGCAGCGGCTCGGCCGCGGTCAACCGACGCCGTACCGCGGGGTCGGCGAGCGCTCCAGGCGCGACCGCCGGATCGAGCAACTCGCCCAGCCGGCCCTGACGCAGGCAGGCGTGCAGCCCCGCCCGCGCCGCGGCCGCGAGGCGGGGTTCACCGAGGGCAGGCAGCAGCGCCCGACAGGCGGTCGGTTGGCGGGACTCCTCAAGCAGCCGACGCGCCGCCTCGAGGGCCGGGCTCGCGGGGCGGGCGAGCATCTCCCAGCCTTCTAGCCGGGCCGGCAGCCGCGCGAACAGGGCCAGGAGGGTCGCCGGCTGACGGTGCGTCGCGTAGTCTGCCACCGCCCCGCTGATCGCCTCATCGAGCACGCGCAGGGCACGGGGAGCGGGCTCATCGCGGCCGTCGTCGATCGCCAGGGCCAGGTCCAGCAGCACCCCGGCCGCGGTCTCGGCCATCTCGGGCTCGGGATGCCGCAGCGCCGGCCCCAGCAGGTCGGCCGTCGCCTGGTCGGCCGCGTCGGCGAGCAGCCGCAGCCCTGGCGTCGCGTCGGCCCGCCGGATTATCGCTCGCACCGCCCGGCCCAGGCGTCTCACCTCGCCTGCCAGCCGCTCCCGTGCCCTCTCGCCAAGCCCCGGATACACCGCCACGGCCTCTTCCAGCGCCCCCGCGTCCCCCCGTGCAAGCAGTCGCTCCACCAGGGCGTCCTGCGTCGCGGGATCGGCCTGCGGCAGCGCCGCCGCCATCGATCGGTCGACCAGCGGGTCGGCGATCCGGTCCAACATAGGCAGCAGGGCGGCGGGTAACGGCATCGTGAATAGACCCCGTGGGGCTATCGGCCGAACTGGCGCGCCCGCTGCACGGGACCCCGGACTGACGGCTAACCGACAGGCCGGGCGCGAAAAGTTGCGATTTTTGACATTTCGGGGGGTTTTCATCCGCCCGCCGAGGCATTAGGCTGGTGGATCGTCCCGATCCCCCCGGGTCGACCGGGCGTCCTGCCTGGGCGTATCCCCCACCCTGGATTCCAAATTATGAGCGTTAGTCATAAATCGATTCAGCAGCAGATGTTCCGGCTGATGGTGTTCGGCCGGGTCCTGCACCCCGAGCTGTTCGAGCTCCGCGACCGCCGCCTCGATCGCCACGGCGATTACGAGATCGAGACTTGGATCACCGCGTCGGGACACGTCGTCCGCTTCGCCACCGGCGGCGAGACCGTCACCGAGGTCTGCGTCGGCGACGGCGACCACCTGCCCGAGGCCGGCCTGCTCCACGCGCTGCCCTGCCTCGGCGAGAAGGACTTCGAGCTCGATCCCCCGCACGAGGCCAAGATCGGCTACGTCACCAGCCTGCAGACCGAAAACCTCTCCGACAACCTGTATCACGCCACCTTCCGCGAGATGCAGCAGTTCGCCGAGGAGTCCGGCTCGCTCTCCGCCGAGGGCGAGGCGATCGACGGCCTGCCGACCCTGTCGGTCGTCGACACGCAGAAGTACCGCCGCGAGTTCCACGTCCAGGCCTATCACCTGCTCGGCGCCGGCGGCCTCGTGCTCCGCACGCAGACGATGTTCGAGATCGTCGACTAATCCCCGGACGGCCACCCGCCGTTCTGCACCGATCACCAAGCGCTCGCCGATCAACCGTCGGTGAGCGTTTTTTTTCGCCTCCTTATTGTCGTCGCGCTGCCGGTGTTGGCCCTGCTGCCTCTCTCGGGCTGCCACGCCACGCAGGCCGCGGACGAGGGCGTCAACTGGCTGACCGACGGCATGTCCGACCTGGACGACGCCGTTCAACGCAGCCTCGATCGGCAATGACCGGCTAACGTGCCGGCATGACCGACTTCACCCAACCCCTCGCCGGCCGAAAGGCCCTCGTCACCGGCGCCTCGGCCGGCATCGGCCTGGCCACCGCGACCCACCTCGCCGAGCTAGGCGCTGACGTCGTTGTCTCCGCCCGACGGGCCGACCGGCTCGACCAGCTCGCCGCAGAGATCGCCTCGTCCGGCGGGACGGCCCACGCCATCGCCGGCGACGCGTCGGACGTCGAACACGTCGACCGCCTCTGGCACACCGCCACCGAACGGCTCGGCGGCACGCCCGATCTCGTCGTCGCCAACGCCGGCCGCGGCCTGCAGGGCAGCGTGCTCACCAGCGACCACTCGGCCTGGGAGTCGATGTTCAAGGTCAACGTCCTGGGCGCGATGCACCTGCTACGGATCGCCGCCGACGCCCTGAGCGCCGCCGACGGCCCGCGCGACCTCGTCGTCCTCGGCTCGGTTGTCGGCACCAACGTCTCCCCCTTCTCCGGCGTCTACGGCGCAACCAAGTTCGCCATCGAGTCGGCCGCCGAGGGCCTGCGCCGCGAGGTCGGCCCCAAGGGCGTCCGCATCACCCTCGTCAAGCCCGGCATCGTCAAGTCCGAGTTCCAGGAGGTCGCCGGGTACGACGAGGAGAACTTCGGCAAGGCCGTCGCCAAATTCGGGCCCATGCTCGTCCCCGACGACATCGCCCGCTGCATCGCCTTCACCTGCGCCCAGCCGGCGAACGTGCACGTCAACACGCTGACGGTCCGCCCGGTGGGGCAGGACTATCCGTGAGCCCCGCCGCGGCGAAGCGACACGACGAGATCGATGCGCTCAGGGTGATCGCTCTGGGGTTGCTGATTTTCTACCACGTCTTTATCTGCTATCAGCCGTTTGCACCAAAGATTTACTTCCCTCTCTACGGCCAAACGCTCGAGTCGTATTGGTTCGTCGGCGAGGCCCTGAATATCTGGCGGATCCCCGTGCTCTTTGTGATCTCGGGCATGGCGGTCGGTTTTATCCTGCCCCGCCGGACGATCCGAGCGTTGGCGGTCGATCGGATGATGCGGCTCGTCCCGCCCTTGTTCTTTGGAGCGTTTACGTTCGGCCCCCTCTGCTTCGTGCTGGTGGCCCTATACAACGGCCAGCCGCTCTGGTATCTGCCCAGCCCGGCGCACCTGTGGTTCCTAGGCAACTTGGCCGTCTACACGCTGATGCTGCTCCCCTTGTTCTTCTGGTTCAAGCGGAGCCCCGACAACGCGGTGGTCCGCTCGCTGCGAAGCCTGCTCCCCTGGGGCTTGCTGGTTGTCTTTCCGCTGCCGCTGGTCGCAGAGACCGTGCTGAACCCGCCGTTCGACTTCGCGTTTCATTTTCTTCGATTCTGGTTCGGGCTGGTGAGCTACGGGCTTGGCTTTCTGCTTGTGGCCTTGGGCGATCGGATGTGGCCAGCCATCCGAATGGTCTGTCACGCCGCGCTGCCTCTGGCGTTGTTGCTCTACCTAGCTCGCATCGAGGTGCTGGACTGGGCGTGGATCGCCCCGGGGCACGTCAACACGTCGATCGAGTCCGGGATGTGGATGCTCGCGTTTCTCGGCTACGGGTCGCTGCTGCTTCGCAGACCGTCCCCCGTGTTCGCCTACCTCAATCGGGGCGTGTTCCCGATGTACGTTCTGCACCTGCCCGTTCAACAGTTGATGGCACTGGGGCTGTTTCGTTTCGAGATCAATCCGTTGCTGATGCTGGGCCTGCATTTCACGTTCACCTACGGTTTGTCGGTCGGTTTGTACGAAGCCGCAAGACGCTGCCCGCCCTGGCTGGGGGTGCTGGTGGGGCTCGCACCACGCAAGGCCAAGCCGGGCGTGGACAAGCCAGCCTCGCCTTCAAGTTGGGCGGCGCACATCGGTCGGATCCTCACGCTTTACGTGCTGACCCCCTTGCTCGTCCTGCTGTACGCGTTGATCGCGGCGGTCGTCCTCTTTGGCCTGGGGCAAGACGCCGGAGAATCGAGCGAGCCCGACCAACCCGAGCCCGCCGCAATTCAGTCCGAAACCATGGATCGCGACGCGAGCGAGTGACGCTTATCGCGTAAGGGGCGAGGCATCATCGCCACGGGTGGCCGGGTTCGGAAAGCACAGCCCGTAAAGCGTCGAGACTCTAGTCTGAACTCTTCAACTTCTTGGGTCTCATTGGCGAATTGCCACTCGCCAGGAGCTGCTCTAGCCATTGCCTTGCTTCGCGCGGCGACAGCCAGGACTTCTGCTTGTTGACCGTTCGCCACTCGTCGAAGCATGCGTCTCGATACGCATCGCCGAGCCTGTCGGCGATCCACCGCTCATACTCGAGCCACCAACGCAGCAACGGCTTGGCGTTCTCAAACAGCCTCTCCGGATCGCCCGAACCGAGGTCCCGGTCGGTCCACAGCCCCGCCACGCACCGCTTCTCGGGCAGCCAGTGGTAGAACCGCGACCGCGGCCGGATGAAAGCCACGCTGGAGGACGCCGAGTAGCAGCTCGCGCACGAGCCATAGAGGTCGATCGCCCCCGACTCGGCCTGCAGCGTGTAGCAACTCGTCCCGCTCAGGCCTTTCGAGGGCGTCCGGACAAAACCGAACTCGACCAGCTGATTCCCGCGGCCGTGGAGGACATCCTTGCCCAGGAAGAACATCTCCTGATAGAACCCCGCCGCGCAGTCTCGGAGCAGCGGACGCAGCGTCCGGGTGTCGACGCGGGAACCGCCTTCCTCCCCGAGCGCGACCCCCTCGGCAGAAGCCCGATTGCCAGAACTCCACGGGAGCATCCCGCTCATCGAAACGCCTTGAGCGGCGGATGTTTCGGTCTGATCGCTCATCGCGTGTTGATTACGAATCACTCCGACAGCCGGTGGGTTGCCGTTGTTGCTAGGTGATTGCCTGGCCGCATCGCCTGAACGACTCGGTGGACGCCTGCGGCAGCGGGTAGCTCGCCTCGGACGCGATTATCCGTCGTGGGCACGATCGGTCAACCGCAATCGGTGGCCACCGTGTCGATGATCGGTCACGAGGTCAGGCCGTCCCCGCCAGCGATCGTCGATCGGTCGGCCACGGCATATCCGGCGCAGCCGGCGCATTGAGGCGTTCGGCGGCGGGCAGGCCGGTCGGCAGCGGGTGGGTCTCGGGGTGCAGGGCGTGGGCGAGGATCTCGAGGCTGTCGACCAGGCGCGGGCCGGGGCGGTTGAAGTAGGCGTTGCCGTCGATCAGGTAGACGCGGCCCTGTCGGACGCAGGCCAGGTCGCGGAAGCCGGGGTAGCCGGCGAGGATGGGCAGATCCTGCCGGGTGCGCTGCGCGTCGAAGCCGCAGCAGGCGATCGCCAGCACCTCGGGGTCGGCCTGCACCACGTCCTCCCAAGCGATGGTGTGCGAGACCTCGGCCTCACGTCCAACAAGTTCGCGGCCGCCGGCCAGGCGGATCAGCTCCGGCGACCAGTGCCCGGCGCAGAACGGCGGGTCGATCCACTCCAGCAGCACGACACGCGGGCGCTCGTCGATGCCCCGCGACCGCGCTTCGACCGCGGCGACGCGGGCTTGCAGGTCGGCAACGGTCCGGCGGGCTCGGTCCGGCACGCCCGCCGCGTCGCCAACGAGACGCAGGCAGTCGAACACGTCGCCCAGCCGCATCGGCTCCAGGTTGATCACCTCCGGCCGACCCGGCAGCGAGCATGCCGCCGACGTCACCTCGGCCTCGGCCACGGCGCAGACATCGCAGAGCGCTTGTGTCACGATCAGGTCCGGTCGGAGCTCTTCCAGCATCGGCAGGTCGAGCGTGTACAGCGCCCGCTCGGTCTTCAGCCGCTCGCGGACCAACGCGTCGATATCCCGGCTGGCCGCATCGTCCGGGATCAGCGTCCGCGTGACCCGGGGCAACGAGCAAACGCTCGGCGGAAAGTCGCACTCGTGCGTGACCCCAACCAGCTGGTCACCGAGCCCCAACGCACAGACGATCTCCGTGGCGCTGGGTAATAGTGTCACGATGCGCATGAGATCAGTCGGGACGGATGTCGCCGCGATATGTGGGTCGAATACATGACTTGAAGTCTAGCCTTGCGCATTGACCTAACAATGCGTAACCTGAAGCCAGGCGAGTGAATTGCAACCACCCGATGCGTTCAGCGACATCACAGTCCGTGATCAACCGGCTTCAGCCTACGCAGACCAGTCGAGCAGGTACTCATCTGAACTTGACTGTATGACATAGTCGATGGTCTCGATCATCACATCGATGGTCTTGAGGGTGCCCTCGTACTCTTCGGCCGCGAGTTGTTCGTTGGAGTGCTGCGATACCAGCCATTCGTAGCCCGTTGCTTCGAACTTCTGCTTCGTTTCCACCAATCGCTCGCGGGCTGCCAGCCAGTCGGGCTTGACCAGCCAACTATGTTCCGATGCCTCAGGAAAGATGTCGTAGATCGAAATGCCTGTCGCGTGCTGAATGGCGATGCAATCGCTTGAGAAACCGGTGTCCCAGTCACCTATTCGTACTCGATGGCCAGGGTGCACTCTCGACTCAATTGAAATCTCTTCGCCGCCAAGATCCGCGCGGCTCGCAATCTCTGGCCCGAGTCCGAGTTTCTTTGCGTAGATGGCGGGATCGACGATCAGCGGCGATTCACGAGTCTTGTTCAGCGCGAGGACGGCGTCGGTGTCCATGTTGCGATATCTAAGGAGATAAACATCAAGACCCATAGAGGCAACCTCAGAGATCGAAGTACTCGCTAGTCGACAAACAGACCTGGGGTCATCTGCATCGGGTTCTTCCAGATGATGCCGTGCTTCTCGCGAAGAATCCGAGCCGCTTCTTTCCAGGTCGCCGGTGTCTTGCCCTTCCTTATGCCGCGTGCGTTGTAGCCGTTCGATTCCCAGTGGGCTTCGACGATTTGATGGGCTTCGGCCATGGCCGCATCGACGAGCGCTTTGATTCGAGGGTCGTTCTCGATGGGGTCTCGCGCCATTGAGACAAGCGTAACACGCTTGGACGCCGGTAAGCTCGCGAATTCGGCCGGTGGGCAAGGTTCGTTAGCATCTGCGGATGAACCGAATCGAGCAGCGTTTTGCGGAGATGCGTGGGCGGGGGGGCAAGGGATTGATGCCGTTTGTGACGGCGGGGGACCCTTCGCTGTCGACGACGGCGCGGGTGTTGGAGGCGGTGGACGCGGCGGGGGCGGTGGTGGCGGAGGTGGGGATTCCGTTCAGCGATCCGATCGCGGACGGGCCGGTGATTCAGGCGTCGATGACGCGGGCCTTGGAGAAGGGGATCACGCTGCAGGACACGTTCGACATGGTGCGGGGACTGCGGGGGAAGGTCGGGCTGGGGTTGGTGGCGATGGTGTCGTACTCGCTGGTGTTCCGGTACGGCCCCCGGAAGTTTGCCCAAGACGCCGCAGAGGCTGGTTTCGACGGGCTGATCGTGCCGGACCTGCCGAGCGAGGAGGCGGAGGCGATGGTGGGGATTGCGCGGTCGGCGGGGCTGACAATGAGCTTGCTGGTGAGCCCGCAGACGTCGGCGGAGCGGGCGGCGGAGATCGCGCGGCTGTGCTCGGGGTTTGTGTACGTGTTGAGCCGGGCGGGGGTGACGGGGGAGCGGTCGGACGTGCCGGCGGATTTAGCGGATCGGCTGGCGATGCTGCGGGGGGTGAGCGATCTGCCGATGGCGGTGGGTTTCGGGGTATCGACGGCTGAGCAGGCGGCGATGGTGGGGAAGGTGGCGGACGCGGTGATCGTGGGGTCGGCGTTGGTGAAGCGGGTGCACGAGGCGGCGGCGGCCGGGGGGGGCGAAGGCGGCGGGGACGCGGCGGTGGCGGCGGCGTCCGAGTTCGTGGGCGAGCTGCAGGGCGGGCTGGCGGGGGTCGCGGCGGCGGGGCGTTGACCTGGGTTGTTGGGGACGGGTGCTGAGGGGGGTTGAGTGGGCGTGGGCGGTTGGTCGATGGTGGGTGAGCGGGAAGGAGCCGGCGCGATGGGTATGGTGATGCAATGAGTCGATGGCTTGGACGAGCGGCGCGGGGTGTGGCGGCGGGGCTGGCGGTGGCGTTGGTGCTTGGCGCGGCCGGGGCGTGGGCTCAGGTGGCGGGGTTCCGGGCGGAGCGCGGCGGGGCGGACCGGTGGATGGCGGCCGACGCTCAGCGGCTGGCGGTGGCGTCGCTGGCAGGGGGCGAGGCGTTGAGCGAGGCGCAGGTGACGCTGGCCGAGGCGTGGCTGGAGCAGGCGAAGGCGTTGGACCCCGGTTGGGCCGAGCCGTATCGG
>JBCCZA010000158.1:0-8079 GCA_039188455.1 Planctomycetota bacterium
ACCTTGTCGGCGAGGTCGTCGTTGGTGACGACGTTGTCGGGCAGGGCCACGCCGGTGCCCATGATCTGCACGCCGGCGGGCCGAGCGGGTCGGCCGGTGCCGGTGCTCATGCGGGGCCCCCGGTCTTGGTCTCGGTCGCCGCGTCGAGGTGCTCGAGCTTGCCCAGCGACTCGATGATCGCCTCGTTCACGCCCGACGCCGCGAAGTTGATGGACCGGCGGACGGCGTTCTTGATCGTCCTCGCCTCCGACGAGCCGTGGCAGATCATGCAGATGCCGTTGGCGCCCAGCAGCGGGGCCCCGCCGTACTCGTGGTAGTCGTACTTGCTCCAGATGTTCTTGACGACCGGCTCGAGCTGCAGGGCCATGTCGGGGTCGTGCTCGAACACCTCTTGGGCGATGATCTCGAAGATCCCCTTGCTCAGCCCCTCGGCGAGCTTGAGCACGACGTTGCCGGTGAACCCTTCGCAGACCACGACGTCGGTCTTGCCCTGGAAGAGCTCGCGGCCCTCGCAGTAGCCGATGTAGTTGAGGTCCTCGTCGTCCTTGACGAGCTTGTGCGTCTCGCGGACGAGGGTGTTGCCCTTGCTCTCCTCGCCGCCGATCGACATGACCGCGGCGCGGGGCTCGTCGATGCCGAGGACTTTCTCGGCGTAGATCGAGGCCATGTGGGCGTACTGGTGGAGGTGGCCCGGCTTGGGTTCGGGGTTGGCGCCGACGTCGCAGATGACGACCGGGCCGTAGAAGGTGGGCAGGACGATGGCGATGCCGGGGCGGTGCACACCGCGGAGGCGACGCATGTGCATCTGCGCGGCGGCGACGCAGGCGCCGGTGTTGCCTGCGGAGATGACGACGTCGCAGCGGTCGGCGCCGACCTTCTTCGACCCCAGCCGGCCCATGCGGACGACCGAGGAGTCCGGCTTGGCGCGGATCGCGTCGACGGGCTTGTCGCCCATCTCGATGACTTGGGTCGTGGGGTCGACGACGACGCGGGGGTCATCGGCGAAGCCCTCTTCCTCGAGACCCTCGCGGATGACGGCCTCGTCGCCGATCAGGACCAGCTGATCGCCTTCGCCGAGCAACTCGATAGCGCTGATCGCGCCATCCAGGATCGCGTCGGGGGCGTTGTCGCCGCCCATGACATCGATCGCGATGCGCACGGGTTAGTCTTCCTGGCCGGTCGACTTGAGCTGGAGCCCGGGGCGGACGTAGCCGCACTCCGTGCACGCCGAGTGGGGCCGCTTGGGCGCGCCGCACTGCGGGCAGGTGACGACCGACGGGGCGGTCAGCGCGTCGTGCGACCGGCGTTTGCGGCCACGGGTGCGGACTTGGCGTTGCTGGGGGACCATGGAGCGGGCCTTTGGGAGGGGGGCTCGATGCGGTGGGGCGAGCCGGGAAAGGTACGCCTGATGCGGGGTGGCGTCAAGACGGCTGCCGCGATTCGCTCGCGGGCGGATCGGCCCTCTGGGCGATGACGTAGACGTGGGCCTCGGGGTATTGGTCGTATTCCAGGTGCCGGCAGACGCAGCCGCACTCCGCCAGCACCGCGAGCGTGCGAGGGATACCCAGCGAGGCGTACGAGACCGGCACGCCCATGTGGCTGTTGCGGTCCTCGCTGGGCCGGTCCAGCCCGCCCATGGTGAAGATCAGCACGCCTCGCGGCTTCAGGCCGGCGCACAGCTTGCGCAGCAGCGGCTCCTGCTCGGCCAACGCGACGTGCCAGATGCTGTCCCAGCCCGAGATCAGGTCGTACCGCCTAGGCAGCGGCCACCGCCCGATGTCGGCGTGGTGGAAGGTGGCCGATGGGTTGCGACGCCTGGCCAGGTCGACCATGCGCTCGGAGATGTCGACGCCCTCGACCGCGAAGCCTGCGGACTCCATCAGGTCGATGAGCCTGCCGTTGCAGCCGCAGCCTACGTCCAGGGCGTGCTCTTTGGTGTCGAGGAACCGCAGCGCTCGCTCGTGCTGAGGGATGCCCGTCAGCGGGTGCTCGGGGTCTTCCCAGCGGGCGGTGATCCGGTCATAGCTCTGCCCGATTTCTTCGGGGGTCATCGCGGTCATGAGAGCCTCAGGTGTTGCCCGGCTGGGCGGAGGCGGTGGCGAAGCCGTCCTCGTCGAACCAGATCGTCAGGTCGTTGGGGTTGCAGCAGACGGGGCAGTCCTCGATGTAGTGCTGCTCGTCGCCGCCGGTGGGGTCGACGGCGAGCTGGATGTCCTCGCCGCAGTGGGGGCAGGTGTAGTGGGTGACCTCGTCCATGGGGGTGACGTAAATTGGGCGGCGGCGACTGGGGCCCTGCGGGCCGCCGGCTAAACGGGGGTGGGGTGCTGGTCGGTGAGGCCGAGGAAGGTCGGGCGGCGGGGATGGTCGGGCCAGGGGAGCAGCAGCTCGTAGTCGATGAGGGCCCAGGTGAGGGTCGGCTCGCCGGTGGCGGGGTCGGGTCGGCGGATGGGCTGGCCGGCGGGGCGTTGGTCGCGGTGCGGGTGGTCGGGCCTGGCTGGTCGGCGGGGTCGGCAGATGAGGTGGCGGGGCTTGTGGTCGATGACGACGAAGCCGCGGGACTGCATCAGGTCGGCCGTCGCCTGGGTCAGGGCGGTCATCTCGGCCTCGGGGACCAGGCCGTCGCGGTGCAGCTGCTCGGCGTCGCGGCCTTTGACCCACTCGTAGATGAGGATGTAATCCCGCTGGAGCTGCAGCTCGACCTCGGCGGCGTCGGGCCCGAGCGTGCCGGCCTCGCGGAGCGCGACGCGGTTGGCGTCGAGCAGGCGCTTGCGGGTGTCGAAGCGGGCGGCGTGGCGGCCGAGCTGCCAGACGGGGTACTCGCGCGGCGGAGAGTAGATCGCCAACGGCTTGGCCGTGCGGATCGGTCGTTCGTTGGGGTGGCCGACGTGCGAGCAACGCAGGGCCTCGAGCATGCCGAACTCGTAGAACGGGTCGGCAAAGTCCGCCTCGTCGGTTAGCCCCGCCGGCAGATAGTTGAGGAAGCTGTCCGAGACCAGCACGGGCACGTCTTGCCCGACGCGGGAGAACTTGATTACCAGTTCCTGCCGCCGACCGGTCTGCTCCGAGACCGTGGGGACGTGGAAGACCGACCCGGTCCCGGTCGCCAGCTTCTCGCCGTCGCGGGCGTACTCCTGGTGGCAGAACCAGGTCGTCGGCAAGACGTGATCGATGACCGGCCAGCCGTGACGCGTCACCCACACCTGCCCCCCGACGGCCCGGTCGAGACGGACGTAATCGACGCCGTAGGCGTGCGTCCGCTGCTCGGCCGGCATGTCGTCAAACGACGCGGGCAGCGGGGCCTCGTCGGGCGGAGTCGTCGCGAAGCAGCTCACTGTTGACAGGGTAGTCGGTGGGTGGTTATCACCGATGTTCTCGCGTCTTTCTGAGGGATTTCACATGCCGCACCAGTCTTGGCCACTCATCGCACTCGGCGGGGTGTTTCTATTCAGCCTGGTGATGGTGGGGCTATGGATCAATCGCCGCCCCGATGCCTTCAAGGCGACTTACAAGGTTCAGCCCTATTTGTGTTTGGGGATGGGCATCCTCTTCCTGTTCATGGCGTGGAGCAGTTGATCGAGACCTGAGGCTGATTCCGGGGCTGTGGCCGTTGGCGCGATTGGCATGCTGGTCATCGGGGTTCTGGGCCTCGTTCGCTGGCCGAAGTCGCAGTTCCCCTCGGCGGATGAGGCGCTGGCCAAGGCCCGCGGGATGGGCCCCTATGAGACAATCGGGCGGATGTACGTCAACTTTACGCTGCCCGCCCTCGCGATCGCAGGGCTGTTTTGGTTCATTGGCCCGACGTACATGACGTGGTTCATGGCCGGTTTTGGCGCGGTGATGCCGCTCCTTAGCGGCCTGTTGGCCTGGCACCGCCAACGTCACAGCTCGCGGGCGATCGCGACGAGTGTCTGATCGTCGTCGCGCGGCAGCGGGGCGGTGTAGCGGTCGACGGCGGCGGTGACCTCGTTGACGACGTCCTGTGCCGTCGAGCTGGGGCAGCGGGAGAGTGCGTCGATGAGCTGGTGGGCACCGAAGAACTCGCCGGTGGTGGAGCGGGCCTCGGTGATGCCGTCGGTGTAGAGCAGCAGGACGTCGCCGGGGTCGAGGCGGGTCTCGGTGCACTCGAACTGGGTGTCGGGCAGGATGCCCAGGGGCAGGCCACCGACAGCGTCCAGGTGGCGGACGGGCGAGCCGTCGGCCGCGCGGGAGCGGACCAGCGGCGGGGGGTGGCCGGCGCGGGCGTAGGTCAGTCGGCCATCCGCGGGCTTGAACTCGGCGCAGAAGGCGGTGACGAACGCCCCGTCGATCTTCTTGGACGCGATGTGCCGGTTGAGGTAGTTCAGGATGGTGGCGGGGCCGCCGGTGGTGGCGGAGGGATAGGCCATGAGGATGGACTGCACCATGGCCATGACCACGGCGGCGGCCGGGCCGTGGCCAGAGACGTCGGCGACGAGCACGCCCCACCAGCCGTTGTGCTCGCCGGCGCCGTCGATGGGCGAGGTGCCCAGGGGGTGGAAGAAGTACATGTCGCCCCCGGCCGAGGCGGCGGTCTCGTAGCTGGCCGCGATCGAGTAGCCCGGCAGCTCGGGCAGCTCGTCGTCGAGCAGGGCACGCTGGATGTCGGCGATCTTCTCGACCTCGGCCCGCAGCTTGGCCTCGGTCTGCCGCAGGTGGTCGGCGGTGCGGACGTGCGTGACGGTTTGGGCGACGAGGTTGGCACGGAGCAGGACCGCTTCGAGCGTCTCGGCGCTGTACGCGTCGGCCCGGTGCATGAGGGCGATGCCGAAGTACTTGGCCTCGCCGTCGTGGTAGAGCGGCAAGGCCATGATCGAGCGGTAGTCGGCCAGGGCGTCGCCGAGCACGGGGTCGTCGCGGAGCTCGGCGTCGGTGAACAGCCGCGGCCTGGCCTGCTTGACGATGTCGCCCAGGAAGCCGCCGCGGTGCACGGGGAAGTCGTCGCGCCCCCAGGTGTCCTGGGAGCCCATGCCCTCGGACACGTTGCCGAAGATCATGCGGGTGACGCGGTACTCGCCCGGCTCAAGCCCGTCGGTGGAGATCGACACGAACGCGTCCCGCGTGCCCATGTCGTCGTCGTACCGCGAGTATCGGCCGAGCACCTCGAGCGGCGTGCGGGCGGTGCTGAGCTCGGTGACCAGCTCGATCAGCCGGGGCACCTTCGAGGCCTCGTCGTAGGAGAGTTCGCGCATCGGCAGACGATAGCCCGCGCCGGCTGGCGCGGGGTCGCTGGCCTAAGAGACGGAGCCGGGGTCAGTTGTTGATGGGGTAGAAGTTGAACTTCTGCCCGCCGATGGACGCCTCGAACATCAGGCCACGCTGCCCGGTCGTGAACACGGCCACGCCGTCGGCGTAGTCGGCGTTGGCGCCCGCGCCGGCCGACGCGGCGACGGCCGAGGCCTGCGCGGCGAACTCGAACTCGCCGCCCTTGAACTTGTCCAGCGTCGCCTGGTCCTGGAAGAAGATGATCTCCGAGTAGACCTGCCCGCCGAGCTGGAAGCCGATGGAGCCCTGGCTGAGCTCGGCGTAACCGACCTTGTTGCCCTGCTCGTAGACGACGCCGTCGCCGTGCGCCGCGCCGATGCCCGCGCCGCCCTTGGCGACCTCGGGGAACACGGCGTAGCCGTAGGCCGACTCGAAGAACTTCTGCATGGTTGGGTCGCGCTTCTTGAACGCCAGCTCGGTGGCGTAGGCGTCGGCCGAGAGCATGCGGCCCCTCTCGGCGGCCGGGTCGGACGAGCCCGTCTGCTTGTAGGACGAGCAGCCGGCCACGAGGGCGAGCGCCGCGACCAGCGTCAGCAGGGCGGTGAGGGTGGCGGTCGGGCGGGTCGAGCTGGGCATGGGAAGCCTCCGTGCGGTGCGTGGGTGGGGCCGACGTAGTGATCGTATCGGCCGGGCTCGGCTCGGATGGACAGGGAATCAGACGCTACCTTCGGTGCCCATGGTCGAGGTGCTGAGGGGTTTGCTCGGGCTGGCCGTGGTCTTGGGGCTGGCGTGGGCGATGAGCAGCGGCAAGGCGCGGTTCCCGCTGCGGGTGGTCGCGTGGGGGCTGGGGCTGCAGCTGCTGCTGGCCGGCTTGGTGCTGGGGACGGGGGTTGGCGAGACGGCGCTGCGGTCGGCGGCGGTGGGCGTGCACAACTTCGTCTCGCTCAACGTGCCCGGCGCGGGGACGATCTTCGGCGATCTGTCGTGGTCGGACCGCTCGGTCCCCGAGGGCACGCGGCCGATGGTGCACGACCACGCCCACGACGGCCCGCATGAGCACGCCCAGCAGCGCATCTACGCCGGCGAAACGGGCGATGGGGACGCCCATCGGCACACCTATCCCGGTGCTCAGCCTGGGTTTATCTTCGCCTTCGCCGCGACCGGCCTGCTCGTCATCATCCCCTTCGCGGCCCTGGTGGGCGTGCTCTACCACCTGGGCGTGATGCAGGTCGTCATCTGGGCGATGGCCAAGGTGATGACCGCCACCATGGGCGTCAGCGGGGCCGAGGCGATGGCCATGTCGGCCAACCTCTTCGTCGGGCAAACCGAGGCCCCGCTGGCCGTCAAGCCCTACCTGCCGGGCATGACCCAGAGCGAGCTGATGTGCATGATGACCGGCGGTTTCGCGACCGTCGCCGGCTCGGTCCTCGTCGTCTACATGGGCGTCCTCGGCCCGGACATCGGCCCGCACCTGCTGACCGCGAGCCTGCTCTCGGCCCCCGCCGCCGTCGCGATCGCCAAGGTCGTGATGCCCGAGGCCGGCGAGCCTGCGACCGCCGGCAGGGTCGAGCTGAAGATCGAGCGCACCGCCGGCAACGTCCTCGAGGCCGCCGCCACCGGCACGACCGACGGCCTGAAGCTCTACCTCAACGTCGTCGCGATGCTCATCGCCTTCACCTTCCTGGTCCAGCTGGTTAATGCGTGCCTCGGGCTGATCTGGGCCGAGCTGAGCGTGGAGGCGATCCTCGGCGTCCTGCTGGCCCCTTTCGCCTGGGCGATCGGCGTCGAGAGCTGGCACGACGCCCGGCTGGTCGGCTCGCTGATCGGGATCAAGCTTACGACCAACGAGTTCGTCGCCTTCGCCCAGATGCAGGCCTACATGCCGGCCGCCGAGCAGGGCGCGGCCTTCCGCTCCGAGCGGTCCGCCCAGCTCGCGGCCTATGCCCTCTGCGGATTCGCCAATTTCGCCTCGATCGGCATCCAGATCGGCGGGATCAGCCCGCTGGCCCCCTCGCGGAAGGGCGATCTGTCCCGGCTGGCCCTGCGGGCGATGCTCGGCGGGGCGCTGGCGTCGGCGGCGACCGCCGCGGTGGCCGGGATGTTCCTGCGGTGAGGTTGCCCGGTGGGTGGATTGGCGGGTGGGCGGGTTGGTGGCCGTGTTGAGCAGCCCTGTCTGTGGCCTGAATCGCCAGAATCGTGTTCTCAGGGCTGAAATGTCGCCAATCCACCAATCCGCCGACCCGCCGATGCCCCCTAAAAGTGCAGGCCTGGACGTGTTCCGATAACCCAGCGACGCAGAAATAATGGCTGGATCGCCGTTTGGTCGGGTTGTGCGCGCGGACCGGCCGTCCTATACTCCGGGGTTCGCGACGATGCAGCCTCACCTGCGAGAAACGCGAGTTGCACGCTGACCGAGGCATCAGCGAGCCGCCGCCGACCTCCTCCCTTCCGAAATCCCGACCCCGACCGAGGACCTCGATGCAGATCCAGTCTGTGCGCGACTACGCGAAGCGCGGCGATGCGCTTCCCATCCCCAACCTCATCCGCGTTCAGCAGGCCGCTTACGAGCGGTTCCTCCAGCTCGACAAAGCCGTCGAAGACCGAGACCCCGAGATCGGGCTCGAATCGCTGCTGCGCGAGGTGTTCCCCATCGTCTCCTACGACGAGACGATGCAGCTGGAGTACACGCGGTACGACCTCGACGAGGCCCGCTACACCCCCGACGAGTGCCGCGAGCTCCGCCTGACCTACGGCATGCCGTTCCGCGTCGGCGTCCGCCTGGTCCGCAAGGACGTCGCCGAGGTCCCCGAGGAGGACATCTACCTCGGCGAGATGCCCATCATCATGGGCGGCGGCGAG
>JBCCZA010000159.1:0-8060 GCA_039188455.1 Planctomycetota bacterium
CTCAAGGACTTCGTCCAGTCCATCAAGACGCCCCGCAAGATCGTCCTGCTCGTCAAGTCCACCGCCGTCCTCCCCTCGGACCGCGACGCCGTCGACAAGGTCACCGAAGGCCTGCTGCCCCTGCTCGACAAGGGGGACCTCATCATCGACGGCGGCAACTCCAACTGGAACGCCACCATCCGCCGCGAGAAGGAGCTCGCCGAGCAGGGCTACCGCTTCTTCGGCTCGGGCGTCTCCGGCGGCGAGCTCGGCGCCCGCTTCGGCCCGTCGCTCATGCCCGGCGGCGACGCCGAGGCCTGGAAAGAGCTCGAGCCCATCTGGACCGCCATCGCCGCCAAGGTCGATCCCGACACCGGCAAGCCCTACGAGGACTACGAAAAGGGCGTGCCCATCACCAAGGGCGACCCCTGCACCACCTACCTCGGCCCCAACGGCGCCGGGCACTACGTCAAGATGGTGCACAACGGCATCGAGTACATCGACATGCAACTCATCTGCGAGGCGTATCAACTGATGCGCTCGCTGCTCGGCATCGAGCCCGCGGAGATGTCCAAGGTCTTCGGCGAGTGGAACACCGGCGAGCTCGACTCCTTCCTCATCGAGATCACCACCGACATCCTTCAGCAGGTCGACCCCGCCGGTACGGGCAAGCCCTTCGTCGACGTCGTGCTCGACACCGCCGGCCAGAAGGGCACCGGCAAGTGGACCGCCATCAACGCCCTGGACATGGGCATGCCCGCCAACGCCATCGCCGAGGCCGTGTTCGCCCGCTGCCTCTCGGCCATCAAGGACGAGCGCGTCGAGGCCAGCAAGGTCTTGGAGGGCCCGTCGATCCCCGACCTCTCGTCCCGCAAGGCCGAGCTGATCCCCGCGATCCGCGACGCCCTGTATTGCTCCAAGATCTGCGCCTACGCCCAAGGCTTCCAGCTCATGCGCGAGGCCCAGAACGAGTACGACTGGGAGCTGCACTTCGGCAGGATCGCCCAGATCTTCCGCGGCGGCTGCATCATCCGCGCCCGGTTCCTGCAGAAGATCACCGACGCCTATGCCAAGGACCCCAAGCTCGCCAACCTGCTGCTGGACGACTACTTCAAGTCCGCCGTCCACGCCGGCCAGGCCAACTGGCGCAAGGTCGTCAGCCTCGCCGTCGAGCACGGCGTCCCCGCCCCCGCCTTCGCCTCCGCCCTGGCGTACTTCGACGGCTACCGCTCCGAACGCGTCGCCGCCAACCTCCTGCAAGCCCAACGCGACTACTTCGGCGCCCACACCTACGAACGCGTCGACCAGCCCCGCGGCAAGAAGTTCCACGTCGACTGGCCCGTCGAAGGCCGACCGCAGCTGGACGCGTAAAACTACAACGCGTCCATCAACAACACCAACCCCGTTTAGCCGGCGAGCTTGCTCGCCGGTTTTTCTTTCCACCCGACAACATCCCCCGTAAACTGCTCTCGCCTTGGCGAAGCCTTCGGGCGCAGGGCGATGCTTCGTCGCCCGGGTCGCGTCACGTGACCTTCAGACGATTTTTAGGGTGATTGACTTCGTCAAAACCCTAGGCAAGGCGGGACGGGCCTCCACTACGGAGGCCTTTTCCATAGAGAGACTCCGGGATGAGCAACCTGTTTTGGATCGTTGTCCTCGGGCCGGCAGGGATCATAGCGCTGCTCGTCCTGATCGGCTTAGTCATCGCTTCGCTGCGTTCGATGAATCTCATCGGCTATGCCGGCGAAGAGCACTTCGCTCACCGCAAGCGGGCACTCAAGGGTGAAGGTCACGACGTCCGCGAACTCGCCCGCCGACTCGACGTTCCGCTCGAAAAGCTCGAACGCCTCCAGCCGAACTACCACGCCTTCACCATCACCAAACGCCGCGGCGGGCTGCGTCAGCTCCACGCGCCGAGCCCAGAGCTCAAGACGATGCAGCGCCGCATCCTCCGCCGCCTGCTCGGCAAGCTGCGGGTGCACCCCTGCGCCGTCGGCTTCGAGCCCGGCCTGTCGATCGCGCACAACGCCTCGTTCCACGTGGGCCAGGCCGTCGTCATCAAGCTCGACCTCGAGGACTTTTTCCCTTCAACCACCGCCGAGCGCGTCGAGCACTACTTCCGCCGCATCGGCTGGGACGCCCAGGCCGCCGCCCTACTGACGCGCCTGACCACGCACGACGGCGGCCTGCCCCAGGGCGCGCCGACCAGCCCGCGCCTGTCCAACCTTGTCAACCACGTCTTCGACGCCCAGGTGCTGCGCTACGTTGAGCGACACCGAGGCACCTACACGCGTTACGCCGACGACATCACGATCAGCTACCCCGAGGACTGGCCCAAGTACGTCCGCGGCACGATCCAGGCCGTCCGCCGCATCGCCAAGCGTCACGGCTATCGCGTGCACGGCAAGGGCAAGCTCCGCGTCCTCCGCCGACACCAACGCCAGTCCGTCACCGGCCTGGTCGTCAACGACAAGGTCGCCCTGCCGCGCGAGACCCGTCGCCGGTTACGGGCCGCCGAACACCGCCTTCGGAAAACCGGTCGGGCCACGCTGACCGGCGAGCAACTCGCCGGGTGGCACGCGCTTCAGCACATGATCGATCGCCATGCGACCCCGCCCGAAGCCTGAGCCAGCATCTCGCCCGCCGGACGCCCGCTACGGATTAGGCGCCGCCAAACCCGCCGCGATCTCTCGCAGCACGCCGGCGTGCTCGGTCTTCCAGTCGTGCAGCTCGACCAGATCTTCTTGAACGCGGAGCGCCCCGATGCGGTCGTCGCCGAGCATGCCTGCGTTGACAATGAACCACCGGCCACCCTCGCGAACCGCCAAGTCGTCGCCAACGTTGGTGTGGGTGTGGTCGCCGTGCTGCATCACGATCCGCGACGACACGATGGCCCAGTCGCCGCGAACGACGGCGTAGGTCGGCTCGATCTGGATTTCGCCCGCCTGCACCATCGCGACAGCCCCGTCCATGGCCGAACGCATTCTTTCGTGCACGCCTTCATCGCTCATCGCGGCAAAGCGGTCCATCGCGCCGTCCACGTCGCCCTCGGCCATCCGAGCCCACAGCCCGTTGTGCGCAGCCATCACCTCCAGCCCTTCGTCAGTCACGGGCGCCAGGCCGTGCTCGGCCCAGAGCGCGGCGAGCTCGTCGGAAACGACGAACGGCGGCTGCGCGGCCGCGGATTGGGCGGGCGCTGGCTGGGTCGCGGGCGAGTCGAGCTCGGCGATAGCGAGCGGGCCGGCAGCAATCAGGGCGAACACGGTTAGGGCGGATCGACCAGTGCGTCGGAACCGGGGGATGGGTTTCATCGATTTTCTCCTGAGCTGAAAGGGAAACAGCCCGAGCTCAGTATGGCAGGGGATGCGTCGCCGTGGCAAGAAATCCACGGAGCGGAATAGCGGCGACGGACCCGCGGTTTGCAGAGACGATGGCGAATCTAGCGAACTATGCCCGGCACATCCCATCGCAGCGGCGCGAACGTCGCCGCTCAGACGCCATCTCCCTCGACGGCGTCGGCCTGACGCCTTTCTAACCCGTCCCTACCTCCGCGAATCCCACCGCCACGGACGCGTTGTCCGTCGCGACCCGATCACCCCGTGCGCGATCGCTGCGCACGCCCACCAAGAGGAGACCCCCGATGTTCACCAAGCCTTACCGAAACGTTGCCCTGCTGTCCGCCGCCGCCTTCACGCTGATCGCCGCCGTCGCCTGGACACCAGCCGTTGCGCAGTCGACGCAAGCCGCTGACACGCCGGAGAACTACACGATCGAGGTCGGCATCCTTGGCTACAGCCCGGTGTCGTACTTCACGGAAGGCGAGGCCCAGCCCGGCTCGCCGAAGTACACCGCCACCCACGACGGCGTCACCTACTTCTTCACCTCGGCCGAGCAGGTCGATCTGTTCAACGCCAACCCGCACAAGTACGTCCCGGCCTACGGCGGGTGGTGCGCGTTCGGCGCGGCGGTCGAGAACCACTTCCCCATCAGCCCCGAGTCGTTCAAGATCGTCGACGGCCGGCTGATGCTGTTCCTGCACAACGACGAGGCGGATGCGCTCGAGCTGTGGAACGGCAAGGACGAGGCGCAGATGGTCCGCCAGGCCGACGCCTTCTGGAAGCGGGCCCACGGCGGCCGGGCCGGCGGCTGAACCGGCCCAACCAACAATCAGTTGCAACCCTCGCGGGCCGGCGGCACACTGCGCCGGCCCGCTTTTCGTCATACCGGAGGACACGATGCCTATCCACCGAACCGTCGCCGCGACGGCCGCCGCCACCGCGATGGCGCTCGCCGCACCACCCTCGCACGCTCAGCGGGCCGACGGCGAGACGCAGCACGGCCCGATCGTCATCAGCGAGATCATGTACAACCCCGCGTCGCGCGAGGGCGGGTACGTCGACCGAGACACCGGCCAACCCGTGCCGACGCGGACCGAGTGGGTCGAGCTGTACAACCCGACCGATGAGCCGGTCGGCGTGTCGCACTGGTTGCTGGCCGACGAGGACGGGATGACAGGGCCGCTGCCCGCCGAGACGGTGATCGAGCCGAGCGGGGTGCTGGTGGTGTCGCCGATGGAGGTCACGGCCGAGGAGTTCCGGGCCGCGTGGGGGGAAGGCGTGGACGTCGTGGGCGTGGCGCGGTGGTCGCTGGACGGGATGGCGAACCTGGCCAACAGCCCCTCGCCCACCAACGAGCGCCTGCAGCTGCGCGACGGCCGCGGCAAGCTGATCGACGAGGTGAACTACGACGACGAGGCGGGCTGGCCGGCCGACTCGCCGCAGGGGCCGAGCATCTACGTCCGCCCCGGCCACCTCACGCCCGGCGACAACGACGACGCGATCTACTGGGCCCGCTCGGAAGTCGACGTCGACGGCGGCCGCGTGATCAACCAGACCGACGTCTTCAACCGCGCGGACATCGGCTCGCCCGGCACGGTCGTTGCCACCGAAACGGAGGCACCCTGATGAGCACGCATCTTGCGAGCATCGCGATGGCGGGCGGCGCGGCGGCGTTGGCCTGGGTCGCTACGCCGGCCGTGGCGTGGCACGACGAGGCGCACGTCTACAGCTCGATCGCCGCCGTCGAAACCCTGCCCGACGAGGTGCCGGCCTTCTTCCGCGACGCGGCCCACGACATCGCCCAAGGCTCGATCGACCCGGACGCCTTCAAGCACCCCCAGACGCCGCAGCTCAACCGAGCCGAGGGCCCCGAGCACTACTTCGACCTCGAGTACCTCGAGGGCCACGCCCTGCCGCCCGATCGCTACGCCTATCTCGCCCTGCTGCGTGAGCTCGAGGTCGACCCGCACAGCGTCGGCACGCTGCCGTACGCGATCGCCGAGTGGGCGCAGCGGCTGACCCTGGCGTTCGCCGAGGTCCGCGCCGACCCCGACGACGCCCACGCCCGCATGAAGGCGATCGTCTACGCCGGCGTCCTCGCGCACTACGCCGGGGACCTCACGATGCCGCTGCACGTCTCGATCCACTGGGACGGCCGGGCCAACCCCGACGGCTCCTCGCCCCGCACCGGCATCCACCAAAAGATCGACGCCCTGCCGACCCACCTGCCCTTCGACGCGTTCTTCGCCGAGCCGCTGCCGCCGCTGGCCGAAGTCGCGCCCGACAGCGATGGGCTGTTCGGGTTCATCGTCGAGTCGATCGACGAGTCACGCTCGCACGTCGACATGGCGTACGAGCTGGAAGACCGGCTGCCCGACCCGCGGCCTCTGGGGATCGAGGACGAGGAGGTCATCGCCTTCACCGTCGACCGCACACGTCAGGCGGCGTGGGTCATCGCGTCGCTGTTCCTGCAGTGCTGGGAGGCGTCGGCCGAGATCGAGCCGCACTGGTGGCTGGATCGCCCGGCGTTTCGCGAGGGGTTCGACCGCTCGATTGTCCCCGCTCAGCCGACGCCGCCGGCCGGCCAGTGATCAACCCGCGCCGTGCAACGGCTGGGCCTTGCGCCGCGGCGGTGCCGACCCGCCGTGAACGCCGCGCGTCGCTTCGGCGAACGCCCGGATGGCCGGCTCTTGCACCCGAGGCTTCATCGCGATCAGCCGGACCGGCATCGGGTAGCGGAACGACCCCCAGGCAAACACGCGCCCGTCGTCAAGCATCGGGCGCACCTCCTCGACATCGGCGATCGACATCGCCAGCCCCTGCGCCACCAGCCCGTGCATCGCGCCGAACTGCTCGGCGCCGTACTGCTTGCGGAACGAGACGCCGTGCTCGGCGCTCAGCCGATCCAGCAGTTGGGCGTACGAGCAGTCCGGTCCCTGGAACACCCACGGGAACTCGCCGAGCCGCGCCCAGCCCGCGTCCGAAAGATCGTCTCGCCACTTGTCCGGCCCGATGATGACCAGCTCGGACGTGCCGATCCGCCAGTCGTGCAACCGCTCGTCGGCGAACTCGCCCTCGATAAACGCGACGTCGATCCGATCATCGATCAGTTGCCGCAACAGCCCGCCGGAGTTACCCGAGACGATCTCGAGCTCGAGCTCGGGGAACGCGGCGACGACGCGCTCGCTGATCGCGGGCAGCCGCAGGTCGAAGCCGCAATGAATCAAGCCGACGCGCAGCGTGCCCGTGACGTCGCCGGCCAGCCGCCGCGCCTCGCGCACCATCCCGGCCGCGGCGCCCAGCGTCTGCCGTGCCCGCGGCAGCAGCGCCTCGCCCTCGGCCGTCGGCGTCATGCCCCGCGCCGTCCGGCGGAACAACGCCACCCCCAGCTCGCTCTCCAACGCCTTGAGCTGCGCGCTGATCGCCGGCTGGCTGCTGTACATCGCCTCGGCGGCGCGGGTGATCGACCCGTGCTCGGCGACCTGAACGAACGCCTTGAGATGCTGAAGTTCCATCACGCCTTCCGCCGACGGTCGACCACGATCCACCGGCCGTTCACCATAAGCCGGTGCACCCCGTCGGGCGAGTCGGCGAGTTCCTCGGCCATGATCGGCCGGCACTCGGGCAACCAACGCCAGACGGCTCGCAACGCCCGACCAGACCCCCGCAAGGCCGTCAGCGACCCCTGCAAGATCGAGCGCCGGTGCGAACACCGGTGCGACCGCCGAGAGCGGATGGCCCGAGCGGGTTGCGTGACGGTTGAGTGCGACGGCGTGTTCATGACCGTATTAACAGCCGTCAAACCGCCTGTGCACCGCTCAAATCGCGAATACCGCCATCGCAATTGCTGAGGACTGTCCGCCCAGCCCGCTGCGATTCGAGGCCGCGCCTCAGGCCATCCCGACATAGACGACATTGACCTGATCGGAGGCGTGGAGCAAACACCAGGTGCCGTCGGCGTCAGCACGGGTGGCGTCGATCTCGGCGGTCGTGGAGTCATCGATCGTCCGCGAGTCCGCGAGTCCGCGTTCATGAAGCGACGCATGCCAAATCACTCGAGATCATGTCCCGATGGTCACTCATGACCGCGGCCAAGGCTCAGTCAGAGTCAGTGCTCCCGCAGAGCTTTTTCGCAAAGCAAAGAGCTAGCCGACCTCACCCGGCAATGGCCGCAACGTGAAACCGTTCAGCCAGATCGATTGGCCGGGCTCGGACGCGGTGAACTCGAACGTCGCGGTCTCGCTCTCGCCCGCGATCTCAAAACGTGTCAACCCGCGGCCGGGGCCGTGCTGCGGTACTTCCGCTCCTTCCGTCTGAGCCACGGCCGAGGTGCGACCGTCGGGCGTGACGAGGTGCAGGACCTCGGCGGGGGCGATCGAGGCGTCGCCCTCTTGGCGGTCGATGATGTCCATCGTGTCGGTGTTGTGAGCTGGGGCGTGGTGGACCGTCTCCAGTCGGTAGCGGCCGGGCTTCAAGCCGGTGAGGCTGAGCCGCAGCCCGGCGTCGGCCGAGCCGACGGGCGACACGCCGTCCTCGGCGACAAAACCCAGCGGACCGGGCGTGTTCGCTTCGCCGCGCCAGTGCATCTTGGCCCGACCCTCGACGGAGATCGCTTCGAGCGTGGCGGTAACTCCATCACCGATGTCACACGTGCACACACCCGTATCCTGCTCCGAGGTCCAGGCGTTCCAGCCGGGTTGAACGTGCTGGCCCGATCCGCCCAGGTCGATACGTATCGGCGGC
>JBCCZA010000160.1:0-8031 GCA_039188455.1 Planctomycetota bacterium
CAGGAGCGGCTGACGCGTCGGCGGACGGGGGCGACGCCGAACCAGCTGGAGGTGGCGGTGACGGTCGACCTGGTGTGGGAGGACACGCGTCGGGGCGAGGCGATCGACGACCGGCTGGGGCTGACGGTGTTCGGGTTGTACGCCCCGGCGATCGAGGTGGGCGAGCCGCTTGAGGTGGGGCTGCGGCAGGCGGTCTCGCGGACGGCGGACGAGGCGGTGTGGATGATGCAGGTGGACGCGTTCGAGGACCCCGTGGCGTCGGCGTCGCTGGATGAGCCGGCGGAGGCTCAGGGTGTCGACGGGGCCGGGGAGCCCTGAGGGCCGGCTGATGCGGCGGCCAGGGGGCCGATAAACCCCGTGGCAGCGTGCTCCGCCTCGCCGCTGGCCGATGGCTCTACACTACGGCGTTGGTTATTTGCGTTGGGGGCAGCGTTCCGAGAGACCGAATGAGTCAGCCCGACCCAAACCAAGACAAGTACGACAAGAGCGACAAGCCCGACCGCAACGACGGCGACAAGGGCGAGAAGGGCAATAAGCCGGGTCGCGGCGGTCCGGGCGGTAAGCCGTCCACGCTCATGGGGCGCGGGGCGCTCGGCTGGGTGCTGCTGGCCGGCCTGGCGGTGGCGCTGGTGCTGATGATGAGCAACGCCCGCAACGCCGCCGACGAGGTGACGTGGCAAGAGTTCCGGGTGATGGCCCAGCAGGACCAGCTCGAGGACATCAAGGTCAGCGAGTCGGCGATCACCGCAACCGTCAAGGCCCAGGCCGAGGGCGACGCGGACGGCTCATCGAACGACCGACGCCGGGTGGCGATCCTGCGTGAGCAGATCGGGCTGGTGACCGTCGAGCTCGACGAGATGGGCATCAAGTACACCAACGAGCCCAGCAACAACCTGCTGCCGACGCTGCTGATCACGTTCGGGCCGGTGCTGCTGATCGCGCTGTTGATCTACTTCTTCTTCATCCGCGCGATGCGGTCGGCGGGCGGCGGGCCGGGCGGGATGCTCGGCAGCTTCGGGCGGTCCAAGCACCGGATGATGAACAAGGAGCACTCGACGATCATGCTCGCCGACGTCGCGGGCATCGAGGAGGCCAAGGACGAGGTCACCGAGATCATCGAGTTCCTCAAGAACCCCAAGAAGTTCCAGCGGCTGGGCGGGCGCGTGCCGCGCGGCGTGTTGCTCATCGGCGAGCCGGGCTGCGGCAAGACGCTGCTGGCCAAGGCCGTCGCCGGCGAGGCCGACGTGCCGTTCTTCTCGATCTCGGGCTCCGACTTCGTCGAGATGTTCGTCGGCGTCGGCGCCAGCCGCGTCCGCGACCTGTTCAAGCAGGCCAAGGAGTCGGCGCCGTGCATCATCTTCCTGGACGAGATCGACGCCGTCGGCCGCAAGCGTGGCAGCGGGTTCAACTCCGGCGGGCACGACGAGCGCGAGCAGACGCTCAACGCGATCCTCGTCGAGATGGACGGGTTCGAGTCGTCCGATCAGGTCATCGTCATGGCCGCGACCAACCGCGGCGACGTGCTGGACAAGGCGCTGACCCGCCCCGGCCGATTCGATCGCTCGATCCAGGTCCCGCTGCCCGACATCAAGGGCCGGATGGAGATCCTCAACGTCCACGCTCGCAAGGTGAAGATGTCGCCGGCGGTCGATCTCGAGCGGCTGGCGCGCGGGACGCCGATGTTCTCCGGCGCCGACCTCGAGGCGATCATCAACGAGGCCGCGATCTCGGCGACCATGCTGGGCAAGGATTTCGTCGAGCAGGAAGACCTCGAGGAGGCCCGCGACAAGGTCCGGTTCGGGCGTAGCCGAAAGAGCCACAAGGTCGAGGAGGAGGAGCGCGTCGCGACGGCGTATCACGAGGCCGGCCACGCCGTGGCTCAGGTCCTGCTCGAGAACGCCGACCCCTTGCACAAGGTCACGATCATCCCGCGCGGCCGGGCGATGGGCGCGACGTTCAGCCTGCCCGAGAAAGACCGCCACGGCTACGGGCTCAAGCACCTGCTCGACACGATGCGCGTGCTGTGCGGCGGCCGGATCGCCGAGCAGCGCAAGACCGACGACGTCTCCAGCGGCGCGGCGATGGACATCCAGATGATGACCAGCTACGCCAGACACATGGTGCTGGAGTGGGGCATGAGCGACAAGCTCGGGTTCGTGAACTACAACGTCGGCGACGACCCCAACACGCTCGTCGCCGATCGGCCGTATGGCGCAGAGACGGCCCGCGTGATCGACGAGGAGGTCCGTCGGATGGCCGATGAGGCCTACAGCGACTGCACCCGGCTGCTCGACAAGCACTGGGAGCAGGTCACCGCGATCGCCGAGGCGTTGCTCAAATACGAGACGCTGACCAGCGACGAGGTCGACAAGCTGATGAAGGGCGAGCCGCTCGGCAAGCCGACGGTCAGCGAGCTGATCGAGGCCGAGAAAGAGAAGAAGGCGGCCGCAACCCCGCCCCCGCCTCGCCCGGCCGTCGACCCGGACGAGGACGCGCCACCCGCGGGCGCGATGCCCTCGCCGGCTTGATCGTTCGTCGATCGCATCATTCCATCGACATCACCCGCCGCGAGCCGCGAGGTAAGCTCTGTGCATGGCTGGCGATTTCGCGCCTGACGCTTCCGCGGGAACGACTGACTTAAGCGTCCGCCTGGTCGACGGCGTGCGCTGCCTGGACTGCGGCTACAACCTGCGGTCGGTGCTGTCGGACGGCGTCTGCCCGGAATGCGGCAGCCCCGTCGAACGCAGCCTCCGCCGGCACTGGGACGGGTTCGCGATGGACGCCGAGTCGCGGCTGATCGAGCCGCTCGCGTGCTTCTCCTGCGGGGACTCGTTGCGGGGGCGATCGATCGGCGAGGCGTGTCCGTCGTGCGGGGCGGCGGTGATGGAGAGCATGCGGCGGGTGCTGCTGGATAGCGCGCCGGCGGATTGGCTCAGGGGGGCGCGGCGGGGAATCATCGCGATGTACGTGGCGATGGGGCTGTGGGCGGTGGCCGGGATGCTCGCAGGGATCGGGGGGATGCTCGCGGCGATCTCGTCGGGATCGGGGGTCAATTTCTGGGTGTGGATGACGCTGTCCGCGGTGCAGGGCCTCGTGGCTGGGGCGGTGTGGCTGTGGGGGTTGTTCGTGTTCACGGCGGCCGAGCCGGGGGGGCGACCCCGCGGCGACGTGCCGAGCGTGCGGACGGCCCGGGTGGCGGAGGTCATCCGGTTCGCGCTGATGCTCGTGTCCAGCGGGGTGACGCTGACCCTGTTCTGGTCCGGGACGATGTATATCGGGCAGATGGTCGGCCCCGGCGTGATGGCGAGCCAGGTCGTGGCGATGGCGGTACTCGCGCTCGGCTCGGTGTCGATGGCCGGGGTGGTGTGGTACGGCGGACGGCTGCTGGGGCGTGCGCCGGGCGGGCGATTGCGGCGGCAGGCGAACGGCGTGGGTTGGACGATCCTCGTCTGCGGCGTGCTGATGGGGGCGGGTCAGGTAGCACAGATCAGTCTGATGCAGGTGGCGACTGTATCGGCCGCACAGAACAGCATGGCGGCGACGGCCAAGGCAACCGGGCAGCAGCCCGCCGGCGTGATGCTCCCCCCCGCGCAGACGTTCCGTCAGTCGGTCAGCGGCGGCGAGATCACCACAACCATGACCAGCTATCCCGACGGCAGCATGCTGGTCGAGACGGTGAAGACCGACGCGAGCGGGAGTGTCGTGTCGACGACCAGCCAGGTGCAGGCCGGTTTCCAGCCGATGACCGGCGGCGGACTCGGCGGCGTGTTCTGGGCGATGCTGCTCAGTCAGTGCGGCGGGGTCCTGGCGATGATCGGGCTGGGCGTGGGGTACGTGTGGGCGTTGGTGCTGTCGATCTTGCTGATGCTGCGGATCGGGCGGGCGATCGCCAGTGGGGCGTCGGCGGACGCGATGCCCGGCCCCGCGTGAGGCCGGCCAACGATTCCCGCGGCTGGGCGGGAGCTTCGGTTAGGCTCGTTGTGTGGCGGAGTTTTTGACCAGTGATTCCGGCTTCGTGGCGTCCGACGGCGTCGTCGAGGCTCACGTGCCGTGCGTGGTCTGCGGGGCGAGCCTGCGTGGGCGCGCCGCGACGGGGACGTGCAACGCTTGCGGAGCGCCGGTGAGGCAGACGCTCGATCGCGTCGACCCCGTGTTCGCGTTGGACGACGACGGCCGGCTGGCCGAGTCGGTCGCCTGCCGCGACTGCGACTACGACCTGCGTGGCCTGCTGCCCGACGAGCCCTGCCCGGAGTGCGGGACCGGCGTGACCGCGTCGATGCGCAGCGACCTGCTGGGGCACATGAACCGGGCGTGGCTCAAGCGGGTGCGCAGCGGGCTGCTGCTGATGTTCGCGTCGATGGCGTTGGGGATCGTGGGCGGGGTGTTGTTCGCGATGCTGTCGGCGTTCATGTTTGCCAGCGGCGGCCCGGGCGGAGCCGGGATGATGTCTTGGGTGAGCATGGCTGCGGTGGTGGGGCAGACGGTGGTGCTCGGGCTCATCTGGTTGCTGGGGGTCTATCGCTTCACGGCCGCGGAGCCCGGCGGGCTGCGGGCCGGCTATGAGCGTGTGGTCAAGGCGGCGCGGCTGGGCGAGGTCGTGCGGTACGGGGTGGCGATCGGCACGGCGCTGTTGACGGCCGGGATGATGTACGGCGTGGTGATCGGCAGCGGCAGCGGGCTGGTGATCGGCCAGTCGCTGCTGGCCGTGATCGCGGGCGTGGCGGGGGTCGTGTCGTTCGCGGGGCTGTTTCTCTACGGGGCTCGGCTGTTCGACCGGGTGCCCAGCCAGCGGCTCATGCGTCAGGCCAAGCGCGTCGCGTGGGGTTACGTCGTCGTCGGTGTCATCGCGACCGGCGGGCAGCTCGCACAGACCGTCTACTTCCAACTCGTCCTCAATCCCTCGGCGATGAGCGGCGCGGGTGCCAGCTCGCAGGCCGTGCAGGCTCAGGCCGGCCAGACCGTCGCCGGCGGCACGACAAACACCAGCCAGCACGCCAACCCCGACGGCACGCAGGTCGCCATCACCACGACCACCTACCCCGACGGCAGCGTGTGGACGCACACCGAAACGACGGACGCGTCGGGCAACGTCGTCTCGACCAGCTCGAACGTCATGAGCTCGACCGCCGGGTTCGGCGGGCCCGGCGGCGGGTTTGCGTGGCCCTTCTTTGTGATTCAGGGTGTGATGATCCTCGCCGGCTTTGGCGTCATCTTCTTCGCGGTCTGGGGTCTGGTGCTGGCGATCCTGCTGTACCGCAGGCTCAACGCCGCGATCGGCAACCCGATGGCACGCGACGCCACCGGAGCGCTGGGTGGCCGCGGCGTGCCGGCCTAGGTGGCGATGGTCGACGCGCTATTCGATACGCTGTCGCCATGCCGGAGGAACCCATCCACGTCGGTGCTTTACAGCCCGCAGCCATGCCTGGCGTGCCTCCGGCGATCGCCCGGCGCTACCGCTTCGACGCCGATGGCCGGCTCGCTCAATCGGTCATGTGCCGTGCGTGCGAGTTTGACCTTCGGGGCATGCAAGCCACCGGTCGGTGTCCCGAGTGTGGGGCCTCCGTCGAGTGGTCGTTGGCGGGTGACCTGCTGAGTTTTGCGGACCCGGGGTGGATCGATCGGGTCCGTCAAGGGCTCAAGCTCTTCGTGATCTTGGCAGCGGCCTACATCCCGGCGAGTTTCCTGATGGTGCTGCTGATGGTCGTCGCGGAAGCCGTGGCTTCGGGGCTGGGCGTGGCGGTCGTGGTCCTGTTTGTGATCGCGATCCTCGTCGTCGTGATCGCGGCGCTGCTGCGCGTGACGACGCCCGAGCCCGGTGCCGCGGAGCCTGCGTACTCGGCAAGGCGACTTGCGCGCTGGGGCTTCTTGGGCGCGATGGCGGGCTACCCCGTGATGCTTGTTGGCCTGTTCCCGTTGGCGGTATACGGCGAACTGTTCGGCTTGATCTGGGTATTGGGCGTCGGTCTTGCGATCATGGTTCTGGGGACGACCGGGTTCATCGCGATGTTTTGCTACGGCCGCCGCTTGGCGCTGCGGATGCCCAAGCCGTGGCTGGCCAAGCAGACCATGTTCTGCCTGTGGTCGATCGTCGGGGCGTATGGTTTGCTATTCGTGATGGGGGTGTTGGCGGGTTTGTTCGGCGCAGTCAACCCCGCATCGGGGGTGCTCGAGATCGTCTCCGGCGTCATCAGCTGTGCGGGCTCGGCGCTGATCCTCGGGCTGTTTGTCTGGGCCTTCGTGCTGCTGTGCATCTACTTGGCGCAGATCAGCAGGATCACCAAAGAGGCGTACGGCAACGCCGTTGGATGATGGGATCGGCTTGCCGGGCCCGCTACTCGAGATGCTCGGGACTGAGTGTCGTGTCGGCCGGCCGAGCTTGCTTGAGTCGGCGCCCGACGATCGACGCGAGTTCGCGGGCGGGGATGCCGGTGCCGGGGCGTTTGATGGCGAGGTCGTCGGGTGTGAGCGCGTGGCCGGCGGGGAGGTCGCGGGTGGTAGCGATCGATTGGCGGGAGACGCGGGCGACGTCGGCCTCGCAGGGCTGCACACGCTTGGCGATCGGGCCGAGTGACCGGGCGGCGGCGCGGGCGCAGGCGACATAGTCGGCGAACTGCGCCGGGTCCAGCGAGGCGGCGTGGTCGGGGCCAGCGGCCGTCGGGTCGAGCGTGAGGTGCTTCTCGAGCAGGCAGCCGCCGGCGGCGACGGCCCACGCGCCGGTGTCGACGCCGGGCGTGTGGTCGGAGTAGCCGACGCGGAGACGCGGGGCGTCGGGCAAGAGGTCGTCCCACGACGACCGCAGCTTGGCGATCCCGCCGAGGCCGGCCTGGTCGATCGGGGCGGGGTAGCTCGACACGCACTGCAGCAGGGCCCCGCCGCTGACCTGCGCGACGCGTGACGCGTGGTCGAGCTCGTCGTTCTCGCAGGTGCCGGTGCTGACGAGGACCGGCTTGCTCAGCTCGGCGACGCGATTCAGCAGCGGCGTGTTCACCGCGTCGGGCGAGGCGATCTTCGCCGCGTCGATCGGCAGCTCGGCCAGGTCGTCGACGTCGCCGAGCGAGAAGGGCGTCACGACGAACGCCAGCCCCGCGGTGTGCGCCGCCTCGCCGAGCTTGCGCATTACGTCGATCGGCAGCGTGAGCGCGTCGAGCATGGCCCGCGGGTCGTCGGCCGAGCCTTGCTGGTACTTGGCCAGCTCGGCGTCCCGCGACAGCAGACGGTCGGGGCGGAAGAGCTGCAGCTTGATCGCGTCGGCCCCGGCGTCGGCGGCGGCGGCCAGCAGCCGGCGGGCTTGGTCGGCGTCGCCGTCGTGGTTCACGCCCAGCTCGGCGATCACGGCCACCCGGGCCGGCGCGTCCGTCGTGGCGTGCTGAAACGTGAGGCGGTCCGTCGCCATCGCCGCATCGTACCGCTGCGTCGCGGGGCCAACCGATATGATGCCCGATCCGGCGTCCCGGCCCCTGCCGACGACGCCGTCGAGTCGGTAGCTCAATCGGTAGAGCATCGGCCTTTTAAGCCGCCGGTTCCGGGTTCGAGTCCCGGCCGACTCATTCGCTGAAACGAGCAGCCGCGTGGAGCGAGCTACTCGTAGGTCAGGTAGATGGGTGGTGTGACAGGCCCGGCGGGCAGGTTGTTGTGCTCGGGGTCGATGACGACCGCGGTGATGCCCAGGGGGACCTTGTCTTCATCGATGCTGTAGGGGCGGTCGGGCTCGGCGACCAGGCTGAAGTTCTGGACCTCGGTGAAGTTGAACCGGTCCGAGATGTCGATGGGCTCGCCGGTCAGGGTGACGTCGGCGAACTGGAACTCGGCGGCGTTGTTGGCGGGGAAGGGTTGCTGCGTCAGGTCGCGGAGCCGGGCGTCGAGCGCGTCGTCGTAGGGGATCGTGGGTTGGATGATGCCCTTGGCGACGGCGACGCGGACGCGTTGGCCGGCCTCGCCGTTGACGACGATTTGCGGGCCGTCGGAGGCGTACGTGCCGGTCTGGCCGGGGTTCAGGCCGTTGACGGTCAGCTCGACGCGGGCGTCGCGGGG
>JBCCZA010000161.1:0-7947 GCA_039188455.1 Planctomycetota bacterium
GCCCTGCTGATCAAGGACAACCACGTCGCCGGGCTCGAGCTCAAGGCCTGGCCCAAGGCGATCAACGCCGCGATCAAGGCCGCGAAAGAGCTGAACCCCAAGCTCGCGTTCGCGATGGTCGAGGTCGACTCGCTCGACCAGCTCGCCGCGGCGGTCAAGTCGTCGGCCGATGTCGTGCTGCTCGACAACTTCAAGCCCGACTCGGTGCGCGAGGCGGTTGCGATGCGCGACAAGGCGGCCAAGCGGATCGAGCTCGAGGTCAGCGGCGGCGTGTCGCTGGACACGGTGCGTGAGCTGGCCGAGGCGGGGGCCGATCGGATCTCGGTCGGGGCGCTGACGCACTCAGCCAAAGCGTTGGACCTCGGGTTGGACCTGCGCGTTGACTGAGCCGCCGCTGAACGCGTGGGCGGACTTGCTGGAGCGACCCGGTCGGCCGAGTGTGAGGGTGTACCGGTCCATCGGCAGCACGCAGGATGCGGCGCGCCGGCTCACGGCCGAGGACGGGGCGGTGGTGATCGCCGATGAGCAGAGCGGCGGTCGGGGGAGGTTGGGCAGGCGTTGGTCGGCGCCACCGGGAACGGCGCTGCTACTCAGCCGGGTAACGCACACGGCCGCGAGACGGCGTCCGCTGGTGGGGTTGGCCGCCGCGGTGGCGACCGCCGACGCGGTCGAGCCACTGCTGGGGCGGGCGGTCGCGTTCAAGTGGCCCAACGACATCTGCGTCGACGGCCGCAAGCTCGCCGGCATCCTGGCCGAGTCGGCGACGCCGGGCGTGATCGTCGTCGGCATCGGGCTCAACGTCGCCACGGCGCCGGATCAGTTCCTACCGGAGCTCACGACACGTGCCACTTCGCTGCGTGTCCTCGGCCTTGACGTCGATCGGCTCGCGCTCGCCGCCGACCTGCTCGACGCGCTCGACGCCCGACTCGCGCCCGACGCCGATGATGAACAGATGCTCGACGCATGGCGGCAGCGGTGTGTCACACTCGACCGCGACGGCCGCTTCGCCGTCGACGGCCGCGAAATCTCGGGCAGGGTCATCGACCTCGACGCCGACGCTGGTCTCATCGTCCGCACCACCCACGGCACGATCGCCCACCTGCCGGCCGACACCACCACCTGCCTCGACTAGAGCGTTTTGCGCGACTTTATGCCTGCCATTGTCGATCGCTTCGCAAGCGACGGCCCCAACGCACTGCCGCTCTCTCAGTCTTGACCAGTGTCTCGCACATACCTATTACCTCTAGGCATGGGTGGGATCGGGTTCGACTGAACGGGTAACCGGCGATCCTTCACGCAAGACGATCTAACGATCAGCCCTCGGCCAGCTCGAGCAGCACGTTCAGCCCGCGGTCAAGCTGCTCGTCGTCGCAGGCGTAGCTGAGTCGGAAATGTGTATCGCGCTGGCTGAAGACCGACCCCGGGATGATCAGCAAGTCGCGCCCGGCCGCCCGCTCGACGAACTGCGTGGCCGTCAGGCCCAGCGACGCCGGCACCTCGGGCAACGCGTAGAACGCCCCGCCCGGCGGCGTGAGCTGGAACGCACCGCTCAGCCGCTCGATCACCCGGTCACGCTTCAGCCGATACGCCTCGACGTGCTCGGCCATGTCCAGCTCGAGCGCCGCCACGCCCGCGACCTGCACCATGCTCGGAGCGCAGACGAACGAGTACTGCTGCAGCTTGGTCATCTGCTCGACGATCGGCTTGGGACCGACCGCGTAGCCCAGCCGCCAACCCGTCATCGCGTACGTCTTGCTGAAACCGCGCATCAGCAGCGTGTCGCCCGACCAAGTCATCGGCGACGGGCAGCGCGTCAGCCCGTGCGGCGTCTCGGTCTTCTCGTAGCAGAACTCATCGTAGATCTCGTCGCTCAGCAGCAGCAGCCCACGCCGCTCGCACAGTTCGGCGACCTCGCGACAGACCTCCGGCGGAGCCACCACGCCACTGGGGTTGCTCGGCGTGTTGAACAGCACCAGCTTCGTGCGATCCGTGACCGCGGCGTCGATCCGCTCGGCGGTCAGCTGGAAGTCGGGGTACGTGTCGACGAACACCGGCGTCGCGCCCGACAGCGTGACCAGGTGCTTGTACATCACGAAGTACGGGTCGGGCACGATGACCTCGTCGCCCGGCCCAACGCAGGTCATCAACGCCAGCAGCAGCCCGCCGGACACCCCCGAGGTGATGAGCAGCCCCAGCTCGTCCTCGCGCTCGCCGAGGGTCTGCGGGAACTCGTCGGCCAGACGGCCCCAGACCGCATCGCGCAGGTCGGCGATCCCCTGCGTCTGGGTGTAGCCGTTGATGCCGTTCGCGATCGCGTCGGCGGCGTGCTGCCGGACTGCGTCGGGGACGTCGAAGTGCGGCTGGCCGATCGAGAGGTTGATCGGGTCTGTCATCGTGGCCGCGAGGTCGAACACGCGGCGGATGCCGGACGCATCGATCGCGCGGAGCCGGTCGGTGATGAGTCTGTCGTGGTCGAGCATGGGCCGAGCCTGGAACGCCGACGCGTTGTGCCGACGATGCCGCTAGAGAATCAGCTCGACTCTTCCTCGGTCGGGCCCTTCTTCTTCTTCTTGCCGGTCACCAGCTTGCGGTGGCCGACCTTGGGCAGCTTGAGGGGGTCGCCCGACTCGGTGTCGAACTTGCCGAGCTCGGCGAGCTTGGCGATCTTCTCGGCCCGGGTGAGGACGTTGCGGTGACGCTGGATGCCGCCGCCGATGTTGAGGCTGCTGTGGATGGTCATGGGTCGCTCGTTGGGCTGAGGGTCGCGGGGTCGTTGGGGGGTGTCGGCTGAATGAGTGCCCGCCGGTGCGGTCGTCAGCCCTCGTACAGTTCGGCGTAGAGGTCGCTGAGGTCCTTGCCGCCATCGTTGGCGTCTTGCCACGCCCGACCGATGCGGCGGAGGGCCTGCTCGTAGTCGCGGCCCGTCGCCGACCGCAGCTCGCCGGACGAGAAGCCCTGAGCCGCGATCACTTTGACGAACCGGGGATTGTCACTAGCCACCGCGGCCGCGTCAACCCCGAAGCGATCGAGGAACGCGATCAGCCGCTCGGCCTCGGCCGGCGGCTCGTGGGAGACGACGTAGTACCGCAGCCCGCGCCGCCGGGGGTCGCTGGTCGCGGCATCGACGTCGACCGTCCCACCCGGAATTGCCGGCCGGCCGGTCATCCGCCGGATCTCGTTGACCTCTTCCTGCGCTTGGGCCCGGGCCGCCGCCTCGCCGGCCGAATAGCCCCGCCGCTGCCCCACGGCGTAGCCGATCACGATCAGCCCCAGCACCCCCACGATCGCCACCACCGCCAGCCCCCGCGGCACCCGCAGCACCACCGGCTCACTCAGCCCGCCCACCATTCGGCCGGGCTCTCCGGCCTCGGCGGACGACTGCACTGGTGCCGGCCCTGCCTCGGGCTCTCCCTCGCCCCCCGGCTCGGCCGGTCGGCGGCCCATGATCTCGTACGGCGGGATGCTGTTGCGCTTGGCCATCGGGTCATGATCCTCAACGTCGACCGCGGCGTCGAGTCCGAGAACGCCACGCCCGCCCCTATCGGCCATCCGCCGTCCTACGCTCCCGCCGACTCCCGCGGGGCCCATGCCCCAGCCGATACCCCGTCCGTGCCCCGCGTCGCCGTCGTCATGCCGACCTTCAACCGAGCCGCCTGGCTCGCCGAGGCCTTCGACGCGCTCGCCCGGCAAGCGTTCCACGACTTCAGGCTGATCGTCGTCGACGACGGCTCCACCGACGACACCGCCGATCGCGCCGCCGAACACATCGCCAAGGCCCCATTCCCCGCCACCCTCCTCCGCCAGCGCAACCGCGGCCCCGGCCCCGCCCGCCAAGCCGGCGTCGACCACGCCCTCTCCGCGACCGACTCCCACGCCGCGGCTACCGAATACCTCGCCTTCTACGACTCCGACGATCGCTGGACCGCCAATCACCTGGCCGACTGCGTCGCCGAACTCGACCGCCACGCCGATGTCGACTGGGTCTTCGCCTCGGTGCGCATCGTCGACCAGACCACCGGCGACACCCTTGTCCCCGACGTGTTCACCAAGCCCGGCACGCCCCGCCCGATCCTCGACCCCACCCTGGCCGAGAGCCGTGGCGACCTCCGCGTCCTCACCCACCCCGACACGCTGGCCCGCCAGATGGCCGGCGACAACCTCGCGGGGTTCCAGGCCTCGGTCATCCGCCGCCGCGTCTTCGACCCGACCCGCCGCGGCCAGTTGCCCCCGCCGCTGCGCATCCCCGGCGTCGGCGGCGAGGACCGCGTCTTCACCGCCCTGGCCCTCACCCACGGCTACCGCCTCGCCTATCTCCCCGCCGTCCACGCCGACTACCGCGTCCACCCCGGCAACAACTCCGGCGCCGACGCCCACCTCAGCTGGCCCAAGCGCCGCCGCACCCTCCGCCGCCACTCGTTCGGCCTGCGCTACCTCCGCCGGGCCATCGACCCCACGACCCACCCCGACGCCCACCGCCTCGCCACCGACGCCCTGGCCCGCCACCTCTTCTGGCACCTCGGCTACCACTCCCTGCCCCACGAGCCGGCCCGCGCCCTAGGCACCATGCGCCGCGCCCTCGCCCTCGACCCGCACCACCCCGACCGCTGGAAGACCTACGCCGCCGCCCGGCTCCGCCACCTGGGCTCGACCGCCCGCCAGCTCCGCCGCGCCGCGTGACGAGCCCCGCGCGGGCGTCGCGTACCCTGACCGCCCGCATGCTCCCGCGCCGCCACATCCCCAACGCGATCACCATTACACGGCTGGTGCTCACCGCGGCGTGCATCGTGTGCCTGTCCTTCGTCGACTTGGCGACACAAACAATTCAGCCGTGGCTCACGCTCGGCCTCATCGCCTTCATCGTGGCCGCGCTCACCGATTGGCTCGATGGTTACCTCGCCCGCCGGTGGGACGTCGTCAGCCGCTTCGGCCGGGTGATGGACCCGCTCGCCGACAAGGTGCTCGTCCTGGGAACGTTCATCGTGCTCGCCGGGCCCGGCTGGACGGCCCACGCGCTGATGGTCTCAGAACCCCAACTCATCAACGGCGAAGTCCACCCGCCCGAGTACGCCATCGGCGGCGTAGTCGCCAGCGGTGTTCAGCCGTGGATGGTGGTCGTCATGCTCACCCGCGAGCTCTTGGTCACGGGCCTGCGGTCGGCGATGGAGTCCGGGGGCACCGCCTTCGGCGCCGTCACGCTCGGCAAGCTCAAGATGGTGCTCCAGTCAATCGCCATCCCGTGCGCGTTGGTGTCGGCGGCGCTGATCGACGACCCCGGCGACTTCCACTGGCTCATCAGCTTCAACGCCGTCCTCCTCTACCTCACCGTCGCCGTCACCGTCCTCACCGCGTGGCCCTATGTCGCTGCGGCGGTGCGTGCCTCAACCCGGCACAACCCCGAGCCCCCCAAAGTTACTCCCGACGGCTAATCGGCACAGCCAGAACTGACCAAATCACGGGGGCGCGCATTCAACATTAATTGTGGAGCGATCCGAACCATCGTCCGATGCGTATCAGATCGCGGGCCGTGCGGCCAAGTTTGGAGTTCGCATGATGCAGGCACGGAAGATCGGTGAAGTGTTGGTCGAGGCGGGGTTCCTCTCCGCCGAGAATGTCCGGGCGATCCTCGAGCGACAGCAACGGACAGGTCAGGTCTTCGGCAAGCTCGCCGAGGAGATGTTCAACGTCGCCGAGTCGACCGTCGTGAGCTGCATCGCCGCCCGCCTCCGCGAGCAGTGTCGCCACGTCAATCTCGCGCACGAGTCGATCGAGCCCGACGCCGTCGCCATGCTCTCGCCCAGCCAGGCGTGGGACCACATGGTGCTGCCGCTGCGGATCGACGGCGAAGAACTGGTCGCCGCGACCACCCCCGCCGGCGTCGACGACGCCGTGGCCACGCTCCAGCACGCGGTCGATCGGCCGTTCCGGCTGGTGCTCGTCGAGGCCCGCCCGCTCGAGCAGTTCATCGCCGAGACCTACGGCTTCGAGGGCGTCCACCTGCCCGAGACCGCCGCCGCCTGATCGACCGATCACGCGGCCACCCCACCACCTCGACCCACCCAAGCCAACCGGAAGCGCAGCGCCCGGTTGGGTCCGCCCCCACCCCCGGGGCCTACCCCCTACCATCCCCGCATGCCCGACACCGCGGCCCCGGCCACGGACTGGCTGCATCAACTGGCCTCCTCGCGCCACCTCCGCGCGCTGCGCGACGCCGCCCTCGCGGCCACCCCCGGCCACGCCCTGCCCATCCGCGGCTCGCGTGGCTCCTCCACCGCCCTCCTCGCCGGCCTCCTCGCCGACGCCACCGACCGCCCCGTCCTGCTCGTCACCGCCCACCTCGACGAGGCAGACGACGCGCTCGACGACCTCGACCTGCTCGCCCCCCGCGGCTTCGCCGTCTCCGCCGAGCGGTTCGGCGCCCTCGAGGTCTTGCCGGGTGAGTCCAACATCTCGCTCGACCTCCTCGCCGAGCGTCTCGACCTCGTCGGCCGACTCGACGACAGCAACACGCCACCCGACGTGATCGTCGCCCCCGTCCAGGCCCTCATGCAGCCCGTCCCCGGCCGCGACAAGCTCGACGCCGTCTCCTTGCACCTCAAGCCCGGCCTCGACCTGCCCCCCGGCCGACTGCTCGACTGGCTGGACCGCTCCGGCTACACCCGCGCCGACGCCGTCGACCAGCCCGGCGACTTCACCACCCGCGGCGGCATCGTCGACCTCTTCCCCCCGGCCTCCGCCTCGACCGAGGGCAATGCCAAGGGGGGTGGGGGGCCGATCCGCGTCGACTTCTTCGGCGACGAGATCGAGTCCATCCACCGCATCGACCCCGATCGCCTCACCACCCTCGACCCACTCGACGAGGTCCGCATCGTCGGCGCCTCCGCCCACACCCTCCTGGCCGGGGACCTCACGACCAACCTGCTCGACCTCCTACCAACCGACACCCTCGCCGTCCTGCACGAGCCCGTCGAGCTCGCCGAGCAGGCCCGCGGCTACTACGAGCGGCTCACCGCCCCGGCCGGCATCACCTCGCCCGGCGCGGTCATGCACCGCCTGACCCACAACTTCGTCCACGTCCCCGTCCACGCCTACTCCGCCGTCAGCTCCGTCGCCGCGACGGCCGACGCGGCCGAGCCGATCGACCTGCCCGTCGAGCCCCTCCCCGCGTTCGACACCGAGGCCCGCCAGGCCTTGGCACAGCTCGCCGAGCTCACCGCCGATCATGCTGTCACCGTCGTCTGCGGCAAGCCCGCCGAGGCCGACCGCCTCCGCGAACTCCTCATCGAGCAACACCCTGCCGCGCTGGATCGCCTGACCCTGCAGGTCGGCCACCTCCACCGAGGCTTCGTCTGGGCCGACCACGACCCGCCCTCGCTCCTCCTCCCTCACCACGAGCTCTTCCACCGCTACGAGACGCGCCGCCGCGTCCGACGCATCGGCTCGGCCGACCAGGCCCAGCCCGGCGACGCCTTCCTTGACCTCGCCCCAGGCGACTACGTCGTCCACGTCGACCACGGCATCGCCCAATTCACCGGCCTGCGCACCATGAAGCGCAAGCTCCCCGGCGCAGCCAAGACCGATCAACCCCCCGAGTCCGCCGAGTACCTCACCCTCAAGTTCGCCGGCGACACCCTGCTCCACGTCCCTGCCGTCCAGATCGAGCTCATCCAGAAGTACATCGGCGGCTTCGAGGGCAAGCCCCCCCTCTCCACCCTCGGCGGCAAGCGATGGGGCAAGCAGAAGCAGCAGGTCACCGACGCCGTGCGCGACCTCGCCAAGGAGATGATCCAGCTCCAGGCCGCCCGCGCGACCCAGCCCGGCATCCGCTACCCCGACGACACCAACTGGATGCGTGAGTTCGAGGCCGAGTTCCCCTTCGACGAGACCGAGGACCAGCTCGCCGCCATCGCCGCCGTCAAGCAGAACATGCAGGGCGAGCAGCCGATGGAC
>JBCCZA010000162.1:0-7938 GCA_039188455.1 Planctomycetota bacterium
CGACGTCGTGATCCTGCTGTCGAGCAAGCGTCGGCTGACGTGCTATCAGTGCAGCACCGACTTCACCGGCATCCCGATCGACAAGGACCACCCCAGGTGGAGCGCCCGGCTCGACGACAAGTACAAGCCGTATCGCCGGCCAGGCGTGCCCCGGTCGGTGCGTGGCCGGTCGCTCAGCCACGCGTGACGACGGCGGGGTTTACGGCGCTGGGATCAGCAGGACGACGCAGTGACAGGCGATGGCGCGGTTCTCGCCGAGGGCGTCGACCTTCTCGTGGGTCTTGCCCTTGAGGTTGATGTCGGCGAGGTCGGCGTCGAGCAGCTCGGCGAGGTTGGCCTTCATCGCCGCCTTGTGCGGGCTGAGCTTGGGGCGCTGCAGGATGACGGTGATGTCGAGGTTCCCGATGGCGTAGCCGGCGGCGTCGATCTTGCGCTTGGCTTCCTCGACGAAGATGCGCGAGTCGGCGCCCTTCCACTTCGGGTCGTTGTCGGGGAAGAGCTGACCGATGTCGTCGGCGCCGATCGCGCCGAGCAGGGCGTCGGTCACGGCGTGGTAGACGACATCGCCGTCCGAGTGCGCGTCGCAGCCGCGGTCGTGCTCCAGTTTTTCACCGCACACGATCAGGTCGTGGCCGGGCTCAAGCCGGTGCAGGTCAAAGCCGTGGCCGATGCGAGGTCTCACTTGAGCCCGTATTCCTTGAGCTTGCGATACAGCGTGCGTTCGCCGATGCCGAGGATCTTGGCGGCCTGTTCGCGGTTGCCGGAGGTGGCCTGAAGGGCGTGGCGGATCGCTTGTTTCTCGAGCTGGTCGAGCGACATCGCGCCGCTGACCTCGCCGCCGCCGGTCGGCGCGCCGCTGGTGTCGTCGGATCGGAGGTTGGGCGGGAGGTGGCGGAGCTCGATGGCGTCGCCGTCGGCCATGACGACGAGGTTCTGCACGGCGTTGCGTAGCTGGCGGATGTTGCCCGGCCAAGACTGCTGCATCAACGCCTGCTGCACCTCGTCCGAGACGCGCGGCGCGGGCTTGTGCATCTGCTCGGCGAAGTGCTTGACGAAGTGATCGACCAAGAGCGGGATGTCCTCGCGGCGGTCGCGCAGCGGCGGCAGGTGCAGGCGGACGACGGCGAGCCGGTAGAACAGGTCCTCGCGGAAGCTGCCGTCGGCGACCAGGGCGTCGAGGTCGTGGTGCGTGGCGGCGACGAGGCGGACGTCGACGTGCTTGGGCGTGTTGGAGCCGAGGCGGACGACCTCGCCGGACTCGAGCACGCGCAGCAGCTTGGCCTGCATGGCGGTCGGCATGTCGCCGATCTCGTCGAGGAAGAGCGTGCCGTGGTTGGCGTACTCGAACCGGCCCTCGCGGTCCTTCTCGGCGCCGGTGAACGCCCCGCGGACGTGGCCGAAGAGCTCGTCCTCGAGGATCGACTCGCTGAGCCCGGCGCAGTTGAGCGGGACGAACGCCTTGCTGGCGCGGTTGGAGTGGTGGTGCACGGCCTGGGCGATGAGCTCCTTGCCGGTGCCGGACTCGCCGGTGATGAGCACGGACGCGTCGGAGGGCGCGATCTGCTTGAGCGTGGTGACGATCTGGCGCATCGCCGACGACCGGCCGACCAGCCCGTCGAAGCCGAGGGTGTCGTCGAGACGCTCGCGCAGGTCGCGGTTCTCGGCCTTGGCGAAGACGGCGTCGATGGCCTTGCCGCATCGGGCGCGGAGGAGGTCGAGGTCGATGGGCTTCTCGATGAAGTCGAACGCGCCGCGCTTGACGGCTTCGATGGCGGTGGGGACGTCGCCGTGGGCCGTAACGACGATGGTCTCGGCCTGGGGCTGGTCGTCGCGGGCGGCGGTGAGGACGTCGAACCCGGCGGTGTCGTCCTCCATCTTGAGGTCGGTGACGATCAGGTCGAACTGGCCGTGCTTGAGCTCGTCGAGGGCCTGGGCGCGGGAGTGCACGAGGGTGCAGACGTGGCCGAGCCGGCGGAGGGCTTCGGCCATGACCTCGGCGTGGTCGGCCTCGTCGTCGACGACGAGGACCTGGGCGGTTTGGTCGGCAAGTTCGGGCATGGGTGGGCGATCGGCGGTCCGGCGCGGGGGGCGAGTATAGTGCGGGGTGGTGCGTCAAACCGAGCAGAGCGATGGGGTTGGGGGCGAGGCGGGGCGGACGGTCGCGTGCGTGTCGTACCTGAACGCCAAGCCGTTGATCGATGATGCGCGGGGGCGGTTCGACGACACGGCCGATGGCGGCGCGGTGCGGGTGGTGTATGACGTGCCTGCGGCGATCCCGGGGTACGTGCAACTCGGCGAGGCGGCGATGGGGCTGGTGCCCGTGGCCGACCTGTTGCGCGAGGGGGGGGGGCTGGAGGCGTGGCCGGTCGGAGGGATTGCGTGTGACGGGCCGACGCTGACGGTGCGGCTGTTTTGTCGATGCGAGCGCGAAGCAGTGCGGTCGATCGCGGCCGACGGTGACAGCCACACGTCGGTGGTGCTGGCGTCGCTCTTGGTGGGGCGGTGGACGGGCGAGCTGCCGCGCGTCGAGCGGGTGAGCTGGTCGGGCGTGGGGCAGGGCGAGGCAAGCGAGCCGACGGCGGATGCGCTGCTGCTGATCGGCGACAAGGTGGTGAAGGCGGCACCGCCGCGGTGGATGTACCCGCATCAGGTGGACTTGGGCGCGGCTTGGCGGGAGTGGACGGGGCTGCCGTTTGTGTTTGCCGCGTGGGCGGGGCGAGTGGGGGCATCGCTCGAGGGGTTGGCCGAGCGGCTGGCGGCGGTGCGTCGAGACAACGTCGATCGGCGCGAGGCGCTGGCGCTGACGCACGCGGGGGGGCACGGCTGGCCGGCCGAGCTGGCGGTGGAGTATCTGACGCGCGTGCTGCGGTACGAGCTGGGCGAGCGCGAGCTGGCGGGGCTGGCGCGGTTTGCTGCGGAGGCGGCGTCGGCGGGGCTGGTCGATATCGGCGAGGCACCGATGCGCTCGCTGGAGGGATCGGGGGCGCGATGAGCCGGACCTGGGGCCAACCGTTCCACACCGAGGCGATGGCCGGCCTGGCGCGCCAGCTCGCGTTTGCGCCGGCCGAGCAGCGCGTCCGCCAGGTCGAGGCCGCCGAGCGGCTGCACGACGAGCTCGAGCCAGACACGACGTACCCGATGTCGTTCCTCGTCTACCGCGTCACCGGCACGCGTCGCACGGCGAAGTCCAGCGACCTGCTCATCGTCGGCGGCTCGGCCGCGCACGACCTGCGGCTGCTCATCGATCGGCTCAGCCGGACGGTCGCGCTCGACGCCCCGCCCGACGGCGTGGTCTCGCCCGGCGAGCTGGCCAGCGAGCTGGGCACGAGCCTCAAGACGATCACGCGGTGGCGCTCCGACGGGCTGCGCTGGCGATGGATGCCCGGGCCCGGCGGCGGGCGGCACCGCGTGGTGGTGTGCCGGTCGGCGGTCGAAGCCTTCAAGCGGCGGGTCGGCGACGAGCGGGTGTCCCGCGCGGCGTCGTTCTCGCGGACCGAGCCGGCCACCGTCAAGCGCATCCTCGCCGACGCCCGCCGCCTCGCGCGTCGCCGCGCGGCCTCGCTCAACCAGGTCGCCCAGCGCATCGCCGACGCCCAGGGCCGTGGCCTCGAGACCGTCCGACAGATCATCCAGCGCCACGACCGCGACCACCCCGACGCCGCGATCTTCCCCGATCGGCAGGGCCCGCTCACCGACCGCCAGCGCCGCGTCATCGAGCGGGCACACCGCATCGGCATCGACGCCGCGCGCATCGCCGAGCGTTACGGCCGATCGATCTCCACGGTGTACCGCGTGCTCGCCGAGCTGCGCGCTGAGCGGCTCCGTGCCAGAGAGATCGAGTGGGTCGACCTGCCTGTGTTCGATCGGTCGGACGCCGAGGCGGTCATCCTGCGCCAGCGGTTCGACGCGATCGACTGGACGTCGGGCCAGCCGCCGATCCGCCCCGATGGCGACGCGCTGCCGGATTGGCTCATCGACGCGGCCACGCAGCCGACGCTGCCGGCCGACCGTTGCCGATCGCTGCTGGTGCGGATGAACTACCTCAAGCGTCGCGCCGCCGAGCTGCGCGACGCGCTGCCGCCGCGCGAGCCGGGCAAGCGGGCGATGGACCGCATCGAGGGCTGGCTGGACGAGGCCGACGCCGTGCGCCGGCTGGTCTTCGCCGCGCACTTGCCGCGGCTGCTGGCCGTCGCGCGTCGGCAGTGGCAGAGCCAGGCGTCGGCGGGTCGGGCGCGGCTCATCGAGTGGGTCGCGACCGGGGCGCCGGTGCTCGACGACGCGATCGCGTCCCACAACCCCAGCCGCACCCAGCCGTTCGACGCCTATCTCGTCAACCGCCTGCTGCAGGCCTACGCCAAGGCCGTGTCGGACAAGCCCAGCAAGGCCCGCCGCCGCCACGCCGCCGACGCGGCGCTCGCCGAGCGGCTCGCCGCCATGGGCCTGGAGGTTCACCGCCCCGAGCTCGCCGCCGCGTCATCCGCCTGACCCGCCATGTGCGACTCCCCCCAGAGCCCGCCGACTCACCCCGGTTTCGCCGCCTCGGCCAGCCCCCGCAGCCGCTCCATCAGCCCCGGCAGCCCGTTGTGGAACGATCCCCGCGTCAGCACCGGGTCGGCCCCCGCCTGTCCCGCGGCCTGCAACGCCTCCACCGCGACGTGCGGCCCGAACGCCACGATCCGCAACGCCGGGTCGTGCGCCCGCGCCGCCGCGATCAGCTCGTCCACCACCGCCTCGCCGTCGACCTCGACGATCATCGACGTCACCGCGTCGTTCGCCTTGCCGTCTTCCACCCGCTCCAGCCGCTTGCGCAGCATCTCCACCGACCGCACCGGCCGGGCCACCAGCCCCGCGTCGTCCGCCGCCGCACGCACGCGCGTGCTGAACATCAGGTCCGCACACCGATAAACAAGCATGGCGGAAGCATAACCCCGCCGACCGCGTTGCTCCCCCACGGGTTCCACCACATCTCCGACCGGATCGAGTCACAATGACCCCCATGGCCGACTCCCCCAAAAACGTTCTCGAAGAGCTGGGCTTCCGCTACGACCCCGCCGACCTCTACCAGGGCGTGATCAACACCGTCCTCGCCGCCGCTCAGACCATCAACACGCCGCGCCACCTGCAGCTGCTGATGGCCGAGCCCAAGAACGAGGTCATCGTGCACTTCCCCGCTCGTATGGACTCGGGCGAGTACCGCCTGTTCAAGGGCTATCGGGTCCAGCACAACAACATTCTCGGGCCCTACAAGGGTGGCATCCGCTACCACGCCTCGGTCTCGCTCGACCACGTCAAGGCCCTGGCCGTGCTTATGACGCTCAAGTGCTCGCTCGTCCGCCTGCCGCTGGGCGGCGCCAAGGGCGGGCTGCAGGTCGACCCGTTCTCCCTCTCGACCGAGGAGCTCCGCCGCGTCACCCGCCGCTTCACCGCCGCGCTCGGCTCCAACATCGGGCCCGACCACGACATCCCCGCGCCCGATGTCGGCACCAACGCCCAGGTCATGGCCTGGATCGCCGACACGTACATGAACTTCGCCGGCCCCGACAAGCGCTCCTCCGGCCGGGCCGTCGTCACCGGCAAGCCCCTCGAGTTCGGTGGCTGCCTCGGCCGCGACAAGGCCACCGGCCAGGGCCTGGTCTACGCCCTCGAAGAGCTCCTGCCCGAGCTCGGCATCGACCTCGAGGGCATGACCTTCTCGCTCATCGGCTACGGCAACGTCGGCTCGTGGACCGGCCGACTCCTTACCGAGCTTGGCGCCAAGCTCATCGCCGTCATGGACCACGCCGGCGCGATCTACAGCGAGCACGGCCTGCACGCCCTCGAGCTCGCTCAGCACGTCCAGCAAGAGCGCGGCGTCTGTGGCTACCCCGAGGCCGAGACCATCAGCACCGAGGAGTTCTACAAGCTCAACGTCGACGTCCTCATCCCCGCCGCCCTCGAGCAGATGGTCGACGAGGAGAAGGCCGGCTGGATCAACGCCAAGGTCGTCGCCGAGGGCGCCAACGCCCCGACCACCCCCGGTGGCCAGCGCATCCTGCAGGACAAGGGCGTGGCCATCCTCCCGGCCGTGCTGTGCAACGCCGGCGGCGTGACCGTCAGCTACTTCGAGTGGCGCCAGAACCGCCAGGCCGTCACCTGGCCCGCTCACCGCGTCGACGAGGAGCTGCGCACCCAGATCCAGACCGCCGCCAAACGCACCCGCGTTGCCGCCCACCGCTACGACTGCGACCTGCGCACCGCGGCCTACTGCGCGGCGCTGGACAACCTGTCGTGCGTGTATTCGCTGCGGGGAATCTTTCCATGACTTCGGCGATTTGTCGTCATTTTTAGCCTCCCTTGAGCAAGTCCGCGTCGCTACGCACTTGAGCAAGTCATTCGGCTAAGTTAATGTGCCACCAGCATTTCGGGAGGCGCCCTTGGTCGATCCGTACACCGTATCCCAACTGCTGCTGGCACTGCCCGGAGCGATCGAGGCAACTCGCTCGTTGTGCGATGCGGCGATCAAACGACGGCTGAATGTGGCCGAGGCGGAGCGAGCTCAGAGCCTGCTGGAGCAGATCAAGCTGATTCATGACGTCATACGATGGATCCGCGTCTCTGACGCCGCCGACGAGTGGTTTGAGACCGCCGAAGTTCCGCTCATGGATTTGGTGAATCATTTCGATAACTATCTCGTGGATGGGCAGAAGCTCTCATTCCAAGATGTCTGGTTAATGGCGGATGACGCGATGGCCCAGTTGCTTGGCAAGCTGGAATACTTCTCGCTGCCGCAGATCCATCTTTCAGGCGATTACACGGTGACCCTGGAAGACGCCGAGTGGCGACGCGATGTCGTTCGAGTTCAAGAAGAACTCAGCCGACTCATCGGTGCTGCGCTGTCGGGCCCATCGGATCAGCAGTTGTTGCTCCGGGAGTCGTTGACGCGGCTCAAGCGGTCCGTTACGACCATGCGTAATGCGATAAAATCAGCTAGGTCAAAGTATTACAACGCGATTGAAGACTCCTTGGCCAAAGTACGATAGGATTAATCGAATGGACTGGAGCGTTATGCATCGAGGCCTGATGGCCAGTGTGGCTCAAAGCCAGGGCAGTGCTCTGCGCCTCCCGGGGGTCCGCACGCTGCTCCAGGCCATTGATAAGGCGCTCGCCGATCCGCTTGTTACCGATGACGACCGTCGACAAGCTGAAATGGTGCAACGCTTCTGGCGTCAGCGGCTCAGCGCGGAGTCTGCAACGCCGCCAGTGATCCATGAGCCGACGGGTCCCATCACGCTCTCCACCCGGGCCCCGGCGCGTGAGCGGAGTGTTTCGGGGGCTTCGGCGGCATCTGGTCAAGATCATCTCGAAGGTGTCGAAAATGTCATTTACGCCTTTGCTCAACAGGATGAACTTGACGAGTCGATCTTCAACTTCAAGCGTCAGCCCTCGGCTCACGCAACCGCCGATTCCCCTTAGCGGTTCGACACGTGCTGCGCTGCTTCCGCGTATCGGGAACGCTAAAGTCGTGCGGTGCAAAAAATAGCCGGTATGGGCGAGTTCTTTATTTACTCCTCGATGCTCTATCGATCACAAGGTCTTGGTATCTGGCTGCTTGGACTCGCGGTCTCCTGGTGTTTAGTGGGGTGCGACACCGCCCCGGCCCCAGCCGAGCAGACCGATACACCGCCGCCACTGGTGTACCCAGCTTGGGAGACGTCGGTGCTCGAGCAGACGCCGTGCTTTGATGGCCGAACGTTCACGCCGCTATCGGCGAGCGAGCTGGTGCGTCGGGCGAGCGCGGCGGACGTGGTGCTGATCGGCGAGATGCACGGCGACGAGGCGGGGCTGGCGGCGTCGGCGGCGCTGTGGCGGGCGATCCTGGACGAGCGGCCCTCGGCGGTGCTGGCGCTGGAGTTCATCGAGCGCGACGAGCAGATCGCGCTGGATGACTGGCTGGCCGAG
>JBCCZA010000163.1:0-7927 GCA_039188455.1 Planctomycetota bacterium
TATCAGCTAGGAGCCGACGGGTCGCGGGTGCTGGACGCGGACGGGTACCCGATCCGAGTGGACAACGCGTGGTCGATCGGGCTGGCGTTGGTGCACGGGGTGTTTGGGCAGCTGGTGTTTGCGACGACGGTGCTGATCGCGGCGGCGGTTGGGCCGGGGTGGGTGCGATGGGCGGCGGAGCGAACGGGCCACAGCAGAGCGGCTCGACCGACGCGCGGCGCGACGGGCTTGCGATGGGCGGCGGGGGTGTTGGTGGTGGCGCTGGTGGGTCAGCTGGTGCTGGGGGCGGCGGTGCGTCACCTGGATGCGTGGAACGCGATTCCTGATTTTCCGCTGACGTGGGGGCAGGTGCTGCCGCCGGTGAGTCAGGCGTCGCTGGACGCGGGAGCGGGGCTGGGACCTGACTTCGCGAACGGGGCGCGGGTCGGCGAGGTGCACCTGCAGTTCACGCACCGGGTGGGGGCGGTGTTGGTGACGGCGGTAGCGGCGTGGTTCATCGTGATGGCATGGCGGGCGGGGGCCGCGGGACGGTTGCGGTGGCTGAGCGTGGCGCTGGGAGTGCTGCTGGTGGCGCAGTGGGCGCTGGGGATCGGGGCGGCGTTGGTCGGCCGGGGCGAGCCGGCGTGGGCGTCGGCGCACCAGGTGGTCGGGGCGACGCTGCTGGGGCTGGCGACGCTGATGGCGGCGCGGGCGTGGCGGGCGCGGATAGCGGCGAGTGCGTCGGCGAGCGGGGCCGTGGCGGCCGAGCCGAGTGACGTGCGGCAAGCCCCGGGTTACGCCGTGGGGATGGCGAAGGTGGGTCGGGCGTGAGCGGGACGAGCGAGCTGGCGGCGGGGGCGGAGAGCGGGGCCGCGGCGGGGTCGCGGTTCCGAGATTACGTCGCGCTGACCAAGCCGCGGATCACGGTGATGGTGGCGGTGACGGCGGCGCTGGGGTTTGCAGCAGGGTCGGCGGAGCTGGCACCGGGCGCGGGGCCGGCGTGGACGGCGCTGTGGGCGTTGCTGGCGGGGGTGTCGCTGGCGTGCATGGGCAGCGCGGCGCTCAACCAGGCGTACGAGGTCGCGATCGATGCGCGGATGCATCGCACGAAGGATCGGCCGGTGGCCGCGGGCCGGATGAGCACGGGCGAGGGCATCTTCGCCGGGCTGGCGTTGTCGCTGCTGGGTGTGTTTGTCATTGCGCTGGGCGTCGGGCCGGCGGGCGGGGGCCTGGCGGCGGGGCTGACGGCGTTGACGGTGGCGTTGTATGCGTTCGTGTACACGCCGATGAAGCGGATGTCGCCGCTGGCGTTGTACGTCGGTGCGGTGCCGGGCGCAATGCCGCCGTTGATCGGTTCGGCCGCCACGGGGGCGGGGCTGACGTCGGCGGCGTGGCTGCTGTTTGGCGTGATGGTGGTGTGGCAGGTGCCTCACTTCCTGGCGATCGCTTGGCTGCACCGCGACGACTATGGGCGGGCCGGGCTGCCGATGCTGGCGGTGACAGATCGCGTCGGTCGTGCGGTGACGCGCCGGACGCTGGGCGGCGCAGCGTTGCTGGTGCTGACGGGCCCGATCGGTTGGCTGTGCGGGGCGATGGGGGTGGTGTCTTGCGTGGCGCTGGCGGGGCTGGGCGTGTGGTTTGCGTGGGAGACGTGGCGGATGGCGCGGCGGCTAGATCGAGCGTCGGCGCGACGGGTGTTTCTGACGTCGTTGCTGTATCTGCCGGCCGCGCTGGGCGTGATCGTGGCCGGGCGTGTCTGGGAGGCGTCGTGACGGGCGTGGATGTCGGGGCGGTGAGTGAGGAGGTGGTGGCGCTCGATGGCGTGCGTTATGCCTACCCCGGTCGGCGGCGTTCGGCGGAGCGTTCGGCGGCGGTGGACGGGCTGAGTCTGGTCGCTGAGCGCGGGGAGATGCTTGGGCTGGTGGGGCCGAACGGCAGCGGCAAGAGCACGGCGTTTCGGCTGATGACGGGTCGAGCCGCGGCGACGTCGGGCACGGTGCGTGTGCTGGGCGTGGACCCCAGCGCGGCGGGCGGAGCGATATGGGGTCGGGTGGGTGTGATGTTTCAGTCGCCGGCGGTGGACCCCGAGCTGACGGTCGGCGAGAACCTGCGGGTGCACGCGGCGCTGTTCGGCCTGGGCGGAGCCTGGCGGAAGCGGGCGGAGGCGTTGCTGGACGAGCAAGGGTTGGGCGAGCGGCGTGGCGAGCGAGTCGGCCGGCTGAGCGGCGGGCAACGGCGGCGGGTCGAGCTAGTGAAGGCGTTGCTGGCTGAGCCGGAGTTGCTTCTGCTCGACGAGCCGACAGCGGGGCTGGACCCCGAGGCGGTGCGTGGCTTGTGGGACGCGCTCGATGCGCTGCGGGCCGAGCGGGGGCTGACGATTGTGGTCAGCACGCATGTCGGGGACGACGCGATGCGTTGCGATCGGGTGGTGCTGATGGATGCGGGACGGGCGTTGGCGACGGGGCGGCCGGGGGAGTTGGTCGATCGGTCGGGCGGGGACGTGATCCGCGTCGAGGTCCGAGAGGACGGCGAGTCAGCGGAAGCGATGTCGGCCGGCGGGCTGGCGTGGGTTAGCGACGGGCCGACGGTGGGGGGGTACGCGTGGTTGGCGCGTGAGATCGACGCGGCGGCGAGTGTGCCGAGGATCGCGGCGGCGCTGGGCGATCGATTGCTGCGGGTGAGCGTGTCGCCGCCAGGGCTGGCGGACGTGTTCTCGTCGCTTCGCCGGTCGGCCGAGACCGATCAGCCCGACGAGGCGGGCGCGGTAGCGGCTGGGGCCGGTGAGTCGGCGGCGACCGGGCGATAGAGCACGCTCGGCCGGCCGACGTCCTGCTCAAACTCGAGCACGCGCTCGTAGCCGCCTGCCTTCTCGACGACAAGACGGGCCTCGGGCGTGTCGTCGGCGACGAGCCAGGGTCGCGCGTCGTCGAGCATGTCGGGCGTGAGGCGAGGGAACGTGCGCTGGGTGTAGAGCAGAAACTCCTCGTTGACGTCGTCGGTGACGCCGTCGAGCCAGAGCATGCGCGCCGAGGCGACGCCGAGTTGCGTATCCACCAGCTCGGCGTCTTTGCGGATGGGATGATCACGCTTTGGGCTTGCCGAGTAAGACGCCAGGACCGCCGACCAGCACAACGCCCCCCACAACGCGGTCACCAGCGCCGCGCGCATCGGCCGCCAGCGCCAGTGCTCGGCCGCCCCCCACACCGCGATCGCGAGCAGCGTCACCCCCACGATCACTGCCGTTGCCGCAGGCATCGGCCCGATTGCGCCGGGCCAGCCGAGCCACACCACCATGAGCCCGATCGATCCCGCCGCCAGCCCCGCCCAGTGCGGCACGCGTAGCAGGTTGATGCCGGGATCGGTCCGCCCCGCATCAGCCAATCGCTGCCCGATGTACCACAACTGCCCAATCAGCAGTCCCGCCGCGGGCACGATCGGCACGATGTATCGCTGCTGCTTGGCGCCCGGGATACTCATCAGCACGAACACCGCGACGAACCACACCCACGCCATCAGCAACGGCCGACGCCACGGCCGCACCAGCCCCGTCCACGGCAGCACCAGCCCGCCGAGCAGCCACACGCACCACGGCGCCACCAGCGCCACCAGCCCGAGGTAGTACCACGGCGGCTGGAACTCGTCGCGTTGTGCCAACGCCTCGGCCGCCACCGTCTGCCCGGTCTGCGGCACCGCGCCCGCGACGTGCAGATACCACGGCAGGACCAGCGCCGCCGCGATCGCCACCGCCTGCACGACGCCGACCGTCGCGGCCTTCCAGCACGTCCGCCCACAGCCGACCATCGCGCTCCACGCCATCACGGCAAACACCACGGGCAGTGCGTTCTTGCTCAGCGTTGCCGCGGCCAGCGCCACGCCGGCCAGCGACCAGCCGAGCACGCGTCGCCAGAGCCTGGGTGTCCCCCACGCCGGCCGCATCGCCCACGCGCCGGCCGCGATTGCCAGCGTCCCCCACGCCACCATGTGCATGTCGTACGACGCGATCCGCCCCTGCCGCACGGTGATCAGCATCGTCCCCACGGCCGCCGCCGACACGATCGCCAGCCGAACGCCGCCCCACTGCAGACAGATGATGTACGTCCCCGTCACCGTGAGCAACGCCATGCCAACCGCCAGCATCCGCCCGCGTCGGATCAGGTCCTGGGGCGTGGCGTTCGGCCCGCCAGGCCGCAGGTCCGGCCACGCCACCGTCAGGTGCGCCCACACCACCAGCGGCGGCTTGCGCACGCGCGGCTCGCCGTTGCGCGACGGGATCACCCACGCCCACGGATCGGCCTCCAGACCGCGGTCTGCCCGTCCGTGCTGACGCAGCCACGTCTCCTGCGCCGAGGCGATCGTGATGTTCTCCATCGTCCGCCGCGAGTCGGCATCGCCCAGTCGCACCGTCAACGGCGCAACACACAGCAGCAGCACGAATGCCAAGCCCAGCCAAGTCTTGACCCATCCCGCGTCACGCTCGGCAAACACCCCGGTCACCGGCTCGACCCCTTGGCCCGACACGACCGCCGACTCGCCGCTCACGCCGACAACTCCGCGCTCGGCGCCATGTCGCCCGACGCCTTGTCCAGCGTCGCCAGGTCCCGTTCCACGGCCTGAAGCACCTCGGCCATTCGGCGGTGATGCGCCGCGTCGCCAGGGAACCCGTTGCACACGACCGCAACGACCAGGTCGCGCGGCGGATCGGCGAACACAATCGACGACTGATACCCGCCGTGCCCGAACGCTTCGTCCGACGCGCCCAAGCCAAAGCCATAGGGCACGCTCTCGGCGCCGTGATGCGACGAGTTCACCATCACGCCCAACCCCCAATCCATCACGTGCTTGAACGTCTTGTCGTGCGTGTCGCGGCGCTCGCGACCGACGAACCGCGCAACCGTCTCAGCCGACCATGGCGAAATGCGTCGGCCGAGCAACGTGTCGAGCATCGCCCGATAGAACGCCGTGAGCTCCGACACGGGCCCGACGCCGTTGCCGCCCGGCCTCACACCCGTCAGCCATTCGCGTTGCGTGAACGGCTGCTGCACAGGCGATTCACCGCTGGTGTCGTAAACCGGGCAGACGCGATCGCCCTCCGCGTCGAACGCCTGCTCGCTCATCCCCACCCAAGACCGCGTCATCCCCAACGGCTCAAGCAGCTCGCGTCGCAAGAACGCCGGCAGCGTCACGTCGCTCACTCGCCTGACGATCTCGCCCAGGATGAACCACGCACCGTGGACGTGGTACCCGGCGTCCTCGCCCACCACCCAGCCCGGCTCGACGCGCTGCGCCGACACCTTCGCGATGATCGTGTCCCAGTCGTCCTGCGGGTAGTTGAACGGGCTCGCCCGCAGCCCCGCCGTGTGCGTGAGCAGGTGCAGCACCGTGATCGACCCCTTGTCACGCTGAGCAAACGTCGGGACGTACCGCGCGACCGGCGCTTCGAGATCGACCTCGCCCCGCTGCCATAGCAATGCAATCGCCATCGCCGTGATCGGCTTGCTCATGCTCATCCACAGCATCGGCCGATCGCCCGACATGGCCGCCCCCGGGGGCGCTTCACCGACCGCGACCTCCAGCAGCCCGCCCGCCGCCCCGCGATCGACGCACGCCACGGCCGCGCTGTGCAGGCCCGCCGCACGGCCCCGTTCGAGCGCTTCGGCGACGCGAGGCAGCCGCGCCCCCCCGCTCATCCACCCGCCCCGCCAGCATCGTCGTCACCATCCCCAGCCGGCATGCCCCCGCCCGGCTGCAACACCCCCGCCTCCCACGCCACCTCCAGGGCCTCGGCGTAACCCCGCACCGCCGACGTCCCCGTCCGCTTGAACCCCGTCACAAGGCTGTCGTCGGGACCGTTGGCGTAGGCCCACAGCATCACCATCTGCACCAGCGGCAGCTCGCTCCGCTGAGCCAGGTCCACGACCCGCCGGTAGTAGCGATCGCTCGTCGGCTTGTCACCGATGAACCGCAGAGTCAGCGCCCGCTCCGCCTCGCTGAGTTCGCCCCACTGCGCCGCCAGCGCGTCGCCCGCCCGCCGCACCAGCGCATCATCGACATCGGCGCCGGCCTCCGGCTCGGCCTCGACCCATCGCCCCACCGACGCCAGCGCGGCCAACGCCGCCAGCCGTCGATCGCCCCGCAAAGTCGCCAGCCCGTCGATCGCCGCGTCGATCGACTCGGCGTCGATCCCCACACCCTCGACCTGCACCGGCCCGGCGTCCGCCTGCGCGCCCAGCCGACCCGGCACCAGCCGACCCCCGGCCCCCGCCACCGGGTCAAGCAGCCCCCCGACTCGCACGCCCCACGGCGTCCACGGACGCTGCAGGATGAACTCACCCAACCCCGTCGCCTCCAGCCGCACCGTCACCTCCACCGACGCACCCGCCTCCAGGTCCAGCCGCCGACTCAGGTCCAACGCCACCGGCGGCGCGATCTGCGTCGAACGCCCCGGCGGCGCCGCCGTCACCGACAGCAACGCCGTCGTCGGCAACGCCCCCCCCGGCCCGATCGACACGTCCACGCGCGATCGATTCTGCAGCCGCGCCGTTAGCTCGATCGGCTCGCCAAACCCGTAACGCAGCGACGCCGGCGTCAGCTGCAACAGCGTCCATGGCTCGTACCGATGCTCGGGGTTCCACAGCCGTTCGGGAAACCGTGACATCAGCCCCAGCAGTGCCTCGCCCGTCGGCGTCGGTGGCACATCCTCGCCCAGCTCGACCACCACGCGCACGGCATACAACGCCGCCGTCTGCGCCGCGTACGTCTGAGCGAACTCAACCAGCCGCGACGCCCGCTCGCCGCCCGCCTCGGGCAGCATCAGCAACATTCCCAGACGCGCCCACGCGTCAACATCCGCCAACGGCGACAACAAGTCCCTCGCCCGATCCGTCTGGCCCTGCGCCATCGCCACCCACCCCGCCGCCCGCCGCCCGAGCGGCGTCGACAGGTCCGCGTCGGCGAGCGCCGCCTCCGCCTCGTCCAGGTCCAGCCCCGTCAGGCCAGACAACCAAGCCAGCTCCAGCACCGCGTCCGCATCGCCTGCCTCTCCCCGTGCTAGCCACTGCCGCTTGACGTAGTCGAACGTCTCACGCTCAACCGGCTCATAGACCTCGATCTCGGACGTCGACAGCAACACGAGTTGCAGCAACGCCAGCGACGGCTGCACCGCCGGCTCGCCCTCAGGCCCCGGCCCAACCGACGAGACAAACTGCCGGATCAGCGCCAACGCCAGATCCGTGCGATTCGCCGCACCCAGCGCGAACGCCGTCACCTCGACGTAAGGCAGGTCGATCCGCGCCGTCCCCACCTGCGTCGCCGCCTCGAACTGCTCGGCCGCCTCGGTGTACGCCGCCTGACCCATCAGCAGCGAGCCCAGCGTCATCCGCGCCTCGGCGTCGGTCGGCCGGCCTCGCACACGCAGCACCGCCGAACTCCCCAGTTCGAGCGGGGACGCCCGGCGCTCCACCGCCAGCCGATACGCCAACTCCGCCGCCGTCGGGTTCGACGGGTCCAGCGCGATCGCCTCCTTCAGCCACCGCCCGTACCGCGCCTGGTCGCCCTGTTCCAGCGCCAGCTCGGCCGCCGTGGACGCCAGCCGCGACCGCACCGCCGCGCTCAGCCCCGAACCCTCGCCCAGGTCGAGCACCCGCTCCAGCTGGCTCAGCCGGTCGTCGACCGTCTGCAGCGTCGCTACCCGCGCCTCGAGCAACTCCAGCTGGGCCCTCTGGTCCTCCCGATCGACCTTCAGCAGATCGCTCAACGCCGCGATCACCGCGTCGCTGTCGCCCTGCCGACGCGCCAGCTCGACGCTCAGCCGATACGGCTCGGCCCAACCGGGGTCCAACGCCTTCGCCTGCTCCAGCCACGCCTCGGCCAGCGTCACCTGCGCCTCGCTCAACGCCTCGCCCCCTGCCAGCGACGCCACCGCCAGCCGCTGAGCGTCGGCCGCCATCCA
>JBCCZA010000164.1:0-7922 GCA_039188455.1 Planctomycetota bacterium
GAGGGGGCGCCGTCGACGAGCTCCTTGGCTTCCTTGAGGCCCAGGCCGGTCGCCTCGCGGACGGCCTTGATGACCTTGATCTTCTGGTCGCCGGCCGCCTTGAGGACGACGTCGAACTCGGTCTTCTCTTCGGCTTCCTCACCGGCATCGCCAGGGCCGCCAACAGCCGGGCCGGCCATCATCACCGCGCCACCGCCGGCGGCGGGCTCGATGCCGTAGTTTTCCTTGAGGTACTCGGCGACCTCGACGGCCTGCTTGAGGGACAGGCCGGCGATCTCGTCGCCGATCTTCACGATGTCTTCTGCGAAATCTGCCATGGGTCTACGCTCCCGTTGTGCTGCCCGCTCGATAGGTCGCCGAACGCCGACGATTTAATCCTGTTGGAGCCAGTCGAGAAACGGGCGGTTTGGGGTCTTGGGGGTTGAAGTTTGGGGAATGTGGTCCGTTGAGGATCACGCCGATTTCTTGAGTTCGCCGCCCTTGTCTTCGACGGCCTTGAGCAGCGCCGCGGCCTTGCCGGCGGTGCCCTTGATCGCGCCGGCCAGGTTCGCGCCCTGGTCGGTCATGGTCTTGCTGAGCATCGACGCCGGGCCGAGCAGGGCGCCGACCAGCTTGCCGACCGCTTCCTCGCGGGTCGGGTACTTGCTGAGGGCCTCGACCTGCTTGGCGTCGCCAAATAGCGAGCCTTCCATGACCGCGCCCTTGATCTCCAGGTACTCGCGGCCCTTCTTCTCGTCCATCAGCTGGCGGGCGATGTTCACCACGCTGCCGTCGGCGTCGATCGAGTAGACGAACGCGCACGGCCCGTCGAGCACCTCGCCCACCGGCTCGAGCGGCGTGCCCTCGATGGCCCGCTTGGCCTGCGAGTTCTTGACGATCGTCACACGCATGCCCTTCTGGGCGAAGTCGTTGCGCATCTCGGTGTTGACGGTGCCCTCGATCGCGTTGAGGTGCACGACCACCACGCCGTCGCGGTCGACGAACTTGCGCTTGTAGCTCTCGGTGATCAGGTCTTTGACGAGCTTGCTCATGGTTAGCTCCTGGGCTCTGGCCCGGGCGTTGGGTCAATTCCGGGGGTCAGAAGGCGACGTTGACGCCTGGGGTCATGGTCGCCGAGAGGGAGATCTTCTTGACGTACGCGCCCTTCGTGCTGGAGGGCTTCATCTTCTCGATGTGATCGATGAACGCCTGGGCGTTCTCGATCAGCTGCGGGCCGTCGAAGCTGAACTTGCCGATGACGCCGTGGACGTTGCCGCCGTCGTCGTTGCGGAACTCGACCTTGCCGGCCGCGTACTCCTTGACCGCCTCGGCGATCTTGGGGGTCACGGTGCCGGCCTTGGGCGAGGGCATCAGGCCCTTGGGGCCGAGCGTGCGGCCGAGCTTGGCGACGACCTTCATCATCGGCGGCTCGGCGATCGCCACGTCGAAGTCCATCCAGCCTTCCTCGATCTTCTTGACCAGGTCCTCGGCGCCGGCCTCGATCGCGCCGGCTTCCTTCGCGGCGTCGACCTTGTCCAGCGAGCAGAACGCCACGACCCGCTTGGTCGCGCCGATGCCGTGCGGCAGGGAAACCGAGCCGCGGATCATCTGGTCGGCCTGCTTGGGGTCGATGCCCAGGTGCAGACAGAGGTCGACCGTCTGGTCGAACTTGGTCTTCTTGAAGCCCTTGAGCTTGGCGATGGCCTGCGGGAGGGCCAGCGCTTCTTCGGTGGCCTTCTCGAGGTCGGCCTTGCGTCGTTTGCTGAGTCTTGCCATGGGTTGCTCCTTGCGGCTGCCTTAGCGGCTGGCCATCAGCTCCTCGACGCCCTCGACCGTGATGCCCATCGACCGCGCCGTGCCCGCGAGGATCAGGGCCTTGGCGTCGATGTCGTGACCGGTGAGCTCCTTGCCCTTGTTGTCGTCCGAGGCGATCTCGCGGAGCTGGTCGACGGTGACCGAGCCGACCTTGTCGGTGTGCGGTCGGCCCGAGCCCTTGTCCACGCCGGCCGCGTCCTTGATGAGGACGGCCGCGGGCGGGGCCTTGAGCTCGAAGGTGAAGGAGCGGTCCTTGTAGACGGTGATGACGCAGCCGACGACCTTGCCGTTGAGGTGGGCCGAGGCGGCGTTGAACTGCTGGATGAACTGGCCCGGGTTGACGCCGTGCTGGCCGAGCGCGGGGCCGATGGGCGGGGCGGGGGTCGCCGAGCCGCCGGGGGCCTGGATCTTGAACTGCGAGGAGATTTCCTTCTTGGCCACGGTGGGCCTCCTTCCGAGTTGCGCCGACGCCGATCGCCGCCGAGAGGCCTGGGGGGCAGGCCGGAGGGGCAACTCGCAGGGTCGACTCGCGTCTCCCACGATCCGGGCTCGTGGTGGGCCCCAAATTGATCTCGCCCCGCGGAGAGGCGAGCCGGGCAGGATACCGGCTGCCGCCCTCTCGTCAACCGTCGGACCTCACGCGGCCGGCGCTGCCCGCTCGCGGCGTCGCCACGACCTCGGCCGACGCGCGGTGACCGTCACCGGCACGCCCGGATCGGCGAGACCGGCCGGCTCGCCGATCAGCTCCCGCAGCGGCCGCCCCCGCGCCGTCCGCCGACCGGGCCTCGCCACGTAGTCCGCGATCTCCGCCAGCCACACGCCCCCGACGTGCAGCGTCGTCCACAAGACCTGCCCCAGGCTCAGCCGCGACCGGAACGCCATCCGCCACAGCCGCCGCGGCCGCAGGTGGAACCACAGCTCCAGCAGCTTCACCGCCGCGAACACCTCCCACGGCCGCATCCGGTCCGTCGCCAGCACCTGATGCCGGTAGTCCCACCGCGCCTGGTCCGGCTCGACCACCGCGCGATCCGCCTGGGCCATCGCGTACGGCGTCCAGCTGTGCGGCGTGACGTACATCGCGTTGAGAAAGTCTCCGTCGTACGCGGCCAGCACCCGCCCGGCCCGCGCGAAGTCGCGCCACCGCTCGCCGCCGAGCCCGGTGATGTAGCCGATCACCGAGTAGATGCCGTGCTCGCGCAGCAACCGGCAGGCGCGAAAGTCGACTCGGCTGTTGCTCTTCTTGCGGACCTCGCGCAGGACCGCATCGTCGGTCGACTCGATGCCCATCAGCACGTAGAGAATCCCCGCGTCGCGGTAGAGCGGCATGATGTCGGCGTCGCGCACGAGGTCGGTCGCGCGGATCGTCGCGAAGAAGTGGACGTCCAGCTCGCGCTCGGCGATCCGCTCCAGCAGGTCCTGCCAGACGTGGCGGAGCGTCGTCGGGTTCTCGTCGGCGAGGGTGATGAACCGCACGCCGTGCTCGCGGTGCAGGCGTTCGATCTCGTCGACGAACGCCGCCGGGTCGCGGTGCCGCCATCGCACCCAAAAACGGTGCTGCCCGCAGTACGTGCAGGCGTGCGGGCAGCCGCGAGAGAACTGCATGATCGCCGCCCGCCCCAGCCCGAAGCAGCGGTACAGCCGCCAGTCCTCGATCAGCTCCCAGCCGACGCGGTAGTCGTCGAGGCGCTCGATCGGCGGGCGGTCCGGGTTGCGCACGGCTTCGCCGAGCCCGTCGCGGAAGGTCGTCCCCGCCACGCCGTGCAGCGGCAGGTCGTCGACCCGCGCGCCACGCTCGGCCAGCGCGTCGGCGAGCGCCACCGCCGTCGCCTCGCCCTCGCCCCGCACGACGACATCCACGCAAGGATGCTCGTCCAGCGCACGCTCGTCGTGATACGTCGGCCAGACGCCGCCGTACACCGTGACCACCTCGGGGCACGCCGCCTTGATCGCGTCAAGCAGCCGAACGCAGATCGGGTGCGCCGGCGTCGACCCGGCGTGGCCGATCATCACCACCTCGGCCCCGACCTCAAGGACGCGTTCGACGACCTGCCGATCCCGCCAGTGCCGCGCCTCGGCATCGATCAGGCTCACGCGGTGCCCGGCGTCCAGCAACGCCCCGCCGACGCACAAAAGACCCAAGGGAGTCTGGTGCCCCACCCCGACGTTGGACGTGATCGTCTGATACGGCGGATTGATCAGCAGGACGTTCAGCGGTCGGCGATGGGGTGCCATGACTCCCTCGGATCCGCCCGGAAGGGCGATTCGGCGATTGAATTTTCGAAAGAATTGTTATTTCTGTTTTAACTGAAATAAGTGTATCAGCAGTCTTGCTCGACGCAATGCCCGCCCATAGCTTTTTCGTCATGCCGTTCGTGCCCCTCGCCCCCGCCCCCGCCGCTCAGCGGACGGCACGGCGCAAGAAAAACCCCGCTCGCCAAGCGGCGACGGGGTTGATGAGAAGTGGCCAGACCCGGACTTGAACCGGGGACACCAGCATTTTCAATGCTGTGCTCTACCAACTGAGCTATCTGGCCCAGGCGCCCCGGCGGAGGCCGGAGCGAGCCCCAAAGGCTATCGCCACGCCCTGCCGTGTCAAGGCATACGATGACCCGATGCGTGCCGGGTCGCTGATCTCTCCCGCCATGGTCCTCGCCGCCTATCGGGCCGGGGCGTTCCCGATGGCCGACGACCGCCACGGGCGCGTCGGCTGGTTCTCGCCCGACCCCCGGGCCATCCTTCCGCTCGACGAGCGCTTCCGCGTCCGCCGGTCGCTCGCCAAGCGCGTCCGCAACGCCGGCTACCGCGTCACCTACGACCACTGCTTCACCGACGTCATCCACGCCTGCGCCATCGCCCCGCGCGCCGACGACGCCGGCACGTGGATCAGCCGCGACATCGAGTCGGCCTACGTCGAGCTCCACCACGCGGGCTACGCCCACTCGGTCGAGGCCTGGGACGAGGACCGGCTCGTCGGCGGGCTCTACGGCGTCGCGATCGGGGCCGCGTTCTTCGGCGAGTCGATGTTCAGCCGGCAACGCGACGCCTCGCAGGTCTGCCTCGTCCGGCTCGTCGACCACCTGCGGGGCTGCGGCTTCCGCCTGCTCGACACGCAGTTCGTCAACCCCCACCTCGAGCAGTTCGGCGTGATCGAACTGCCGCGCGATCGCTATCTCGAGCAACTCAACGCCGCGCTCAACGCGTCGCCCGCCGAGCTGTCCGCCTGGCGGCCCGCTTGAACAGCCATAGCTTGAACATCCAGCCCGCCAGCCGCCGGAACCCGATCGCTCGGCCGACCTGACGGATCACGGGATAACCAGTTCGTTGCCCACGATCAGCCGCGTGGGCGAGACGCCGGGGTTGGCGTCGAGGATCTCTTGCCAGCGCGCGGCCGTGCCGTAGTACCGCTGCGAGATCTGCGAGAGCGTGTCGCCCGCGGCGATGGTGTGCGTCGTCCCGCCGCCGAGCGCCGCGCCGCCGGCGGACGAGGAGGCCGCGGGCGACGGGCCGCCGCCGGGGATGACGATCTCGTCGCCGACCATCAGCCGGTTGGGGTCGATGCCGGGGTTGGCCTCGACGATCTCCGGCCAGCGCCCGGCGGTGCCGAGGTACTGCTGCGACAGCTCCGACAGCGTGTCGCCGGGCGCGATCGTGTGCGTCCGGCTCGCCGGGGCAGGCGGCGGCGCGACGGGCGGGGGGGTCGGCGCGGCGCCCGACGCCACCGGCGAGGGCGTCGGCTCGCCGATCGTCAGGACCGCCGGCTCGCGCTCCTCGACGACGACCTCGGTGTACTCCGTCGTCGTCGTGGTGGTCGTCGTCTCCTCGAACGCGAGCGGCGCGGTCACCGGCTCGCGGTCCGCGGCCGTCGCGAAGGCGGGTTGGCCGGACGCGTCCAGGGCCGACTGTCGGTTCGTCTCGGTGCGCGAGTTGGTCTTGCACCCGACGCCGGTCATCGCGAAGGCCAGGGCCAGCGCGACGCCCGCGTGCATCCATGCGTGGCGGTGTGGTGAGTCGATCATCGCCATGTTGTACGACGCGGCCGCGCCGGGGGCAAAGCCGATCGCCCCGCCGTTTGCGTGCCCCGCCCCCAGCCGCCACGATGGCCGCATGCGACTCAGCGACCAGGTCTACGTCCCCGGCCCCGTCGGCGGCCTCGCCACCTCGGTCGACCTCGCCGAGGCCCCCGGGGCCGACCCCACCCCCCAGCCCACCGTCCTCGTCACCCACGGCCTCTCGGGCAACCGCCTCGGCCGCTCCTACCACCTCGTCGAGTTCGCCCGCCGGCTCAACCAGCGCGGCATCCACTGCGTCCGCTTCGACCAGTCCGGCTGCGGCGAGTCCGCCGGGGAGTTCGTCGACCACACCGTCGACCGCATGGTCGCCGACCTCGCCGCCATCCGCGCGTGGGCCGAGGCCCAGCCGTGGTGCGACCCCGAGGCGATCGGCCTGGTCGGCGTGAGCATGGGCTCGCTGCCGGCGATCGCCTCCGACGCCGTCAAGCCCGTCGCCGCGATGGCGCTCTGGGCCCCCGTCTACGACATGCCCCGCGTCTTCGGCCACACCGCCAAGACCGGCCTCAAGGCCCTCTTCGAGCACCAGGGCTGGGCCCCCTACCGCGGCCTGAGGATCGGCGTCGGCTTCGCCGCCTCGCTCGACGCCGTCGACACCCCCGCCCGCCTCGCCGACGGCTCCTGCCCCATCACCCTCTTCCACGCCGAGGACGACGAGGTCGTGTCGGTCGAAGAGAGCCACGCCCTCCACGCCCGCTGCGTCGAGCTCGGCCGGCCCTGCGACCTCCGCCTCACCCCCGTCGGCGGCCACGACTTCGTCGAGTACCCCGACCGCCAGAAACTCCTCACCGAGTCGATCGCGTTCTTCTGCGACGAGTTCAAGTGAGCTTCAACACCTGACTCCTTCGATCACCCGTGAGTGGCCGAGGCGGCTTCGATGGCATGCCCGCCGAGCGGTCCAGGTTCTTTCGTGATGCCTGCCAAGATTCCACGAACGGCCGCTTTGATTTCCGGCGTAGACTCGGGGAGACGCCGCACCAGCTCGCGGCGACATGCGTCTGAGTTGAGCACTCGAATGAAAATGATCGATGACCAGCGTGGCGAACTCAGCCACAGCTCCGGGGCCGTCGATAGCAATTCACCGCAATATGCGGGGTCACTAAACCCTTCAGCCGTGTGGACGAGCGAGTACATCAGTTCATCGTACTCAGCATCATCATCCAGCAGCGAATAGAGAACGCCGATGCATCGGGTGTCTGGCTGGTCTGCAAGGGATAGGAGCAGCGCCTCGCACGCCGCGACATAACCATCGGCACGGCGGCGATAGAGTTCTCGCCAGCATTCTGCAAATTGCGCCAGTTGTGGTGGAGTCTCTCTTGCGTTCATGCAAGTTCCTTGGTCGCCATCGTCCCGTCCTTGGTCGTCTTGACCTCGTACCCCGCGTCGATGAGCCGTTGGCGGATCGCATCCGCGTCGTCGAAACGCTTGTCGGCTCGCGCGGCATCGAGCTCGGCTGTCAGCGCGTCGGCATCGAACCCGTCACTCGACGCCGTTGACGCTTCGCCGATCACGTCGAGCACCGCGTCGAACGTCGCGAGCACGCCGAGGCGGGTGGCGTCGTCGTCCTCGGGCTGGCCGTGCTGGCCGGCGAGGTACTCGAACGCCACGCCGATCGCGCCGGCCGTGTTGAGGTCGTCGGCCAACGCCTCGGCAAACCGCCGCGTCGCGGCGTGCTCCAGCCCGATCGGCTCGACGTCGCCGGCCTCGTTCCCGCCCCACGCCGCCCAGGCGTCGCGGAGCTTTTTGACCGCCCCGCCCGAGTCGAGCAGGGATTGCCTGGTGAAGTTCATCGTCGAACGGTACTTGGCCTTGAGCAGCTCGAACCGAAGCACCGCCGGGTCGACCGGCCGGCCCGTCACCTTGCCGCTTAGTACGTCGCGGACCGTGTAAAAATTGCCCAGCGACTTGCTCATCTTCTCGCCCTCGACCATCAGGTGGCGCGAGTGCATCCACAGCCGGGCGAACGACTCGGTGCCGTTGGCCCCGCAAGACTGGGCGATCTCGCACTCGTGGTGGGGGAAGATGTTGTCCTCGCCGCCGGTGTGGATGTCGATCTCGTCC
>JBCCZA010000165.1:0-7904 GCA_039188455.1 Planctomycetota bacterium
CGAAGTGGCGCCACATGGCCCAGAGGATCAGGGCGGTCTCGTCCTCCTGGATCGGCAGCGAGGGGTGGCCGTTGGCGATCCACGGGTGCCACGACGACGCGAGCGTGCCGTCGGGGTTGTACTTGTGCAGGAAGTACCCGCCGTCGGAGATGATGCCGGCGCAGAAGTTGAAGAACTGGCGGGCGACATCGGGGAAGCCGGCGGCGTCCATGGCGTCGGCGACGAACGCGCCGTCGCGCGGCCAGAGGTACGAGTACGTGTCCCGGCTGAACTGCAGGTAGTCCGAGTCGTTCGCGGCGGTGATCGCGCCCTGGTTGTCGATCTGCGTGCGGACGACCAGCAGCGAGCGGGTGAAGAGGTCCATCGCCTTGGTCGACAGCCCCGCCGGGGGTCGGCCGGCCAGGTCGGCGCGCGTGCCGGTGAGCCACAGCCGCCAGTAGGAGACGGTGCGGTCGATCACGCCCTGCGGGCCCTCGCGGTGGAGGAAGCCGTGCAGCTGCTCGCAGTCGCGGTACTGCTGGCCGAAGCCGAGGACGAGGTAGACCGTGCGTTGGCCGTTGGCCGGCAGGTCGACCTTGCACATCATGGTCGAGTCGACGGCGCCCTGGGCGATGGGGTTGTTGCCGAGCGCGCCGTCCTCGGCGTCCCGCCAGGTGCCCTCGGCGCCGTGGAAGCCCGCGTTGCCGGTGGCGTACTCGTCGATCTGCTGGTCGCCGTCGAGGTAGAAGCAGCCGATGATGTAGCGGGCCTGGCGATAGTGGATCAGCGAGCGGAGCTGCGGGTCGTAGTAGACCGTGTCGCCGACCTTGAACCCGTACATCGCGAAGTCGTGGTGGTGGAACAGGCGGACCTGGCGGGGCTCGTCGTGCAGGTTCTCGACGTCGATCCGGCGGACGAGGACGGGCTGCTGGAAGTCGACGACGTCGGTGCACGTCAGGCGGAGCATGAGCTCGTCGTGCTCGAGCGTGACGTCGGTGGCGAGGGTCTGCGGCTGGTAGCGGCGCTCGATCCGCCAGCCGTCGTCGGTCCAGTGCAGGCGGCGTTTGCGGCGGTCGCCGGGGTCGTGGCGGTTGTCGTCGCCGTCGGAGGCGGGCTTGGGGTCTGGTTTAGAGGCCTTGGCGGGCTTGGGGGGGGCGGCCTTGGGGTGCTCGCCCCAGACGCCGAACCGACAGACCGACCCGCCGACGTGGTTCTCCTGCCCGACGTGCGGGTAGTAGAGGTCGCGGATGCGGTAGTGGTCGTCGAAACAGACCAGCAGCGAGCCATTGCCGACGGGGATGTCGCGGGGCATGCGGGGGCAGTGTAGGGGCGAGCGAGATTGGGCGGATTCGGGATGGCGGATCGGTGGATGGGCGGGCGGGCGGTCCGCTGACGATGCGGTCGTTCGCCGCGCTACCGACCCGCTCATCCACCAATCCGCCGATCCACCGACCGGCAACGCGAAAGACCCCGACCTATTGGATAAACTCTGGCGATGCCGCAGATCACCATCGACGGGAAGGTGTGCGAGTACGACGGGAAGAAGATGATCCTCCAGGTCGCCCTGGAGAACGACGTTGCCATCCCGCACTACTGCTACCACCCGGGCCTGTCGATCGCGGCGTCGTGCCGGATCTGCCTGGCCGAGGTCTCGGCCCCCAACCCCCGCAACGACAACAAGGTCGAGCTGATCCCCAAGCTCATGCCGACCTGCCAGACCCCCGCCGCCGACGGCCAGGTCGTGCACCTCTCCAGCCCCAACACCGTCCGCAGCCAGAAATCGGTGATGGAGCTGCTGCTGATCAACCACCCGCTGGACTGCCCGGTCTGCGACCAGGCGGGCGAGTGCTACCTGCAGGACTACTCGTACAAGTACGGCCGAGGCAAGTCGCGCTTCGAGGAAGCCAAGATCAAGCAGCCGAAAAAGGACATCGGCGATCACGTGCTGCTGTACTCCGACCGCTGCATCATGTGCTCGCGGTGCGTGCGGTTCACCCGCGAGGTGACGGGCACGAACGAGATCGGCATCTTCGGCCGCGGGGCGCGTGAGCAGATCGACGTCTTCCCCGGCCGGCCGCTCAACAACGAGATGTCCGGCAACGTCATCGACATCTGCCCCGTCGGCGCGCTGCTCGACAAGGACTTCCTCATGTCGATGCGCGTCTGGAACCTCACCAAGACCGCCACGATCGACGGCATCACCGCTTCGGGCGACAACCTCTCGCTCGAGACCAACGAGGGCCGCATCTACCGCTGCAAGCCGCGGACGAACATGGACGTCAATCAGTGGTGGACCTCGGATGAGATCCGCTTCGGCTGGAAGTTCGTGCACAGCCCCGACCGCCTGCGGACCCCGCTGCGGCGCACCGGCACCGACATCGACACGTATCGGGAGTGCGACTGGAACGAGGCCTACCGCTACGCCGCGGGCACGGTCCGCGACATCGTGCGTGAGCACGGCGGCGGGTCGCTGCTGACGATGGTCAGCCCGATGCTGCCCAGCGAGGAGGCTTATCTCTTGGGCAAGCTGGCGATCGGGCTGGACCACGAGGCGGCCGTCGGCTTGGGGCCGGTGCCGGTGATGGGCGAGGACAAGACGTTCCCCGGCGGGTACACCGTGCGGGCCGAGAAGTGCCCCAACGCCCGCGGCGTCCGCCGGGCGCTCGGCCAGCTGACGCACCAGGCGCTCGAGTACGACGCGCTGCTCAAGGCGCTGCAGGGCGACACGGTCAAGGCCGTGATCCTGACGGGCAACTACCCCAGCGAGTGGGCGACCGACGAGCTGGTCGCGGCGCTCGACGGCAAGTTTGTTGTGCTGATCGACACGCTGCCGGGCAAGCTGACGGAGAAGGCGGACGTCGTGCTCGCCGGGGCGACCTGGGCCGAGAAGTCGGGCGTGTTCGAGAACGTCGACGGCCGGCTGCAGAGCTTCGGGCCTGCGATCCCGGTCATCGAGATGGCCAAGCCCGAGGGGCAGATCGCCCTGGACCTGCTGGCGGCGTGCGGGCTGGCGTCGGCCGCCCGATACGACGCCGAGGCGCTGCGCACCGAGATGGGCGACGCGTTCGTCACCGAGGTGCACCACCCCGAGTCGACGAGCCAGACCGGCTCGGACCTGGAGTACGTCGAGCTGTGACTCGCCGATCCGCCCGGGCGTGGGGCGTGGCGGCGTGGGGAGCCATCGTTGTGCTATCGATCGGTGGGGTGGTCGGCTGCGATCGCCAGCCGCCCAGCGCGACCGATGACGAGCGCCGGGCCTACGCCCTTGATGCTGAGTTAGAGGATGCACGGGACGCCTTGCACCGCGGGAATGTCGACGGCGCGCTCAGCGCCGTGGAGCGGGCGCGGGCGATCGACCCGGCGAGCCATCGGCCGCTGGTCTTCCGCGGCCGGGTGCTGATGCGGGAAGGGCGTCTCGCGGAATCGCGTGCCTCGTACGAGTCGGCCGCGCGGCTGGCGGACCAGTCGGCGGCCGAGGCGATCGCGCGGTCGTCGCTCGACGCGGCCGGTGATGAGGATCGCGAGGCGGCGCTCGAACGCCGGGAGGAAGCGATCAAGGACGCGGCCGACGCCCAGCTCGCCGCGGGCACGGCCAGGCTGATGTCCGTGTTCGCCGAGGCCCAGGAGGAGGGCCCCGCCGCGGAGCTGTCGGACGACGGGCTCGCCGCGGCCGATGCCTCGTTCGGCCAGGCCGTCGAGACAGCGGACCTGCTCGGCGAGGACGCCGGCGACCGCGGCCGCACCGCCCGGCTGCACCGCGCCCTGATCAACGCCCTGCGCGGCAACCGCGACGCCGCCATCACGCAGATCGACATGCTCGAGGTCGGCCACGAGTACGACCCCGACCTCGCGGCGTTCTGGCGGCAAGCCATCCGCGACGGCACGCTGCGGGCTCAGCTCACGCAGGACGAGCCGGCCCCCTGACCGCCCTGACCGCCCCGCCCGGCCTCCTCCCCGACGTCGCCGCCGGCCCGCGCGTTCCACTACGCTGGTGCCGATGAGCATCACCGCGAGCGAGCTCGCCGAGCGGATCGGCGCCCAGGTCCGCGGCGACGCGTCGACCCCCCTCAGCGGCGCCAACACCATCGACGCCGCCGGCCCGACCGAGGTCACCTTCCTCGCCAACCGCCGCTACTTCGCCCAGCTCGGCACCACCGCCGCCGGCGCCATCGTCGTCAGCCCGACCGACGCCGACAACGCCAACGGCCGCTGGACCGGCGACGACACCGCCGGCCGGGCCCTGCTGGTCGCCGAGGACCCCTATTTCGCCTTCCGCCAGGCGATGGTCGCCATGCTCGGCTTCCGCGACCGCCCCGCGCCGGGCGTGCATCCTTCGGCGTTCGTCGACCCCGCCGCCGCCGTCGGCGAGAACTGCACCATCGGCCCGTTCTGCTACGTCGGCCCGGGCGCCACCCTCGGCGACGGCTGCGTGCTCTGGTCGCACGTCTCGGTCCTGCCCGGCGCGACGCTCGGGCAAGGCTGCGACCTCTACCCGCACGTCACCGTCTACGACCGCTGCGTCCTGGGCGACCGCGTCCGCCTGCACGCCGGCTGCTCGATCGGCCAGGACGGCTTCGGCTACGCCACCCACGGCGATAACGCTCCGCCGCAGCACCACAAGATCCCCCCGGCCGGCAACGCCGTCGTCGAGGACGACGTCGAGATGGGCGCCGGCTGCTCGATCGACCGCGCGACGATGGGCTCGACCGTCATCGGCGCCGGCAGCAAGTTCTCCAACGGCGTGACCGTCGCCCACGGCTGCCGCGTCGGCAAGTGCAACCTCTTCGTCGCCCAGGTCGGCCTGGCCGGGTCGGTCACGACGGGCAATTATGTCGTGATGGGCGGGCAGGTCGGCGTCGCCGGGCACCTGACGATCGCCGACCGCGTGCAGGTCGCCGCCAAGGCCGGCGTCGTCTCGGACCTCACCGAGGTCGGCGCCCAGTACGGCGGCCAGCCGGCCCGCGAGCTGAGCCTGGCCAAGCGGCAGATCCTGATGGGCATGCGCCTGCCGGACATCGCGTCGGACGTCAAGAAGCTCAAGCGCGACGTGAAGAAGCTGATGGGGGGGTGAGATGCGTTGGTATCCGAGGCCGGCGGCTCGGTGCCCTGAATGCGGGTGCGCACTCCCACATACGGTTCGACGTGTGCTGCGACACGGCCCAATCAAATTCGCATGTCCGGAGTGTGGCGTCGAACTTCGACCGGTTCGCCACGTCAACCACTGGCTCACACTGATGATCGTCCTGGCCTACGGCGCAAGCACGATGGTGATCGATGAGATCGTGTTCGATTACACGAACTCGATGGTGATTTGGACCGGATCTTTCGTAGTGCTAACGGCATCCGCGCTTTGGGCTGCAATCAAGATCATTCCTTGGGCCGGGCAATTGGAGGTGGTTCCACCGGAGTGTCGCGCATGCGGCTACAACCTTTCTGGATCAGTGGGCCCGACGTGCCCCGAGTGCGGTGCGGATATCAGCAATACCACGAACGTGAAATGATGCGCACTCAAACCGATATGCCGCGGCGGTCGCGTTGAGTGCTCAGCGGTCGATAGGATTCAGCGATGGCCGCGAGGGAAGACGAGATCGTGATCCGCCCGGCGGTGGTTGGCGATGTGCCGGCGATCGTGGCGTTGATCAACTCGGCCGCCGAGTACGGGCTGATGCTGCCGCGGAGCGTGGCGCAGGCGTACGAGACGGTGCGGGAGTACGTCGTGGCGGTCGACGGCGACGCGGTGGTTGGGTGCTGCGCGTTGTCGGTGGTCGGGGCGGGGGCGGCGGAGATCACGGGGCTGGCGGTCGACGCGTCGCAGCGGGGGGCCGGGCTGGGGCGGCGGCTGGTCGAGGCGTGCGTGGACGACGCCCGGCGGCTGGGGGTCGGGCGGGTGATGGCGCTCACGTTCGAGCGGGGGTTCTTCGAGCGGCTGGGGTTCGCGGCGATGGACAGCGGCAAGCTGCCCGAGAAGCTGTGGGCCCAGAGCGTGCGGTGCGCGAAGGTCGGGGCCGAGCACGGGCGCCAGGAGGTGGCGATGCTGCGGGTGCTCGACGGCGTGGCGGGAAGCGGCGAGGCGACGGCCGAGATGACGGCGGCGCTGGAGTACCGCGTGCCGTTCGTGATGAAGCGAGTGGGCAAACGCGGAGACGGCAACGTTTAGCCGGCGGCCCGAAGGGCGGCGGGCGTGGGGGGTGCGTGTGTCGTTCGACCGGGGCCCTTCGGGCCGCCGGCTAAACAATCGCTCAACGGGAAGTCACGCCGGCGGGTCGATGCGTTCGCAGCGCTGCGGGCCGTCGATCCGATAGGTGATGCCGCGCCAGGTCATGACGTTCGAGAACATCGGGCGGGTCGCGAGATAGGCGTGGATGGTCATCCAGTGCAGCGTCGGGCCGGCGTCCTTGCGGCGGACGCGGCCGAGCCGGGCGTAGATGTCTTCTGGCAGGGCGCGGGCCATGGCGATCTTGCGCTGGTGGTGCCGCATCTTGTCGAAGATCATCACCATCGCCGCGCTGCCGAGCGCCGGGATGCCGATGCTGTACCAGGGCTGGTCGGTCACGATCAGCCAGGGCACGAGCGCGAACGACGACCCCATCGACACGACAAACCCCACGGGGTACGCCCACAGCATCGCCAACGCCAGCAGATACAACCGCGGGAAGTACTTCCGCGTGAGCATGTATTGGCGATAGGCGAAGTCGCGCAGGCCGTGCCAGGACCACGCATCGGGCGAGTCGACGATGCATCGGTGCACGAAGTAGACGCGCTTGCCAAGCTTTTGGGCCATGCGCGTGACCTGGTAGTCGTCGCAGAGGGCGCCGTCGAACATGCCGAGCAGGTCGCCGTCGATCGCGGTCTGCGCGAGCATGGCCATCGACCCGCCCCAGGCGAACTGGAACTTGCCGGTCCCGGCGAAGGAGAGGACCGAGCTGTTCATGATCGACGCGATGGCGGTGACCTGCGGGTGCGGGTCGGGCGTGTCCTTGGGCGGCGGCACGAGCCAGCGGTAGCCGGTGGTGACGGCGGTCTTGTCGCGCTGCTTGAGCGGGCCGACGAGGTTGGCCAGCCAGTCGTTGCCGGGGACGGCGTCGGAGTCGGCGAAGACGATCGCGGTGTCGGGGTCGATCGATCGGTCGGCGAGGCCGATGTGCTTGAGTGCGGTGACCTGGTTCCAGACCTTCTGCCCTTGGTTCGGCGGGGCGTCGCCCGAGATGAGCAGCTCGGCCGGGTGGGCGGTGTCGTCGTGCTCGGCGGCGTCGATTGCGGCACGGATCACCGGCACGGCCGGGTCGTCCTCGGCCTGGGCGACGAGGATCACGCGGTAGGGCGTCGGGTAGTCCTGCCGCATGATCGCCGCGAGGTTGTCGGCCAGCTGGGGGTCGGCGCCCTTGCAGGGCACGACGATCACCGCCGGCGGGCGGAACTCGTCGAACGCCCGGCGCGGCTCGCGCAGGAAGAGGTTGGCGAACTTGCGGGCCTGCATCGCCGAACCCAGCGCCAGCAAGACCCACCACGTCAGCACCGGCCCCGCCAGGCACCACCAGATGATCTCGATCGCCGTCACTTGAGCAGCGACTCGCCGGTCATCTCGCTCGGCTTGTCGAGCCCCATGAGGTCGAGCACGGTGGGGAAGACGTCGGCCAGCCGGCCGTTGTCGCGCAGCGGCGTGTCCTTGGTCAGCGACTCGTCGACGACGATGCAGTCGACCTTGTAGAGCGTGTGGGCGGTGTGCGGGGCGTCGGTGGCGGGGTCGAACATCTGCTCGGCGTTGCCGTGGTCGGCGGTGACGATCAGCTTGCCACCCCCCCCGGATTTAGCCAGCGTGGCGTCGACGATTTCACCGACACATCGATCGACGGTCTCGACGGCCTTGATCGCGGCGTCGAGCTTGCCGGTATGGCCGACCATGTCGCCGTTGGCGAAGTTGACGA
>JBCCZA010000166.1:0-7749 GCA_039188455.1 Planctomycetota bacterium
GTGACGCGGTAACCGAGCAGCTCGAGCGTGCGACGCAGGATGTCGGCGAAGACGAACGTCTTGAAGTTGCCGATGTGCGCGAAGTCGTAGACCGTCGGCCCGCAGTTGTACATCGACACCGGCCGCACGCCGTCGGTCCCCGCGGGCTCGAGGGGCTCGAACGGCTCCTGACGGTTGGTCAGCGAGTTGTAGAAGTGGGGCTGGATCGGCTCGGGCATGGGCGGGATGGTAGCCGAGCGTCAGCCCGCGGCGTCACCGTTGGCCTCGGCGGCCTCGAGCTCGGCGTCGGTGAGCTTGGCGATCTGCACGCGGTTGACCCGCGTCTTCTCCGCCTCGGTGACGACGAAGCGGAAGCCGTCGTAGTCGAACGTCTCGCCGGCCTCGGGGATCCGGCCGAGCTGGGCATACACGAACCCACGCAGCGTGTCGAAGTCGACATCCTCGGGCTCCTCGATGTCGATCTCGTCCATAAGGTCGTCGAAGTCGATCGACGCGTCGACGTCGACGGTCGCCTCGTCGATCTTGGCGATCGGCTCGGGTTCGTCGGTCAGCTCGTACTCGTCCTGGATCTCGCCGACGATCTCCTCGAGGATGTCTTCGACGGTGACCAGCCCGGCGGTGCCGCCGTACTCGTCGAGCACGATGGCGATGTGCACGCGCTGCGAGCGGAACTCGCGCAGCAGGTCGGAGACCGGCTTGCTCTCCGGCACAAGCATCGCCTCGCGCACGACGTCGGCGAGGCGGAACTCGTGGCCGTCGCCGAGGAACTGGAGCAGGTCCTTGACGTAGAGCAGGCCCTTGATGTGGTCGAGCGATTCCTCGTACACCGGCACGCGCGAGTGGCCGATGTCGAGCAGGCGCTGGCGGACCTCGTCCAGCGAGGAACCGATGTCGATGCCGTTGATCTCGGTGCGCGGCGTCATCACTTCGCCGGCCGTCGTGTTCGGCAGGTCGAACACGGCCTCGAGCATCTCCTTCTGCTCCTCGTCGATCGTCCGGCCGGCCTCGTGGTCCTCCACCGCGGCGATCACCTCGTCGCCGAGGTCGGCCTCGTCCTTGTCCAGGTCGTAGCCGGAGATCCGCCGCACCACCGGATCGATCCCGTGCAACACCCACAGCAGCGGCCGCATCACGGCCCGCAGGGACATCAGCAGGCCCCACAACACACGCAGCGTCGGCTCGGCGCCATAGCGCGACCAGCTCGCCGGGATCGCCACGAAGAACACGCTCAGCACCACGCCGCTGAGCGCCAGCGCCACGATGTACCGCGCCCACACCGCCCAGCCCGGCAGCGTCTCACGCATCAGCCACAGCAGCGACAGCACCACCATCGCCCCCAGCAGCGTCCGCAGCGCCGCCGTGGTCAGCTGCAGGTCCGGCAGGATCGCGTCGTACCGCTCATTGCTCGGCGGCTCGGCGCCGTCGCGCTCGTAGAGGTCGTTCAGCCGGCTGCGCGAGAACGTCTTCAGCGACAGGTGGCACGCCGCTAGCACGCAACCCAGCAGGCTCCCGACAACCAACCCCACGATCGACAGCGTCACGCGGCCCCCCCATCCCGGCCGTACACCGCGCCCACGCCGATCGCCTCGAGCACGGCGTCCTCCCGGGCGTGCATCCGAGCGGCCTGCGCCTTGGTCGCGTCGTCCTCGCCGAGCAGGTGCATCAGCCCGTGCACCGCGTAGAGCAACGCCTCGTGCCGGACCGGGTGGCCGAGCTCCTCGGCGCGGCGCTGCGCCTCCTGCCAGCCGATCGCGATGTCGCCGTCCACGCTCACCGCGGGCGTATCGGCGTCGGCCAGGTCGAACGTGAGGACGTCGGTCGGCCCGGGCTGCCGCTTGTATTCCTCGTGCAGCCGGCCCATCTCGCCGTCGGCCAGCAGCGCCAGGCCGACCCGAGGCTGGTCCAGGTCCAGGTGGCGCAGCGCATCGCCCATGCGATCGATCATCCAGGCGACGTCGTCGGAGCCGAGCTGCAACGCGGGATCGATGTCGACCTCAATGGCTGGGTCGGCGTCGGGTTCGGCGGCAGAGAGAGGGTCGTCCGACGCGGAATCGGCCGGTTCGGTGGGCCGGTCGGCGGTCGGCTGGACGGGAGAGGCGGGCATGGCGGTAGCGAAAACGTGAGGAATGGGCCCGGCAGGCGTTGCATAGTCTAGCCAGCGTGACCGGCGGCCCCAAGCTCAGCGACCCGCGCTCAGTCCTCGGTCGGCTTGGGGCAGTCGCGCGACTTCACCAGCGTCACGCAGTTGCCCCGGTCGTTGAAGCTCACCTCGGTCATGTAGGCGTGCATCAGCATGACGCCTCGGCCGTGCGTGCGGATGAGGTTCTCGACGGCCGTCGGATCCGGCAGGTCCTCGGGGGCAAAGCCCGGCCCCTCGTCGCAGACCGTGATGGTCAGGCGGTCACCGGTGGCCTCGTACGCGACCGTGACCTGCTTGTCGGGGTCCTGGCCGTTGCCGTGGCGGATGGCGTTGGTCAGCGCCTCGTCGACGGCCAGGCGGATGGCAAACAGGGTGCGATCCTCGTAACCGCCGACCGCTTCGACCGCACCCACCACCGCCTCGACCACCGCCGGGACCTCTTCGAGCTGGCTGGGAATCGCCGTGCGGATCATGCGCCTCGGGCCTCCAGGCGAAGCGGCCGTCCACGCCACGCCGAGTCAGCTCGGCGGGCCGACGCCGCTCGTCTCACTTAAAGCTGCTGGTCGCCTGGTCGACGGTGTCGTGGATCTGGAACAGCTTGTTGAGCTTGGTGATCACGAACACCTCGTAGATCTGCTTGTCGATATTGCACAGCCGCAGCTGGCCGCCCTTCTGGCGGACCTTCTGGTTGATCGTGATCAGCGTGCCCAGCGCCGCCGAGGAGAGGTGCTCGACGTTCTCGAAATTCAACAGCAGCCGCGGATTGGCGTGCTCATCGACCAAAGCCGAGATCTCGTCGCCGATCCGCTGGATGAACGCCTCTTCGAGAATGTTGCGATCGACGAAGCCGACGCGCGTGATGCCGCCGTCGTCGGACACCACGAGACGAGAAGAACCTGAAGACATCGCGCATTGCTCCGTTAAGCCGGGTCGGAGCCGGAACCTACCGCTGTCCGACCGGCGTTGTCAAACCCAACCGCCGCTGGCCAAGGCCCCCGCGCTGCGTCACCCGCGATCCGCGCCCGGACCTGCCCCACGCCGTCGCCTCTCCCGCTGCAGCGACCACAGCGCCGCGTACTTGAGCTGGACGCTCACCCACGCCTTCTGAGCGATCAACAGCCCGAAAACGCCGTCCCGCCAGCCCCCCTTGATCAGCAGGAACTTCAGGAAGGCCATCGGCGGGCGAAACACCAGGTCCAGCAACCCCGCCCGCTTGCCGCGAGCGTCCAGGTCGCGGGCCACCAGCATCAGCCGGCTGTCCATCCGCCTGCCGGAGAAGTAGTCGTCAAACCCGCCGTCGCTGTGCCGCTTGTGCAGCAGCGGGCCGTCCAGGTGGGCCAGCCGCCCGCCGGGCGATGGGTCGAGCGTGTCGTGCAGGGCGTCCTCCCGCCACACTGCCCGCCCACGATGGAACAGCCGCGCCTGCCGATCCGGCCCCCACGCCCGCACGTGCCGGCCCATCACGTAGTTCTCTCGCGGCATGTCAGCCACATCACAGCCCGCGAGCTCCCCCTCACCCTCCTCCGCCGACCACGCCTTCAGCCAACCCGCCAACGCCTCGCTCACCTCCTCGTCCGAGTCGAGGATCAGCACCCAGTCGTGCGAGCAGAGATCGGCGGCAAACTGCTTCTGCTCGGTGTAGCCCCGCCACGGCTCGTGGATCACGCGATCGGTGTGTCGGCGAACGATCTCGACGGTCTCGTCGGTCGAACCCGAGTCGACGACGATCAGCTCGTCCGCCCACGCCACGGACGCGCAGGCCGGGCCGATGGTCGCCGCCGCGTCCTGGCACACGATGATCACGCTCAACTTCGGCAACGCGGATTCGTCTCCGGCTCTCAGTTCCGTACGATGGGGCGTCCGTCCCCTCGGAGATGCTCGATGACACGGACGTACAAGGTAGCCCTCGGCGTGGCCGGCCTCATCCTCGCCTTCTCAGTCGTCTATTACGCCGTTCAGCCCGCGCCCGCCAACCCGGACGACGCGGCCGCCAACGACATCGCCAGCGCCATCGGCGCGCCGCCCCCGCCCGACACCGCACAGCCGGCGATCCCCCGCAACACCCTCGTCTCCCTCGCGCCCAGCGAACCCGATCCCGAGCCCGAGACACCGGCCCCGAGCCCGCCGGCGACCCCCGAGCCGGCCGCCCCACCCGTCGAAGAAGAGGTTGATCCCTCCCCGGCCCCCGCCGTGCCGACCATCGACCTCACCACGCTCCGCTCGACGCCCCTGATGCCGGTCGACCCGCAACCCGACACCCAAGCGCCCGACCCCGACGCCGCGATCGTTGCGGTCGACATTGCCGACCCGATCACCCCAACGCCCGAACCCGCCGCGGAAGCGCCCCCCCCGCCGACCCCGCCCGCGACCTACACCGTCCAACGCGGCGACACCCTCAGCTCCATCGCCGTCCAGCTCTTCGGCGCCGAACGCCGCTGGGTCGACATCGCCCAGGCCAACCCGACCATCGACCCCATCCGCCTCCGCGTCGGTCAGACCCTCAAGCTCCCCGGCGACGCCCCGCCCGCCTCGCCGGATGAACCGGAGATCGACGCCCCCGCCGCCGAGCTCCGCCACACCATCCAATCCGGCGAAAACCTCTCCTCAATCGCCCAACGCTACTACGGCAAGGCCGCCCGCTGGCGCGTCCTCTTCAACGCCAACCGCGACATCCTCGGCAACAACCCCAACGCCATCCGCGCCGGCATGGTCATCGCCGTCCCCCCCCTGCCGACCGACGACTGACCCGCGACGATCTACCTCAAAAAACCCTCGCTTCCGCCCCGAAAGCCTGTTAGGGTGGTGGTTTACTCATTTCTCCTTGAGGAGGGTCGTCATGTTCAGTCCCCGTAGTGGTCTCCTGCTCGCGTTTCTCGCCATGGGCGTCATGAGCGCCTCGATCGCCATCGGCAACGTCAACGGTAAATACGACACCGAAGGCACCTACAAGCTCAAGTTCGCCGGCGGCGGAGGCACCTTCAAAGGCACCTTCGAGGGCGACAGCCGCATCAAGGGCAAAGGCTTCACGCTCGACACCGAGACCGACTCGGGCTGCGAACTCACCGGCAAGGGCAAGGCCACCGAGAAAATCGAAGAAGGCCGCGGCAAGATGCAGAAGGGCAAGTTCACGTCCGACTGCGGCATGCTTGGCGCCACCAAGTTCTCGATCGACAAGGGCTCCGGATCGGTCAAGGAAAACCGCAAGGGCGACGCCAACTCCAAGTCCAAGGCCAAGGCAACCGGCAAGGGCGGATTCGCCCCCGGCAGCACCGTGACCATCACCACCCGCGGCTCCGACTGACCCCGCCGCACACCTGGCGCGCCAGGATTCGCTTATTCATGACGCATCGCATGACCAGCGTGCCTGAAAGGTGAAGACCGAATGCGCAGCTCATCGCGACGTCAACTGACTGGCTTGTCGATCTGCGCCGCTGTGTTTCTCGGCGTGGCCGTGGTGCCACAGCAGGCAAAGAGCTTTAACGACCCGACAGAATGGCCGGTCGAGGAGCTCATCTATCGACTCATTGGATTAACGCCCAAAGTCAAGTCGTCCGCGACGCTCAAGTACGACGGCAAGAAGATCAAGATTGACGGCGATAAAGGCACCGGCGTGAAGGGCAAGCTCACGCTCAAGTCCGACAAAGCGCCCGGCAAGGTAGACATTGTCAAGGGCAAGGTCCGCACCCCAGACGGGACGATCAACCTCGATTCGGGCACCATCAGCACCAAGTTCACGCGAGGCGGCAAGTCGGTGTTGAAGGGCAAAGGCAAGGGTGAGGACAAGAAGGGCAACCGGGCGCAACTCACGATCAAGAAAACGACGCTGGGCTAACCATCCGCCCGGCTCGCTGAAGGACGATCGCCCTCACGACCGCACGCCTCACGAAAGCGCCCCGGTGAAATTCATCAGCGATAGCCATAACGATCGCAAATAGGCTCGGCGTCAAGACTGACAAGACCGGCCGAGTCAGCTGAGGGCGGCTGAGGAGGCGTCAGATCGACGGACCGAGCCAAAGATTTTGAGGTCAATCCCGAAACCGTGGGGCAAAATTAGCGACCCAGGCCCACGGCCGAACGTAAAATCGACCTGACCGGCCAGGAGGCCGTTTTGGCGCTGATCGACATCGAGTGGCATTTTTCACCGCCGAGCCGCGTTCTGCACCCATGCCAACCCCTTCGAATAACCCGCTTTCCTCCCTCCGTCCGGCCCGTGCCTTCACCCTGATCGAGGTGCTGGTCGTCCTCGGCGTGATCGCGATCCTCGTGCTGATCCTCATGCCGGTCCTGGCCGGCTCGCGGAGCGAGGCTAAGCGGGTCGAGTGCCTGTCCCACCTCCGCAGCCTGCACGTCGGGTTCGAGCTCTACGCGGCCGATCACGACGGCTGGGTGCCCGACGAGGACTCGCCCTACACCTGGGACGCCCTGATCCAGCCCTACATCGCCGAGGAGCGCGAGTACGTCTGGGCCTGCCCCGAGGACGACGACAACTTCTACGAGGACTACGCCACCAGCTACGAGATCCGCGACTGGTTCGCCGTCTCAATCGACCACCCCGAGCGGAGCCTGGCCAACAAGCGGCTCGAGGAAGCCTCGCCGGATATGGTCCTCATCTTCGACGGCCTGCCGGGCTGGCACGCCGACGACACCCGCAACGCCTCGTCAGTCGATGGCTCGGCCAAGACCTGGGATGAGGAGGACTTCCAGGTCAACCTCGAGCTCGGTTCCTGATGAGAATTCTTGCGTCCTAGCCCATCCCGCTAATCGGCTGCACCGCGGCCGCCCTGCTCGTGCTTGGCCTCAGCCCCAGCCTCGCATCCGATCGCAGCGCGGCGACCGGTTTCTACACCGGCGACGTCAAGGTCAAGACCCGTGATGCGGGCACCTTCGTCCACCCCGACCAGCCGCTCGATCTCCGCAAGTCCAAGCTCCTGATCGACAACGCCGACGCCACCAGCGGGCTCACCGGCCAGGTCCGATTCAAGGGGCGCATCGACAGCGGGCCGACCGCTCCAAGGTCCGGTTCAAGAGCGACAGCTTCACCAGCCCCACCGACGCCGCCTTCCACCAGATCAGCAAGGGCAAGCTCGTCGTGAAGACCAACCGCCGCAAGGGCCACACGCTCCGCGCTACGGCCAAGACCGCCACCAACTCACCGCCGTTCATCGGCAACCCCGGCACCATGCGGATCAAAGCCGTCGCGGACTGGCCTCCCCCTGCCCCGAGTCTGGTACCCAGATTGTGGCGGCCCAGCCGACATCCCTAAACCCCGTCCACCGACAACGGATTCAGCATCGCCGCGATATGCTGTGACTGGCTGCTCATCACATCTCACGGTAAAGCAGGGGAAAAGAGTCATGGCAGAACGTACTCGGCGCGTCATGGTCTGGGCGTTTGTCGCGATGACTTTGATCGCGATGCCCATCCTCGATGCCGATGCGCAAGTGGAGCCGAAAACACCTCGCGGCGACTACGAGGTGAGGTGCGGGTTCAAACAGGTCGGCGGCAGAACCTTTGCCTTCCTCGGCCAGCGACTCGCGTTGCGAGCCAAGAGGGTGACCCCACCCGATTCCATGAAGACACCGCTCCGCCCCCGATTCAAGAACGAGGAA
>JBCCZA010000167.1:0-7746 GCA_039188455.1 Planctomycetota bacterium
AGGAACAGCAGCGGCTGCTTGGCCAGCGGCGTGGGGTCGAACGGGCCGAGCTCCCAGTAGTGCCGGCGGGCGACCATGGCGGCGGCGAGGTGGGTCCAGGCGATGGGGTAGCCGTCGGCCTTCTCGATGGCGAAGGCGTTGGGCAGGTCGCTCGCGCCGGCGATGCGGGCGAGGTAGTCGTTGAGCATGAAGCGCAGCCAAGTCCGGCCGGACTTGGGGTATGACAGCACGATCGCCATGGAGGCGTTATCGGGCGTGGCCGAAGCGTCGCTTGACGATCGAGCTTGGCGTGGGGCGTGCGGTCAGGTCTGGGGGCGCTCGGCGACGAGGAAGTCGCCGCCGATGCCGCCCTCGCAGCGGACCATGCGCACCTTGAAGTTGCCGCGAGGCCCCTGGCCGGCTCGGCCGATGGCGTTGACGCAGTGGCCGAGCAGGTCCATCCGCGACCGGCGCAGGAACGGCGCCCGAAACACGACGGTCCGTCTGGCCGCGGCGACGACTCGACCGACGGCCGACTCGATGTCCGTGTGGTGAAGGTGCTGAATGACGCCCAGGCAGAGGACGACGTCGTAGCGGTCCGGGTCGATCGGATGATCGACGACCGAGCCTTCCTCGAACGAAGCGTTGCGGACGCCCTGCTCCCGGGCGATGCGACGGGCGGCGGCGACGCGCTGGGGCTGGATCTCGACGCCGTGGGCCGAGGCGACGCGGCGGGCGACGGCGAGCGTGATCAGGCCTTCGGCGCAGCCGAGATCGAGGGCTTGATCGGTCGGGCGGAGGTCGACGTGGGGCTCGATGACGGACCAGCGGCCGTCCATGGTCCAGACGCCTGCCTGGCCTTCGCCGTCGATCAGGGCGTCGTAGTAATAGGTGCGGTTGTCTTTCTCGCGGGCCTTGGCAAGGGCGGCGGCCTTGACACGCTGCTGGGCGGCCGGGATGTCGGCGGACGGCGTCACGGGGTCGGCATCGGCGATCGAGGTTCGTGGGCTTGACGATTATCGGGCGTTGAGGCTGCTCGCACCCCAGCACCCCGGCCTCTCGATGCCAACGCTTCGCCCTGCCCCAAAGAAAAGAGGCGACGGCCCGAAGACCGTCGCCTCGCATCAGTGATCGGAGGCTCGCGTGGCGAACGTCCGTGTCAGGGTCGTTTCGTGCCTTAGCCGAGCAGGGACAGGACGGCCGAGGGCGCCGAGTTGGCGATCGCCAGCGAGGACGTGGCGGCCTGCTGGAGGATCTGCGAGCGGGTGAGCTCGGCCGTCTCGGCGGCGAAGTCCGTGTCGCGGATCGAGGACTCGGCGGCTGAGGTGTTCTCGAAGGCGACGCCCAGGTTGCTGATGGTGGCACCGAGGGTGTTCCTCTGGAACGCACCCAGTCGGCCGCGGAGCGAGGCGATCTGGGAGATCGCGTCGTCGACGATCTTCTGAGCGGCGTTGAGGTTGCCGTCGACCACGTTGGACGACTCGCCGTTGGCCAGGTCGGCGAGGTAGCCGTTCTGGACCGACCCGAGGTTGCGGGAGGCGACGTTCTTGATGCCCAGGGTGGCCTGGTTGAGGACGTCGACGTTGGGGCCGATGTTGAACTGCGCGCCGCCGCCGGTGATGGTCAGGGCTCCGCCGGCGTTGAGGTCGCCGAGGGTCTGCGAACCGGAGACGGTGAGCGTGGCTTCCAGGTCGAGGAAGTCCGAGTTCACCCGCAGGATGTTGCCCCGAGCGGTGGCGGAGATGCCGTTGACGGTGGCGCCCAGGTCCTGGCCTTCGTCACGGATCGCGTTGGACGATTCGAGGGTGGCCAGGGTGGTGCCGCCGGTGGTCTGCGACGTGTTGTTGTCGGTGGCCGACAGGTTGAACACGGTGCCGACTTGGCCGCCGTCATCGACGATGTCGATCTCGACGAACTGATCGGAGCCGAGGGTGTCGGTCTTGAAGACCAGGCCGGTGCCCGAGGTGGCGGCGGAGACGCCGGTGACCTCGGTGAACTTGTTGACCTCGGAGGCGATATCACCCAGGGCGGTGCCGGAGGTGAAGGTGAACTCCCGCGAGCCGAGAGCGCCGTTGACCTCGAAGGTAAAGGTCGAGGAGTTGGCGGTCAGGTCGAGGGCGCCGTTGGTCGAGAGGAACAGGCCGCCGTACTGGGCCGAGGTGTTGACCAGGATGTCGACCTGGCGGTTCTCGGTGGGCGAGAGCTTGGCGGCGTTGATCGTAAAGTCAGTCACGGACGAGGCTTGGCTCGACACGGTGAAGTCGTACGTGCCGTTGAGCAGCTTGGTGCCCTGGAAGCTGGTCGTCTGCGAGATGCGGTCGATCGTCTGGAGGATCGAGTCGATCTGCAGCTGGTTGGCTTCCTTCTCGTCGGCGGACAGGCCGGCGTCGTTGGCCGACTGACCGACGAGCGACTGGACCTCCAGGAGCAGCGAGCTGATCTCCTGCAGGCCGCCCTCGGCGATGTTGACCACCTGGTCGGCACGCTCGGCGTTGCTAATCGCCGAGGTGATCTTGGCCTGCTCGGAGCGAAGGGCCTCCGAGGCGATCAGGCCCGCGGGGTCGTCGGCGCCGCGGTTGATCCGCAGGCCCGTCGAGAGCCGCTCGAGCGACTTGTTCAGCGAGTAGTTCTGAGCGCCCAGGTTTCGCTGGGCGATCAACGATTGCACATTGGTGTTGATTCGACTCATCGTCGCAATCCTCCGTGAACACGCGAGTCCGTGTTACGTTCGGGGTGAAGGGTCACAGCTGGCTCCAGCCAAGAACGTTCACGGATCTCCGATCCGAACCCTGATGCTTTGGTTGGGCTGCACCGTGCAGCCCACGTTTTCCGGAACGGTGCTCGGCTCCGCCGACCGCAAGGCCTACTTCGGTCTGCTCCCGGCCGCGGAGCCTGCCGAATCGGACCTTGCGCTTATCGGAACCTCACGCCGACGCCGGCGTTCCAGACGGGCTGGTCCGACCAACCCGTCCGCTCCGTGTGATCGTCACAACCCGCACCCCCCTTAACTTCGTCAGCCCCACTATTTTCGTCACCACCACCGCGACCGCCTCGATCGGCAATTCTTGCGCACGCGACAGAGCCGGCCCGCGGGCCGACACGTCAACGATCCGGCTAAGCGTGGGTCACTCGCCGCGGAGCCGGTCGTACTCTTCTTTGTTGATGCGCTCGCGGTTGCCGTCCTTGTCGACCTTGTGGTACTCGCAAGCGGCCAGGGCGAAGCCGGCGGCGACAACGGCGAGGACGAGGAGGCGGCGGAGGGCGGAGGTGCTGCGGAGCATGCGGGTCTCTCGGATGGCGTGAGGCGTCATCGTATCCGCTGCGGGCGCGCAAGAAAAAGGCCCCGGCGTTGAGCCGAGGCCTTGGGGGGCGATCTTGATTTGGCTTGGCCGTCTTGGCCGTCGGGGGCCGGTCGGCGGTTAGCCGAGCAGTCCGAGGACGGCGGACGGGGCGCTGTTGGCGATCGAGAGCGAGTTGGTCGCCGCGGCCTGGAGGATCTGAGCCCGGGTGAGCTCGGCGGTCTCGGCGGCGAAGTCGGTGTCTCGGATCGAGGACTCGGCGGCGGAGACGTTCTCGAGCGTGACGCTCAGGGCGTTGATCGTCGAGCCGATGACGTTGGACTGGAACGAGCCCAGCCGGCCGCGGAGTCGAGAGACCTCGTTGATGGCGTCGTTGACGACCGTCTGGGCGTCGGTGAGGTTGCCGTCGAGCAGGTCGAGGTTGCCGCCCGAGCCGAGGTCGGCGAGCGAGGCGGCGTAGTCGTCGCCGTCTTCGTCCTGGAGGGTCTGGCTGGCCAGGCCTCGGGCGTTGACGGCGCCGATGCCGAGGCGGACCTCGTTGATGATGTCGACGGTCGGGCCGAGGTTGAACTTGGCGCCGCCGCCGGCGATGTCGAACAGCGAGACCGTGCCGACGGACTCGTAGGCCGAGCTGGAGAGCGTGACCTCGAGGTTGAGGGTGTCGGAGGCGATGGACGCGTCGGCGCCGTCGCCGCGGAACTTCACGCCGTTGATCGAGCCGGCGACGTCCTGGCCCTCGTCGCGGATCGCGTTGGTGACGGCGGTGAAGGCGGTGGCGGAGGTGTCGTCGGCGACGTCGGCGTCGGTGGCGCACAGGGTGAGCACGCCGTCGCCGCCCTGGCCGGCGACCGAGGTGACATCGATCGAGACAAAGGCGTCGGAGCCCAGCTCGGTGGAGTTGATGAAGATGCCGTTGTCACCGCCGCCGGTGTCGGTGGTGGCGGAGATGCCCAGCACGTCGGTGTAGGTGTTGATCGCGGTGGCGATGGTCTCGACGGTCGTGCCGGAGGTGAAGGAGAAGGATCGGCTGCCCAGCGTGCCGGCGAGCTCGAAGCTGAAGACCGAGTCGGCGTCGTCGTCGAGCGCCAGGTCGTCGCCGAAGGACAGGAACAGGCCGGCGACCTGAGCCGAGGCGGTGATGGCCGCGTCGACCTCGATGCCGCCGTTGGCCGGGAGGCTGGCGTTGTTGATCTGGAAGTCGGACAGGCTGGTCGACTGGTTGGAGACGGTGAAGTCCAGCGAGCCGTTGAGCAGCTTGGTGCCGTTGAAGGTGGTGCTGGAGGCGATGCGGTCGATGGTGGCGAGGATGGAGTCGACCTGCTGCTGGTTGGCCTCCTTCTCTTCCTCGGAGAGGCCGGTGTCGTTGGCGGTCTGGCCGATCAGCGACTGCAGCTCGAGGAGCTGAGCGTTGATCTCCTGCAGGCCGCCCTCGGCGACGTTGACGACCTGGTCGGCACGCTCGGCGTTGTCGATGGCGGCGGCGATGGCGACCTTCTCGGAACGCAGCGACTCGGAGGCGATCAGGCCCGCCGGGTCGTCCGAGCCGCGGTTGATCCGCAGGCCGGTGCTCAGCCGCTCGAGCGACGTGTTGAGCGTGGCGTTGTTGGTCGAGAGGGACCGCTGGGCGATCAACGACTGGATGTTCGTGTTAATCCGACTCATGGCTATCTCCCGTCCGCTCGTAAGCGAGATCGGCTGCTCGAGCGGCAGGTGCTGATGCCGGGTGGTCCCTGGATCAGCCTCGGCCTGACGCCTCTTCCCGCGGGTGCCTCAACGCCGACGCGGCGCCGCGGGGCATCCGGGTCGGTCGCCCCGAAACCTTCGGGGCTCACCGCAGCGATCGACCCGAACCGGCCCCCGATTCAACCCAGACGGCCAACTCTCACCGCTCACCACCCCTCCCCCGCGCGCACCACCCGCACACCCCGCACCACCGGCCCCCGACCCTTGCCCAGGCGGCACAGACGGACCCACTAAGAATGCGGAATGCGGATTGAGAAGTGAGAAAATGAGAAGTGCGGAATGGTCAGTGGGGCCCGGTCTGCCTAGCGATCGGTCAGCACCATTTCGCACTCATCATTCTGCATTCCGCATTCCGTCCTCGTCTTCGCTGATCTGACGCAGGTGCGCTTCCGTGCGGTCCAGCTCGCGGCGCAGGTAGCGCACCTTCAGCAGCGACTTCACCCGCGTGATCAGCTCGAGCTTGTTCACCGGCTTGGTGACGAAGTCGTCCGTGCCGGACTCGACCCCGCGCTCGATGTCGCCCAGCTCGTTGAGCGCGGTGACCATCATCACCGGCAGGGTGCGCAGCCGCGGGTCTTCCTTGATCTTGCGGCAGACCTCGAACCCGGACATGCGCGGCATCATCACGTCCAGCAAGACGAGGTCGGGCATCGGCAGGTCGCTGTCCTCGAGCCGGGCCATGGCTTCGACGCCGTCGGTCGCGGTCTCGACGTCGATGGGCAGGGCCTCGAGGTAGGCCTGCAGCAGCTCAAGGTTCTGCTCGTTGTCGTCGACGACCAGGACGAGCGAGCCGGAGACGTCGACGTCTTCCTGGGCGGGGTCGATGACCTGCGTGGGGGGCGGGGGCGGCAGCGGGGCGTCGGTGGTCATGCGGTCATGTTAAGGGCGAAGCGCCGTGTCCAGCGCGGCGGCCAACTCGGCCAGTGCCGGGTCGGCGGTCGCGTCCGCGTCGGCGAGGCGTCGGCGCAGGGCGGCGAGGTCGTCGGCGTCGTCGACGTCGTGCCAGGCGTCCAGCTCGGCCAGCCGCAGGCCGGCCCCCGCCGCCGCCGCGCGGGTCTGGCCCAGCACGCGCTCGCTGCCCCAGTCGATCCCCCGAAGCAGCGCCGCCCCGCGGTCCGCCGACCGGGCCGCCAGCGTCCAGTAGCCCCCGTCGGCGACCGGTCCGACGGCCGCCTCCGCCCCGTCTCCCACCCCTTCTCGCGCCCCAGCCAGCACCCGGTCGATCGCCCGCCACGCCGCCGCCGGCGCATCCGGGCTGTCGACGCCGAAAAACGCCACCGCCCCGCCCCCCACCGCCGGCCCCCGCCACACCCGCTCCAGCCGGTCCCCCAGGTCCCCGTCGCCCTGATCGACCACCCGCCAACCCGCCGCCTCGGCGCCCAGCCGCGCCGGGTCGCCCGCCACCGCCAGCACCCGCGGCCCCGCCCAGCCGTCCGCCAGCCGACGCAGCACGCACGCCAGCATCGCCCGGTGCACCGCCGCCGCCGCCTCGGCCCCGATCGCCGGGATCAGCCGCGTCTTCACCCGCCCCGGCTCGCCGGCCTTGGCCATCACCACCGCCGTCACCGCCCCCCTCACCGCCTCCGCCCCCGCGTCCACCCTCGCCATGCCGCGTGCTTCGCCCATCGCCGCTACCATACGCGGCTCGATATTCCCTGCCGCCGCGACCCGCCGCCCCCAACCCGATCGTCCCATGGCCAAAGCCCCCGTCATCAAGGCCCTCTCCCCGTGGGAGGATCGCTGGAACGTCCCCGAACTCGACACCCTGCTCAACTCGCTGGGCGCCGAGAAGAAGGAGTCGTTCACCAAGATGCTCGCCGACTTCGACGCCTTCCCCGGCACCCGCCAGACCCTCGTCTGGCACGGCGAGAGCTGGAAGTGGGCGCTGCAGTTCGACCTCACCCACCCCGAGACCGGCGCCGAGCTGGGCACCATGGCCTATCTCGTCTTCTTCCCCGAGACGCCGACCGTCTGCGTGCCGCTGAGCAACGAGATGGTCGCCGCCTTCCCCATCCGCCGGCTCAACCGCTTCGTCCGCGAAGCCATCCGCGGCGCCAAGTGCGCCGTCGACGTGCACTGGTGCCTGTTCACGCCCTCGGCCGGGTTCGAGTTCGAGCACCTCAACGACCTCTACAAGCGCAAGCACAAGTTCCTGCTCAACCCGCCCGAGACGATCGCGGGCTACGAGCCGGAGTGACGCTCTCCGTCGGTGCCACATCTCGTGCGCAGCACGATGTGTGCCCCGGCGATCCGACATCTCAACGACACCCGTCGCCTTCACCGAGGTGTGGCGCCCGGCCAATCGCCGGTGCCCAGGCGTTTTCGTCGCATCTCTGGGCTATCTATTGACCCGGCGGCCCGCCGACCGATACCGTTGTGCAGATGTGCCGCGGAGACGATCCGTGGCTGGAACACCCCGGCGGCCGACCCCCGCCCTACGCCGTCTGTCGGCGGCTCGCGGCGGGAACCACCGGCGACGGCTGGGACGCACCCCCCGAAAGGAGGTGATCCATGACCGATTGTGACTGTTGTTGTTGCCACGAGACCCTGGACTGCGGCGAGCTCGGCTCGGACCGCTCCGCTCTCCGCACGACGTTTTCGATGAGCAATAACACGGCGCCGGAAGCGCTGCGCTAAGTCGGCTCGACGGGGCCGACGCCCCGCGCAACTTCCGAACCGACAGATTCCCCTATGGCCCGTGGGCTGACGCCCGCGGGTCTTTTTC